>NZ_CP150484.1:1344489-1714398 GCF_037997115.1 Amycolatopsis coloradensis
TCCTCGCATGAGATGCGGGGAAAGCGCCCTTCAGCCCCTCGGCCCGGCCAACGGGACCGCGCGTTTGTCGCCGGACCGGACCATGGCCAGCAAGGGTTTCGCGGCCACCTTCAGCAGCCGGGCCGCGAACGTGCGGCCGTTGCGGCGCGCGATGTCCGGGCCGAAGGCGTCCATGAGCGCGACGAGCCCTGGCAGCGGCCGCACGAACAGCGTCACTTCGGCGATGAGCCCGTCTTCGCCGAGCTTCAGCACCGCCGCCTCTTCGATCTCCTCGCCGCCGATGCGCGCGGTGTAGACGACGACCCGCGTGGCCTCGTCGCCGGTGTCGGTGTGGAACCGGACGTCGCGCAGATGCGAGTACGCGACCTCCAGCAGCGGCCTGAGTTCCGCGTGCCCGGTGAACCGCACCCGGCTCGTCAGCGGCGAACGTACGACGGCGTCCGGCGCGAAGGCGCTCAGCGCGAGTTCGACGTCTCGGGTTTCGAGGGCCCGGCGGTACCGCTCGGCGGTTTCGGTGCTCATGCGTCCTCCTGGATCAGGTTCCCCAGCCCGCGCCACAACAGATCCGCCGTGAGCGCGACGACCTGTTCCCGCGGGATGTCGCGGTTGCTCCACCACCAGGTGGCGATGGCGTTCAGTGCGCTCTTCGCCGCTTCGGCGAGCGCTTCGTTCGCGCGGTCGCGCGGCAGGTCCGCGGTCAGCGCCAGGCCGGGGACGCGGGCGAACACCTCGGTCAGCTGCCCCGTGGCCCTGGCCTGTCCGCGCCGGTGCACCTCGGCGACCGCCTCGTCGGACGGCGTCTCGGCGAAGATCATCCGCCAGCCGCGTTCGTTCGTCTCCATCCAGGCGAAGATCGCCGCCACCCGGCCGCGCAGGAGCTCCTCGGCGGTGCCCGACGGCGGCAGCTCCGCCCAGCCGGCCAGCAGACTGTCCACTTCGGACTCCAGGAGCCCGGCGTACAGCGCGGCCTTGGACCGGAAATGGTCGTAGAGCACGGGCGTGCTGATGCCGGCGGCCGTCGCGACCTCGCGCATCCCGGCCGCGTCGTAGCCGGACGCGGCGAACACCCGCGCCGCCGCGGCGAGGATCCGCTCCCGGCGTTCTTCCCTGCTCAGCCGTTTACCTGACATCGGTTAGGTACGCTATCACCGAACCTGACATCTGTCAGGTAGCGCTCCGGGTAACCTGGTCGATCGTGCGCACAGTCGTAGTCATCGGAGGCGGGATCGTCGGTCTCGCCACCGCCTGGGAGCTGACCAAACGTGGTCTGGACGTCACGGTGCTCGAGAAGGAGGACCACTGGGCGGCCCACCAGACCGGGCACAACTCGAACGTCGTGCACGCGGGGCTCTACTACAAGCCGGGTTCGTTCAAGGCCAGGATGGCGAGCGCGGGCAACCGGTCCATTGTGGACTTCGCGCGGCAGTACGGGGTGCCGGTCGAGGTCTGCGGCAAACTCGTCGTCGCCACCTCCGAAGCGGAGCTTCCGGCGCTGAAGGTGCTCGCCGAACGCGCCGAGGCGAACGGTGTCCCGGCCAAGCTGATCACCCCGAGCGAAGCCCGCGAGTACGAACCCGAGGTCTCGTGCGTCGCCGCGCTGCGCGTGGAGTCGACCGGCATCATCGACTTCCCCGCCGTCTGCACCGCCTTGGTGCGGCTGCTCGACGAATCCGACGCCGACCTGCGTCTCGGCACTGCCGCGCTGGGGATCCGCCCTGGCCGCTCCGGCGGTGTCGAGGTGGCGACCGGTGACGACGTGATCCACGCGGACGCCCTCGTCAACTGCGCGGGCCTGCACGCCGACCGCGTCGCGCGGCTCGCCGGGCTGACCCCGAGCGCGCGAATCGTGCCCTTCCGCGGCGAGTACTACGAGCTGAAGCCGGAACGCCGCCATCTGGTGCGCGGCCTGATCTACCCGGTCCCGGACGCGTCGCTGCCGTTCCTCGGCGTGCACCTGACCCGCATGCTCGACGGCAGCGTGCACGCCGGCCCGAACGCCGTGCTCGCGCTCCGCCGCGAGGGCTACACCTGGCGCGACATCTCGGCGAAGGACCTCGCCGAAGTCGCCCGCTTCCCCGGCGTCTGGCGGCTCGCGCGCAAGTACGCGTACCCGACCGGGCTCGACGAGGTCCGCCGGTCGTTCTCGCGCCGCCGCTTCGCCGAAAGCCTCGCGCGGCTCGTCCCCGCCGTCACCGAGGACGACATCGTGCGGCACGGCTCCGGCGTCCGCGCGCAGGCGCTGCGCCCGGACGGCGCGCTCGTCGACGACTTCCTGATCGAGACCGCGCGGAACCAGGTGCACGTCCTCAACGCGCCCTCACCGGCGGCGACCAGCGCGCTGGAGATCGCGAAGCACATCTCCGACGAACTGGTCTAGAAGGCGGGCATGTTCCCGGTCACCAGCGGCATCACGGCTTGCGGGATTTCGCAGGCCTTGGCGTTGTCGCTGAGGTCACCGGTGTCGACCTTGACCGAGGAGGTCTCCGTGACCGGCAGCATCGCGACGCAGATGGGGCTGTCCGGGCTCGAGTAGACGAACCACTTCTTGCCCGCCACCATCTGCTCGACCGGGGTGCCGTCGAGACCGGGGACGTCCTCGAGTTTCGTCGCCGTGTAGAGCCACAGGTCGAGGGCCTTCTTGCCCTCGTCACCGTCGTTGTCGTCCCACTGGCAGCCGTTCTTCGGATCCCTGCCCGAACCGTTCATCGGCCGCGCGGCCTGAAGGTTGAACGGCGTCACCTGGTCCGGTTTGAGCAGGGAGCACGGATCGACGGTCACGAGCGGTCCGGAAGCCTCGATCGGCTTCTGGCCGGGGGGCGCGGTGAGCGGCGGGCTCGGCTGTCCGCCGGGCAGGTGGGACGCGACCGCGGGAGCCGCGGCCTTCGCCAGGTCACAGGCCTTGGTGACGTCTTCGCCGGGGGCCTGGCTCGTGATCTCGACGAAGGTCTTCGGATCGAGTTCGGTCATCAGCGAGCAGTGGCTCGGGCCGAAGATGGACGCGTACCGGGTCCAGGTGAACCCGCCGATGCCGAACTTCTCCCCGGGAAGAGCACCGCTGACGTAGTCGACCAGCGAGAGGTCGAAGCTCTGCGACACCTCCAGCGCGACGCCGTCGGGCGCGTCGTCCAGCTCCGGGTAGCGGCACGTCCCGGGGATCTTCCGTGCCTTGTCCGCCGGACGTTCCTTGCCGGGAAAGGTGACCCCGATGGCTTCCGCCTGCTCCTGCGAGAGCAATTTGCACGGCTCGGCCTTCGTGATGACCGGCCCCTGCCCCGGTACCGGCGAAGCCGTACCGCCGATGACCGACGTGCAGCCGCCGAGCGTCAGCACCGCCAGCCCGATCGCGAGCGAATTCCGATACCGCATGCGTCCTCTTCCCCTCACCGCCGACCGCTACTTGGATGTCGGCGTGAGCACCTCGGTTCCGCCGAGGAAGGGGCGGAGCGCCTCCGGGACCCGGACCGAACCGTCTTCGAGCTGGTGGTTCTCCAGGATCGCGACGATCCACCTGGTGGTGGCGAGCGTGCCGTTCAGCGTGGCGACGGTCTGCGGGCGGCCGTCGTCGTCGCGGTAGCGGATGCCGAGGCGGCGGGCCTGGAAGGTCGTGCAGTTCGACGTCGAGGTCAGCTCGCGGTAGGTCTCCTGCGACGGCACCCACGCCTCGCAGTCGAACTTCCGGTACGCGGACGTGCCGAGGTCGCCGGTGGCGGTGTCGATCACCCGGTAGGGGACCTCGATCTTGGCGAGCATCTGCTCTTCCCAGTCCAGCAGGCGCGCGTGCTCGGCCTCGGCGTCCTCGGGACGCGTGTAGACGAACATCTCGACCTTGTCGAACTGGTGGACGCGGATGATGCCGCGGGTGTCCTTGCCGTACGACCCGGCCTCGCGGCGGTAGCAGGACGACCAGCCCGCGTACCGCTTCGGGCCGTCGTTCAGGTCGAGAATCTCGTCGGCGTGGTAGCCGGCGAGCGGGACCTCGGAGGTGCCGACGAGGTACAGGTCGTCGTCGCGCAGGCGGTAGACCTCCGACGAGTGCGCGCCCAGGAAGCCGGTGCCCGCCATGATCTCCGGCCGGACCAGGGTCGGGGTGATCATCGGGGTGAACCCGTTCGCGGTCGCCTGCGCGACCGCCATGTTCAGCAGGCCGAGCTGCAGCTGGGCGCCGATGCCGGTGAGGAAGTAGAACCGCGAGCCCGAGACCTTCGCGCCGCGCTCCATGTCGAGCGCGCCGAGGCCCTCGCAGAGTTCGAGGTGATCCTTCGGCTTGAAGTCGAACTTCTTCGGCTCGCCGACGTGCTTGAGCACGACGTAGTCGTCCTCGCCGCCTTCGGGCGCCTCGGGGTGGACGAGGTTCGGCAGCAGGCGATGCAGCTGCTCGAACTCCTCCGACGCCTCGGTCTGCTCGACCTCGGCCGTCTTGACCTGGGCGGCGAGGTCCTTCGCCTTGGCGAGCAGCTCGGCCCGCTCGTCGCCCTGTGCCTTGGGGATGAGCTTGCCCAGCGACTTCTGCTCGGCGCGCAGCTTGTCGGCGGCGGCGATGGACGAGCGGCGGCGGGAGTCGAGGGAGAGCAGCTTGTCGACCACTCCTTCGTCCTCGCCACGGGCGCGCTGCGAAGCGCGCACGACGTCCGGGTCATCGCGCAGAGTCCTGGGGTCAATCACGAGTGCTGAGAGTAGTCCGTGCGAGCCGCACAAAATGTGCGGGTCCACGCGGATAACCCGACAGTCTGATCGTTGCCGCCCGTTTCGGGCCGTCCCCATACTGAGATCTCCCTGCTGCGGACGGAGAAACCCGATGACCGATGCGGACCTGCTGGCGCGGCACAAGGCGGTACTGCCGTCGTGGCTGGCGCTCTACTACGACGAGCCGATCGAGATCGTGCACGCGCAGGACCGCCGGGTCATCGACTCGACCGGGCGCACCTACCTCGACTTCTTCGCGGGCATCCTGACGAACTCGATGGGCTACGACGTCTCGGCGATCAGCGACGCCGTGCGCAAGCAGCTCGACACCGGCATCCTGCACACGTCGACGCTGTACCTGATCCGGTCACAGGTCGAACTGGCCGAACGCATCGCGAAGCTCTCCGGCATCCCCGACGCGAAGGTGTTCTTCACCAACTCCGGGACCGAGGCCAACGACACCGCGCTCATGCTCGCCACCCAGTACCGGCGCAGCAACCAGGTGCTGGCGATGCGGAACTCGTACCACGGGCGGTCGTTCGCGACGGTCGGCATCACCGGCAACCGCGGCTGGTCGGCGTCGTCGCTCAGCCCGGTGAAGGTGAGCTACGTGCACGGCGGCTACCGGTACCGCAGCCCGTTCCGGGCGCTTTCGGACACGGAGTACATCGACGCTTGCGTCGCGGACCTGGTCGACGTCCTGGAGACGGGCACGTCGGGCGACGTCGCGTGCATGATCGCCGAGCCGATCCAGGGCGTCGGCGGCTTCAGCTCACCACCGGACGGCCTGTTCAAGGCGATGAAGGAGGTCCTCGACCAGTACGGGATCCTGTTCATCTCCGACGAGGTCCAGACCGGCTGGGGGCGGACCGGGGAACACTACTGGGGGATCCAGGCGCACGACGTCGTCCCCGACGCGATGACCTTCGCGAAGGGCCTCGGCAACGGGCTCGCGATCGGCGGGCTCGTGGCGCGCGGCGACCTCGTCGACTGCCTCACCGCGAACTCGATCTCGACCTTCGGGGGCAACCCGGTCGCGATGGCGGGCGCGGCCGCCGTACTCGACCACATCGCCGACCACGACCTCCAGGCCAACGCGCTGGCCCGCGGCAACGAACTGCTCGACGGCCTGCGCGCGACGGGGAACCCGCTGATCGGGGACGTGCGCGGCAAGGGCCTGATGATCGGTGTCGAGCTGGTCGAGCCGGGCGGTATGACGCCGAACCCGGGGGCCGCGGCGCGGATGATGGAGGAGACCAAGGCGCGCGGGCTGCTGATCGGCAAGGGCGGGCTGCACGGCAACGTGCTGCGGATTGCGCCGCCGATGACGCTCACCGCCGAAGAGGCCGCCGAAGGCCTCGGGATCATCACCGACGCACTGGCCGCGGTGTTCTGAGCTGAAGGGGACTTTCCCCGCGTCTCACGCAGTGAAGGGAGCTTTCCCCACATCCGATGCGGGGAAAGCTCCCTTCAGCCCCTTGTCAGGAGCGAACGAAGCGGGCGATGACCTCGCCCAGCCGCCCACCGGCGTCCTCCTGCAGGAAGTGGCCCGCGCCGGTGATCGTCGGATGCTCGAGTTCGCGGGCGCCGCGCATCGAGCCCCGCAGTTCGAGGCCCCACGGCGCGGTGATCGGGTCGCCGTCGGAGAACGAGACCAGGAACGGCTTGTTCAATTCCGAAAGCACCTTCAGCGCGGCCCGGTTGGCGGCCGAGGCCGGATCACCCGGAGTGATCGGCACCAGCGACGGCATCGCGCGCGGCGCGGCCTTGTACATCTCGTTCGGGAAGGGCGCGTCGTAGGCGGCGCGGACCTCCTCGGACAGCTTGGTCTGGCAGCCGGACTGGACGAACCGCCCGACGTCGATGACCTGGGCGTTCTCCATGGCGTCGCGGAACTTGTGCCAGAGCTCGGGCATGTCGGTGTCGCCGGTGGGGAGGCCGGTGTTGGCCGCGACGACCCGCGCGAAGCGGTCGGGGTTTTCGGCGACCAGCCGCAGGCCGATCAGTCCGCCCCAATCCTGGCCGACCAGGGTGACGTCGGTCAGGTCGAGGACATCGAAGGCGAACGCGCGCATCCACTCGACGTGCCGCTGGTAGGTGTGGTCGACCATGTCGCCGGGTTTGTCGGATCGGCCGAAGCCGACCAGGTCGGGCGCGATGGCGCGCAGCCCGGCGTCGGCGAGCACCGGGATGACCTTGCGGTAGAGGTAGGACCAGGTGGGCTCGCCGTGCAGCAGGAGAACGGGCGGCCCGTCCTCGGGCCCGGCCTCCACGTACCCCACTCTGATCACGCCGCCGTGAAGGTCGACGAGCTCCGCGTAGCGCGGTTCGAAGTCGAAATCGGGCAGGTCCGAGAACCGGTCGTCCGGTGTCCTTAAAAGGCGCACGACTCCCACGTTAGTGGGAATCGTGCGCCCATGCCGGTTTCAGTGCGTCAGGAAATCACGAGATGGCGACGGCCACGACCAGGCCGAGGGCGAGGTGCGCGGCCGCGACGACGATGCTGGCCGGGGCGAACTTCTCGCTCTCGATCGTCGAGCGGACGTCGATCCGGGTCGCCCACTCCAGCAGCCGGACGGCGAGCACCTGCACGATGATGCCGAGCAGGCCGTAGACCAGCGAGGTGATGAGCCCCTCGGTCAGGTCGCTGGCGGAGTTCGCGATCGCCACGACGATGATGAACGCCATCGACAACAGGCCCGACGCGGTGACGATGACCGCGTTCGGCAGGCCGCGGGTGACCAGCTGGGCGAGCTTGCCGGGCGTGGTCCAGTCGATCGCCCAGAACCCGGCGAACATCATCAGCAGGCCGACGACGCCGTACAACAGGATCGCGCCGATCCCTCGCACGAGGTCGGAGCCGAACGTGTCGGACAGCGCAAGGGTGGTGGTCACAGGGGTTCTCCAGGAGTCAGGAATGTCAGGTTTGTGCGGTTGCTTCTATCACGACTCGACGATGCGGTGCGGGACGAACGCCGCACCGTCGTCGGTGACGAGACCCGCGGTCTCGCGGATGCCGAGGCCGGCGGCCTGGTCCCCGACGATCCACGCGCCGAGCGCGGGCCGGTAGCCCTGGAACTCCGGGAGCGGGTCGAACGCCTGGTAGACGAACCCTTCCGCGCCGTAGACACCGTCGGTCTGCGTTTCGTACCCGGTGGCGACGATCTGCACGTTCGCGCCCTCGCGGCCGAGTTTCGGCTTGCGGACGTACTCGGTCAGCAGACCGGGGTCGTCGGCGAAGGCGGGCAGCAGGTTCGGATGCCCCGGGTAGTTCTCCCACAGGATCGCGAGCAGCGTCTTGTTGGAGAGGATCATCTTCCACAGCGGCTCGACCCACAGCGTGCGCGGCATGGTCTCGACGGCGAAGCGGCCGAACTCCTCGTCGACCACCCATTCCCACGGGTAGAGCTTCACCACGGTCGCCATCTGCGCCTCTTCGAGGTCGACGAACCGTTTGAGCACCGGGTCCCAGCCGATCTCCTCGATCGACAGGCCGACGGTGTCGAGCCCGGCCTCGGCCGCGGTCTCCTGCAGGTACGCCGTCGTCACGTGGTCCTCACCGGACGGATCGGCCGACGACCAGGTGAAATGCAGTTCGTTGGACGGCAGCTTGTCGGCGAGCTCGCCCCAGCGCTCGACCAGCTTCTCGTGGATCGAGTTCCACTGGTCGTTCTCGGGGAAGACCGCGGTCTTCCAGTGCCACTGCAGCACCGCGGCCTCGAGCAGCGAGGTCGGGGTGTCGGCGTTGTACTCGAGCAGCTTCGCCGGGCTCTTGCCGTCGTAGCGCAGGTCGAACCGGCCGTAGACGTGCGGATCCTGCCGCTTCCACGACTCGGCGATATGCGGCCAGACCCACTCGGGGATGCCGAAGCGGTGGTACTGCTCCGTGGTGATCACGTTGTCGACGGCTTCGAGGCACATCGAGTGCAGCAGCTCCACGTCCGCCTCGACGGACAGGATCTCGTCCATGTCGAAGACGTAGTGGACCGACTCGTCCCAGTACGGCCGGGACTTGCCGGAGCCGTCGCGGGCGGGCGTGCCGAAGACCAGCCCCTGCTCTTCGACGATGTTCTGCCAGTCCCGCCGGGGCGGCTTGGAATCCCGGTACACCTACGAGCCCCCGCTCTTGCCGCTGCCGCCGGAGCCGCTCTTGCCGCTGATGCCGAACCCGCCGCGCTGGACCGTCTTGCCCGACTTCGTGCTGACGTTCGCGTTCGACGGCGCGGTGTACGAGCCACCCGACACGCGCTGTCCGATGGTCCCCGTGCCGCCGTAGTTGTAGCGGTAGCTGTTGTACCCGCCGCCACCGATCGGGATGAAGAAGAAGCCACCGGAGTGGTAGCCGCCGTGCGACGTCACGTACCGCTCGTCGCAGTTGTCGTCCTGGTCGACGATCCCGTCCTTGGTGGTGCAGACGGCCGTGACGTTCTCCGGCTTCGCGACCGTGTAGAACGTCGCGACCAAGCCGACCAGGCCGACGGTCACCCCGGTGCCGATCAGCAGCTTCTTCTTGGTCGAAGACTTCTTCTCGGCGGCGCGGGCGGCTTCGGCCGCGAGCGCCTCCTGGCGCTGCTGCTCGGCCAGGGCCTGCTGCCGTGCCCGCTGCTCGGCGAGCGACGGCTGCCGCGCCTGCGTGCTGCTGTCCTGGAAGCGCATCGAGCCGCGCCTTGGCGGCTCCTGAGGCGCCTGTGCCCCCTGGTTGTCATCCTGCGTCATCGAAGCTCCGTAATCGCCCGCCGGCCCGAACCCGTGTCTCAACACTAACCACCCGGTACGCGCACCTTACGTGCGGCGCGGGCATCATGGAGTGGATGTCTCAACAGGCCGAGCGGTTCCGTGATCCGCGAAACGCGCTGAGCACCCTGCGCACCCGGCTCGTCATGGCCGGTGTGTTCGCGGGCGCGATCATCGCGCTTTCGCTGAGTGTGGCGTTTTCGTGGAACGTGGGCCCGGAGGGCGGTGCGGGCGGCGGCGCCCCCAAACTGTCGCCCGCCGCGGCCGAGGCGTTCCAATCTCCTCCTGGCACCTGTCTGACCTGGAACAATCCGGACGCCACCGACGCGCGGCGCGTGCCGTGCGCCGAGGCCCACCTGTTCGAGGTCACCAGCATCGTCGACATCGGCGCGCAGTACCCGCCGGGGGCGCCGAGCCCGAACCTGGAGCAGTGGCAGGAGATCTCCAGGTCGCAGTGCACGATCGACGTCAAGCCGTACCTCGGCCGCACGCTGGACCCGTACGGCAAGCTGAGCATGAACCTGCTCCGGCCGACGCCCGCGCAGTGGGCGGACGGCGACCGGCAGCTGCGGTGCGGTCTGCAGTGGGCGGGCCAGGGCGGCAAGCTCCAGCCGACCAAGGGGCCGGCGAAGGAGCAGGACCAGTCCGCCGTCTGGGAGCCGGGCACCTGCCTCGCGCTGCTCAACAACAGCTTCGGCGACCCCATCGACTGCGCGCAGACGCATTCGTACGAGATCATCGCGACGCTCGATCTCAAGACGAAGTTCAAGAACGGCTACCCGTCGCAGGAGCAGCAGAACACCTGGCTGGACACCGAGTGCTCGACGGCCGCGCAGGAGTACACCGGCAACGCGGACCTGGCGGCGAAGAAGCTCATCCTCAGCTGGGACGTCCGCGAGCAGGAGAGCTGGGACGCCGGGTCGACGCTGGTGAACTGCAAGGTGGCGGCGGTCCTGCCGGAGAACAAGGGGCTGGCGCCGGTCACCGGGAGCGTCAAGGTCGGCACCGGCGAGACCCCGCCGCCGTCGTCGTCTTCGGCCCCGAAGACCGGAGGGTGATCGCGTGCCCGTCGAGATGACCCAGCAGCGGTTCGAGGAGCTGGTTTCGGAGGCACTGGACGAGCTCCCGCCCGAATTCGCGGACGCCATGGACAACGTCGTGGTACTCGTGGAGGAGTTCAACGAGGAGTCGCCCACGATCCTCGGCCTGTACCACGGGGTCGCGCTGACCGAGCGGACCCACGAGTACGGCGGGGTGCTGCCGGACCGGATCTCGATCTACCGGCGTCCGCTGCTGGAGATGTGCGACACCGAGGAGGACGTCGTCGAGGAGGTGCTGATCACGGTCGTCCACGAGGTCGGCCACCATTTCGGCATCGACGACGCGCGCTTGCACGAACTCGGGTGGGGCTGAGCCCGCCGGACGGACGAGAGCAAAGGTCCCTTGCTCCCCCGAGACGTACACAGTGGATTCCGTGCCGAAGGCGGCGTGGTCGGTGATTTTCGTGCGTGGAGCACCAAGGTTTTCCGGATTCTTAACTGGGCGTAACAACCCAGCCACTTTGGGCGACAGCCCCCGCTAAACTTTTCGACACGTTGTCGCCGGCCTGCGCCGGCGAATGCCTGGGGAGGCGGTCCATGGCCGAGTCGGCGGCACGAGGGAGGAGTGACCGGCGGTTGCGCTGGTTGCTCGCGTCCAGCGCGGCGTCGAACCTCGGCGACGGGATCGGCAAGGTCGCGTTCCCGCTGCTCGCGGTCACCCTGACCCGTGATCCGCTGCTCATCGCCGGCCTCTCGGCGACCCAGTTCCTGCCGTGGCTGCTGTTCGCGCTCCCGGCGGGCGCGCTGCTCGACCGCATCGACCGGCGGCGGGCGATGATCCTCGCGAACAGCGTCCGCGCGGTCGTCGTCGGCGGGACGGCCGCCCTGGTCGCGGCGGGCGGAGTGACGATCTGGCTGGTCTACGCCGCCGCCCTGCTCATCGGCTCCGCGGAGGTGGTCGCCGACAGCGCCGCGAACGTGCTCATCCCGGCGGTCGTCGGCAAGGGATCACTCGACAGCGCGAACAGCAAGCTCCAGGCGTGCGAGATCGTGGGGCAGACCTTCCTGGGCGGGCCGGTCGGCAGCGCTACCTTCGCGCTCTTCGCGACGTTCCCGTTCATGCTCAACTCGGTGGGCTTCGCGATCGCGGCCGCCGTGTTGATCGGACTCGCCGGGAGCTATCGGCCGAGAGCCACCGGCAACGCGCCCGCCGGCCTCCGCACCGAACTGGCGGAGGGTTTCCGCTGGCTGAAGCACAGCAGGCTGGTGCTGCGGCTGGTCGTCATCGCCGGGCTGATCAGCCTGGTCAGCGAACTCGCGCAGGCGCAGCTGGTGCTCTACGCGATCGAGTACCTGCGTCTCAGCGAAGCGGCCTTCGGGCTCTTCGCGTTCGTCGGCGGCATCGGCGGCCTGCTCGGCGCGGCCCTCGCCCCTCGGTTGGTGAAGGCGACCAGCCGGCGCGCGGTGCTCCTCGGGGGCACGGCCTGCTGCGGCGCGGCGTTCACCGGGATGGGCCTGACGAGCTCGCCGGTGGCGGGTGCGGCACTGTTCGGCCTGTTCGCGGCCGCCGTGGTCGCGGTGAACATCGTGCTCGGGACGGCGCGGCACACGCTCGTCCCCGGCGACCTGCTCGGCCGGGTCCTCGGCGTGTGGCGCACCGTCGTCTGGGGTGCGATCCCGGTGGGCGCCCTGCTCGGCGGCGTCCTCACCCACGCTCTCGGTTCCCCGGCCAGGACGTTCCTCACGTCCGGGCTGCTGCTGTTCGGAGTAGCCGGTTTCGCGTTCGTCTCGTTACGGCAAGGAGCCTTCGATGACGAATCGGCCACGGAGGAGCGGGTTCTCCACCGAGACCGGTGAAAACAAAGGCCTTTGGTGCTGAAATAGCCCATCACCGCCACGGGTGACGGGGAGGTCCGCGATGCAGCAGACACTGGTGCCGGAGGCCGGCGTGGGGACGACAGAACCTTCGAGACGGCCGCAAGTATTGACCGCCGTCGCCGGTTTCGTGATCGGCGGTGGCGTGATCGGCATGCTGTGGGCGCTCTCGGGCGTCAACGCGGGGGCGCTCGAAGACGCGAAGCACGCTTGCTCGGCGCTGGCCAGGGTCGGCACGATCCCGGACACCACCGACTCCGCACCCGGCGAACGGACCGTGGCCGTCCTCGCCCCCGAAGTCCTGCACCGGATGACGGCCGCACGCGAACTCTCCGCCGCGGCGGCCGCCGCCAAGGACACCTACCGGCCGCTGGCCGAACATATCGACGGGGTCAGCCGGATGGTGTTCAGCCTGCACTTCAACCAGATCTCGGGACAGCGGCATCTGACGCAGGCCGAACAGCTCTGCGCCCAGCTCTAGCCCTTGTGGACGGTCTTGACGGTCAGCTGATTGCCAGGAATCTTCCCGGCGCAGCCGAGTCCTTGCACCGGCACGAAGTTCGACGCCGTCTCCTGCGGCAGGTACACCCGCAGCCCTCGGGTCTCGGTGGGCTTGCAGACCGCCTCGTCGTAGTTGCGGACGTTCACGAAACCGACGTCGGCGATCGCGCTCTCCCCCTTGGCGAGCTGGACCGGGCCACCCTTGGCGCCGTCGCGGTACGCGGCCTCACCGACCTGGTGGCCGTCGGCGCCGGTCACGTACGAGATGCCCGGGAAGCCCTGGACGGTGCACGGGTGTCCGCTCGCGTTGGTGATGACGAGCTTGCGGTACACCGTGCCCGCGGCGGCGTCACTGTCCTTGATGGACAGTTTGACGTCGCCGGCCTTGCACAGCCCGTCGTTCTTCGGCGCCTGTGCGGACGGCTGGACGGGCTGCGGGGCAGGCGCCGGGCTCGAAGAGCTCGCGCTGGGCGCGGCGGAGGTGTCCGGCGCCGAACCGGACGGCGACGCGGACGTGTTCTGCGCGACGGGCGCGGTCTCCGCACCGCAGGCGCTGAGCAGCAGAAGCCCGGCGGTACCCGCGACGAGACCGCCGATGGAGATCAATTTTGAACGAACCATGGTCATTCGCCTCCCTGTAGTCCGACGCTGCCGGGTCACCCACCGTCCAGTAGACGTGTTGTCCGCCGTGGGGGTTGCGCTCCACCGGTTAATTCCCCACAAGGTGTTAATCGATCTTGTGGGGTGTATTCCCCGGCGGGCGCGGAGGCAAACGTCCCTGGTCAGGGTTCGACAGGGGCTTCCGCCCAGGTGAGACAGGTCCAGCCGGTAGGGGTCGCGACGAGCTCGACGATCCCGGTGTTCGGCACGAGCCCCTGGTTGGCGACCTCGGCGGTCACGTTCCCGGCGAGCCATTCGCCGCCCAGCCGGATCGCGCCGCCGTGGCTCACCAGCACCACTGTGCCGTCGGGGTCGGCCTGCTCGTGCTTGGCACGCAGACGGGCGACCGCGTCGAGCATGCGGGCGCGGACCTGCGCACCGGTCTCGCCGCCGGGGATCGGCGGGTCGAGCTCGCCGAGCGTCCACCGGCGCACGACGCTCATGTAGGTCGTGATCGAGTCCTTGTCCGTCTTGCCTTCGAGGTCGCCCGCCGCGACCTCGTGCACGCCGTCGAGGACCAGGACGTCCAAGCCGAGTTTCGCCGCCAGCGGCGCGGCGGTCTGCTGGGCGCGGATCGCCTGCGAGGCGTAGACCGCGACGATCGGCTCGCCGTCCAGCCGCTTCGCGAGGTCCTGGGCCTGCTCGCGGCCCAGCTCGGTGAGCGGTGGCCCCGGCAGCGCGGTGTCGAGCGCGCCCCGCACGTTGCCGTCGGTCTGGCCGTGGCGGACGAGGAGAAGTTTCACGCCTGTGCTCCCTTCCGTACCGACTCGACCCAGCCGATCGCGTCGGTGAAATCCTCGTTGGCGGCGCCCGGCTCGATCTCGGTCGTGCCGTTGTCCGCGCGCGGGTGGGAGCCGAGGAACCGCACGTTCCGGCACCGGCGGCGCAACGCGGCCAGCGCGTCGCCGATCCGGGGCTCTGCCACATGTCCCTCGAAGTCGATGAAGAAGCGGTACTCGCCGAAGTTGTTCCTGGTCGGGCGGGCGTCCAGCTTGGTGAGGTTGATCCCGCGGACCGCCAGCTCGGTGAGCAGTTCCGCCAAGGCGCCGGTCCGGTTCGTCGCGGCGGCGACGATCGAAGTGCGGTCCGCCCCGGTCGGCTCCGGCAGCTCACCGGGCGTGCGGACGAGGATGAACCGGGTCTTGGCGTCGCGGACGTCGGCGACCTCGGTGGCCCGCACCTCCAGCGGGTAGTGCTCGACGGCGACCGGCGCGGTGACGGCGGCGTCGAACTCGCCCGCGTCGACCGCGACCGCGGCCGCCGCCGTGGACGACGTGGCGACCGGGCGCGCCCCCGGCAGATTCGCCTCGACCCAGTGGCGGACCTGGGCGAGCGCGTGCGGATGGCTGGCCACGGTGCGGATCTCGGTGATGCCCGGCCGGGTCAGCACGCTGAAGTGGACCGGCAGCAGCACCTCCGCCACCGCGACGACCGGCTCGGCCTCGCTCAGGCTGTCGAGGGTGGCGGTGACCGCGCCCTCCACGGAGTTCTCGATCGGGACACACGCGGCGTCGGCCGCGCCCGAGCGCACCGCGGCCAGCGCCGCCGGGATGGTCTCCGCCGGGATCAGCTCCTCCCCGGGGGCGAGCCGGCGGGCGGCCTGTTCGGTGAAGGTTCCCTGGGGGCCGAAGTAAGCGATCCGTGACACCCCGCCAGATTACGCACGGCGCGGGTGGCGACTTTCACTCGGACAGCCGGTACGCGCACCGGTTACGCCGGGTGGCTTTTTTTGCCATGCTTAGCGCGTGACCGCCGAACCGGGCACGCGCACCGGCCACGAGTACACCGGCCCCTCCTTCGCTCCCCCGTCGGACCGCCCCACTCCGGAGCTGGTGCTCTGCGCCGTCGATGACCTGCTCGCACAAGCCTGGACGACCGTCGCGGACACTGTGGACGGCCGGGTCTTCGTGCACCGCGGGTCCGTGCTCGACGTCGTCGCGCAGGCCGTCGTCAGCCCCGCGAACTCCTACGGCTGGATGCGCGGCGGCATCGACGCCGTGTACGCCCGCGCCTATCCCGAGGTCGAGCAGAACGTGCGCAGCGCCGTGCTCGCCTACCACGGCGGGGAGCTCCCGATCGGCGAAGCGGTTATCGTGCCCACCGGCGAGGCCGAGCCCGCCTGGCTGATCAGCGCGCCGACGACGCGGGAACCCGGCGAACGCCTCCCGCGTGACACCGTGCATCCGTACCTGGCCGCCAGGGCGGTGTTCCAGCAGTGGCGCGACGGCAGGCTCGACCAGGGCCGGGTCCGTGATCTCGTGCACACGATCGCGATGCCCGGACTCGGTACCGGCTTCGGCGGGGTCGCGCCCGCGTCCTGCGCACGGCAGGTCGCCGCCGCGTGGAACGAGGTCTTCACGCCGGGCCGTACCCGTAACGGACGGTAACGCCCTGAAGCGGGGTACATCACATCGCAGCGCGTTCACGAGCCGTAAGCCCTACCGTTAAAGCGGCTTCATCCGGTTCGAGGCACGTTCACCCGCCGAGAACTCGTCAACACGGTTTTGTACGGCGCCAGCGCAGGCGACGGGCGAGGAGTGTGCGATGCCGCGGGTCCGTGAGCTCAGTCCCTACGTCGAGCTGCACCGTGAGCAGTGGCGCGAGTTGCGCAGGTCGACTCCTCTGCCGCTGACCGCCGCGGAACTGCTGCGGCTGCGCGGTCTCGGCGAACAGGTCGACCTGGCCGAGGTCGCCGAGGTCTATCTGCCGCTCTCCCGGCTGATCAATCTCCAGGTCGCCGCCCGGCAACGGTTGTACGAGGCCACCACCACCTTTCTCGGTGAAGACAGTCGGGGCACCAAGGTGCCGTACATCATCGGGATCGCGGGCAGTGTCGCCGTCGGCAAGTCGACCACCGCGCGCATCCTGCGCACCCTGCTCGCCCGCTGGCCGGATCACCCCAGGGTCGACCTGGTCACCACCGACGGTTTCCTCTACCCGCGTGCGGAACTGGTGCGGCGCGGGATCATGCACCGCAAGGGTTTCCCGGAAAGCTACGACCGGCGGGCGCTGCTGCGGTTCGTCACCGAGGTGAAGTCCGGGGCGGACCGGGTCAGCGCTCCGGTGTACTCGCACCTCGCCTACGACATCCTTCCCGACGAGGAGCAGGTCGTTCAGCGGCCCGACATCCTGATCCTCGAAGGGTTGAACGTCCTTCAGCCCGGTCCTCGGCTCACCGTCTCCGATCTGTTCGACTTCTCGATCTACGTGGACGCGCCGACGACCGACATCGAACGCTGGTACATCGAGCGCTTCCTCAAGCTGCGGCACACCGCTTTCGCGGACCCCGCGTCGCACTTCCACCACTTCGCCGGCCTCCCGGACGACGAGGCCCGTGCCGAGGCACGCCACCTGTGGCGCACGATCAACGAGCCGAACCTGATGGAGAACATCAAACCGACGCGGCCCCGAGCGACCCTCGTCCTCCGCAAGGACGCCGACCACGCGATCAACCGGGTCCGGCTGCGCAAGCTCTGAGAGATCACGACGGTTCTCGTTCTGGCGGCTGCGGTCGGTCATGAAGTCCAGCACCGGCGATGTCACGTGACTGGACGGACGACACACGTGATCCGACGGACAACACACGTGACTGGACGGACGGCACGCCCGCGACCGGGGTTCCGCGCGAAACCGCCACCCGCGGACCGGCGGAACGTGCCTGAGACACCCGCCTCCATCGTGTTGGTCCGTCGATGAAGGATCTGGGATGTCCCAAACCCTTCAGCAACGCGCAGCCGGAAGACGACACCGCGTAACCGGGCACCTGCGGATTCTCTACTCACGGCGAGCGTTCACGACGACGGCCAAGATCACTTCGCCGGACGCCGATCACGCGGGCGGCTTCCGGCTGTTCCCTCACAAGGACCAGCCTTCGCACCACGGGAGAGCCAGTGGTGCCCACCGGTCGCGCACCGCTGTCGGCCGACGGCTTTCCTCGGCCGATCGGCCGATCCACGCTCAGTACGTGTAACCGGTTGGCCGATACCGGCTACAGCCCCCCGAGGCGACCCTTGTGTCAGGGGTTCACGAGGTCTCGAAAAGACCTTGAGCAGGGAGGAGGCTCACGATGTTCTCGACCATCCTGACCTGGGTCGGCTCGATTCTCGGACTCGCACTCCTGGTGGCCATGGCCGCCGGCGCCTTCGTCGTCGACTTCGACGACGCCCGCGGTGACCGTCGCCGGAAGAAGCCACCAGTCACGGAGAGCAAGGGCACTCCCGCGGCACCGCTGGGCTGAACCCAGGTGAGCTGAACTCCGGCCGATCAAGGCGTCCGGACGTCTTGATCCCCGCGGAGCTCGGCTCAGTCGAACGGATTGTGCACCTGCGCGCCGAGCCCGGCCATGTCGGCGAGGTTCCTGGTGACCAGGGTCAGCTCGTGGGCCCGGGCGGTCGCGGCGATCAGCCCGTCGATCGACGGCACTTTCCGCGGCGCGTACTGCCTGCCCCATTCGGCCGCGATTTCGGCGGTCACCGGAAGGATCCGTTCCGAGAACTGCGCGGTGAGCCCGGCCAGCCAATCGGCCAGCGCCTCCGCACGCTCCCTGTCCCGCTCCCCTCGATGCCTGAGTTTCGTTATCCCCCTCTCGATTTCCCCCACCGTCAGCGCGCTCAGATACAGCCTGCTCGACGACACCTCTCCCCACCACCGGGCGAAACCCGGGTTCGGCGTGCGGCGCCGAGCCTCGGACACGATGTTCGTGTCCAGCAGAAAGCTCACCCGCTCACCTCCACGGCATCCCTCGGCAGGTCTTCCGCTCGTTCGGCGGCGATCTCCTCCAGTACGTCGGCCAGCGCCTCCCCGTACTCGGGATGATGCTGCTCCCCGGAAAGCGCGAGTTTGAAATCGACGGCTTCGCCACTTCCGGTCAACCTGCGGTAATCCACGATGTCCAGCACCACGGCCACCTCCTCCCCATGTTTCGTGACGAACTGCGGCCCATCGGACGCGGCTCGGCGCAGCAGCTCGCTCAGCCGCTGCTTGGCATCCTGCACTTGCCAGGTTGCTGCTTCCATCTAGACAGACTAGACAGAACTAGGTGGGTTGGCAAGGGCTGGAGGGGTGTGACCGGGGGAAACGGGTGTCAGGCGAGCTCGCCGAGCGCCTTCCGGTAGTCGTCGATGTCGTAGTCCATCTCGTGCTCGCCCGCTTCGGTGAGCTGGGCGGACAGCGCGTCGATGAGGCGGTCGAAGATCTCTTCGCGCTCCTGCCCGGTCTCGCTCAGCCGCCGCACGGCCTGCCAGACCTCGGCGGGCTCGTCGGCCCAGAGCTGGTCGACGATCGTGGTCTTGAGCGCGAGCCGCATCCGCGGTTCGCCGTCGAAGGTCTCCTCGGCCAGCGCCTCGTGGTACTCGGGGTGCTCGCCGATCACCAGCAGGCGGCGCTGTTCGGGGTCGGCGGGTTCGAGCTCCAGCTCCTCGTCACCGATCTCCGCGTAAACCGTCGGGACGGCGAACATCCGGCGCGCCAGGGCTTCCGCGAGGTCCGCCGGGTCTTCGATCCCCTCGGAGCCGTCGAAGTAGACGTCGAGCGCGGAATCCTCGTCCTGCGCGAATTCCTCCAGGAACTCGGTCGCGCTCTCCAGCAGCGCGACACGCGCGGCCTCGGGGAGTCCGGCGCGGTCGGCGGCCCAGGTGACCCAGCCGAGCAGGGCGGGCTCCAGCGCGTCTTCGTAGGCCTCGTCGATCTCGAACTCGCCGTCCAGCAGCGATTCGAGGAACCGGGCGAGCTTCTCGGGGCCGACCCGCAGGGGGCTGCCCGGCTCGGTCTCACAGCCGTAGTCGACGAGCAAGCGCGCGTAGAACCGCGTCGCCTCCGTGTCCTCGACGAGTCCGGACCCGATGAAGTCGGCCACGACCTCTTCGCGGACCTGCTCGGGCCATTCGGTGATCTCGGGCGACGGCTCGGGAGCGGGCAGCGCCCGGATCCACGCCAGCGCGAGCGCGTGAAACCGCGCGTAGTCCTCGCTGACGTCGGGCTCTTCGACGACGTCCGTCGCGGCCAGCCCGTCCGCGAGCAGCTGGCGGGCACGCTCGGGCAGCACCCGCTCCAGCGTGACCAGCTCCGGGTCGTCGGCGGCCTGCTGCCGCATCTCGGCCAGCACGTCCTGCGGCTTGTCGACCACGACGACGTCGCGGATCCGGCCGCCCTCGGTGAAGTCGACCAGCGCGAGCAAGCCGTGCTCGGCACCGCCGCGGGAGAAGACGCACAGGAGGGAGGACTCGTCGCCGAAGACGTCACCGGTCCGCCAGCACTCCCCGACGGTCACCGCGGCCAGCTCCGCCACCCATTCCGGCTCCGGGATCCCGCGGCCCAGCACGGTGTTCAGCGCCGAAGCGGCCGCCTCGCGCTCCTCCTCGGTCTCGGCGAAGACCTTCAGCCCGGCGAGCAGCGCGGCCGCGGCGGGGGTGATCTTCCGCTCGGCGAACGCGATGAGCTCCAGGCCCAGCGGCGTTTCGTCCTCTTCGAGCTCGATCTCCCACCACTGGCCGAGCACCTCGGAGGTCAGCAGCTCGACGTCGAGCACCTCGGGTTCGGCACCAAGGGTCGAGAAGTCCCGGAGGACGTCCTTGAAGAGGCCCGTCACACTCGGAGTGGAGGGCTGGGCTGCCTTCTTGCGCGCACGGCTGACCGGACTCATGGCGACATGTTTTCACGCGGACCCGGCCGGGCTCGTCGCGGTGGTCGCGGGCGCGGAACACGGAGTCCCGGACGCGGGCGGACACCGGTTCACCGACCACCGCGACTTCACCCTCTTCGCCGGGTTTCCTCGGTTCACCGCGAATAACGACAGGCGACGGGCGCGGTTACGCCCTGACCGGTTTGGGAATCGCGATTCTCGCCGCTTTGACCTCGGCGATCAGCCGGGTCTTGCGTTTGTGTATTTCCACCAATGTGCCGAGGTACGAGCTGAATTCTTCAGCCGTACCGGCCTTTTTGTGCGCCGTGCGCAGTTTGCGCAGTTGCCGGGCCGCCTCGCGGTAGGCGTTCGGATCCTTCCGCGTGATCAATTCTTCGACATGGTCCCGGTATACGGGAATGGTTTCGGCCGGATGGGCGACGGAACGGGAATCCGCGAGTCCGACCCGCACCGGCAAAGAAGCCTCGAAGCGCACGGCCGCCCGCCATGCCTCGTCGGCGCGGTCCTCGCCGAGCAACGCGCGGACGAGTTCGTCGGCGGCCTCCGTGCTCCCGGCGGCGAGTTCACGCAACCGGGCCAGCGCGGTCTTCCGCTGCGCGACCCAGCGCCCGGTTTCCAGCGACTCCTCGCGCAGCGCGAGGTACGTCGCGGCCGTGGGGTTCTCGTCGAAGTCCTTACGCGACAAGGGAACCGGCTCTTCCTCCAGCGGAGGCGCCTCCTCCTTCTTGTCGTGCGTGAGCGCCCGCGCCGCATGCGCGATGGCCTCGCTGTGCCGCCCCGCCGCGCGCAGCACGCGCACGATCTTGAGACTGACGTCCACCCGCGGCGGCTTGGCGGCGAGGATCGCGACGAGCGCGTCGACGTCGCCGGACACCTCCGCCAGCTCCTCGCGCAGCCGCTCGGCGGTCTCGCGTTTCGCCCCGGACGGATGCTCCGCCAGCACATCGTCCACAGTGGACTTTATCCGCGCGATTCCCTTGTCCCCCAACGCGGCGGCGAAGTCGGCCAGCTCGATGACGGGCCAGCCGGGGCCGTCGAACTCCACTTCGAGGATCCAGGCGGCCAGGCCCTCCGGATCCGGCGGGTGCGCCACGCAGGCCCGCGCGTACAACTCGACGGCCCGGTCCAGCCGGTCCGCGACCTCGCCCGAGGCGTCGTCGATCTGCTCCAGCATCTCGCTGATGTCATCCACGGTCCGGCGGGCGAGCGGAGCGAGATCCGCCCGGCTGCCGGCGTCGAGAAGCCGCTGGAGCGTGTCGAGGACGGAGCCGACCTTCGCGGCGTACTCGACGTTGCCCGCCAGCACGGCGGTGTCGAGGAGGCGGTGCGCCTCGGCGACGTCACTCCCCTGGGTGGCGAAGCGGTTCTCCAGGGCCTGCCGTAACGCAGGGTCACGCTCGGCTTGGGCGTGCAGCAGGTCCGCCAGCGTTTCCGCGTCCAAGGTACGCAGGTAGGGGCGCAGATCCGTCGGGGAACTCACCCGGACAAGTCTGCCCGACCGCTTCCCCGACTCGTATGGGCCAACAGCGTGCTCTTTTCGGCGTAATCGCTCACCAGGTGTGACCAGGTCAGCGGCGTCGCTTCGAGGCGCGAAGGGCAGCGGACGGCCGGGATCGGCAGCCGACGGGCGAGCTGCATGACGATCGCCATCACCACCGCCGCGAGCAGCGAAATCGCCGCGGCGGCGGCGAGGGCGCCGCTCAGCACCCGGCGCCCGCCGTCGATCGCGAGCTGCGCCGAGTACTCGATCTGGCGCGCGGCGAGGTCGCCGAGGGTCCGGCCGACGACGCCGGCCGCGACGCGCCAGGCGTCCTGGCCGACGGGCGGCGGCGTGGCCGCGCTCAACGCGGATTCGACCGCGCCGAACCGGCCCCAGTCCTCGCTCCCGACGAGGTCCCGGTAGGTCTTCCGGCTACTTTCCGTGAGTTTTCCGGCGATCGCGTCGAGCCTGGACCGGTAGGCGCCCACGGCGGCGGCGTAGTCGCGCCGCCCCGCGTCGTCGATCCCGGCGACCGCGAGGGAATCGCTGCGGTCCATGCCTTCGACGGCGGTGAGCAGTTCGACGGCGATCGTCTGCTGGTAGCCGACCTCGGCGTCAGGGGCGGCCCGGGCGATATCGCGCAGGGAGGAAAGCGAGGTGTCGATGCGATCGGCGTACGCGGCGTAGGTGGCGGAGCGGCTGCCCGGCGCCTTCAACGCGACCGCCCGCTCCCGCTGCAGCGACGCGATCACCCGGCTCGCCCCGGCGAGGGTGACCGCTCCGTTCTCGGCGTCGTCGCGGTCCTCGATGGCCTGCTGGACAAGGAAACCGCCGATGAACAACGCGACGAGCACCAAGGCCGCGCTCGGCACGAACGCGATGGAGAGCATGCGAGACCGAAGGCTTCGCTGATACGTCAAGACTTTCCTTCCGGATCGGTCTCCCGACGCCGGCCGACGTTATGCAAGTTGCACTTTGCACGTCAACGCTCGTCCGCCATACGGCCGTTAGCGCACCGTGACGATCTGGTAGGCACGGCACGTGACACTCGACGACCTCAACCAGCGCCTCCGCGACTTCGCCGCGGCACGGGACTGGGAACCGTTCCACACACCGAAGAACCTGGTCATGGCGCTGTCCGGCGAAGTCGGCGAGCTGACTTCGCTGTTCCAGTGGCTCACCCCGGAGGAGTCCGCGGAGTGGCGCTCCGACCCTGAACTGGCACACAACGTCGTCGACGAGATCGCCGACGTCACGCTGTACCTCCTCCAGCTCGCGAACAGCCTCGGTGTGGACCTGATCGAGGCGGCGAACGCCAAGATCGACCGGAACGAAATCCGCTTCCCGGCGCCCGGTTAGCCGCCTTTCGGGTCTTGTGGGGCGTTCGTTCGGCGGAAACACTGTGCCGACGTCCCTGGAGGTGGCCCCTTGTCGCGTTCGGCCCGCACCGTGTTCCTGGCCCTCGTGTTGTCCCTGAGCGCGGTCGCCGCGCCGGCGTACGCGGCGCCGCCACCGACCGCACCGCATCGGGACCCCGGCAACGGGCCGGAACGCAATGAAGTCGCCGCGACCGATCAGCCGATGGGCGTCGCGCGGGCCGCGGCGGGCGAGAACCTCGCGGGCGACCGTTCCGGCTATCCGCGCAAGACCCAGCTGCGCGTGTACCCGGAGAACACGGCCGACAAGTCGATCAAGCTCGGCCTCGCGCCGTATCACGCGATCGCGCCGAAACTGAACGCGTTGCAGGCGCGCAGCGACCGGATCTCGGTGGAGATCGCCGGACAGTCGGGCCTCGGCCGGGACCTCTACCTGGTGACGCTCACCGCGCCGGAGAGTCCGGCCGAGACGCGTCGGCAGGACGCTTGGCGCTCGCTGATCGAGAACGACCCGGCCCGCGCCGCGCGCGACCCGTTCCTGCGCCACGGCTACAAGGCGCCGGTGTGGATCAACAACAACATCCACGGCAACGAATGGGAAGGCACCGACGGCGCGCTCCGCGTCATCGAGAAGCTGGCGACGTCGACCGATCGCACGACGGCCGAACTGCTGAAACGGAACCGTTTCTACTTCAACGTCACGGCCAATCCGGACGGTCGCGTCGCCGGTACGCGGCAGACGTCGCAGGGTTTCGACCCCAACCGCGACTTCGTCACCGCGTCGCAGCCGGAGGTGCGGGCCATGCGCGGGATCGCCATCGGCAAGCAGCCGCTGATGATGCTGGACGAACACGGCTACGTCGCGAACACGCTCATCGAACCGACCACCCCGCCGCACGGCCAGAACTACGACTTCGACCTCTACATCAAGCACGGGTACGCCAACGGGCTCGGCATGGAGCAGGCGGTCAAGGCGCTCGGACGGCCGGAAACGGCGAAACCCGAGATCCCGTTCCGCGACTACGAACCCGGCAGCTGGGACGGCTGGGCGCCGATCTACACCGCCCAGTACGCGATGTACCACGGCGCGGTGTCCTTCACGATCGAGATCCCGATGCGGGTCAACAACGCCGACTACGAAACGCGGCCGGTGGCGGAGCTCCAGCGGCGCGCGGTGATCAACACCGAGGTCGTCGAAGCCACCATCGGCAGCACGC
This sequence comes from Amycolatopsis coloradensis, assembly GCF_037997115.1. NCBI lineage: Bacteria > Bacillati > Actinomycetota > Actinomycetes > Pseudonocardiales > Pseudonocardiaceae > Amycolatopsis > Amycolatopsis coloradensis. The sequence goes on from NZ_CP150484.1 coordinate 1,368,696, forward strand.
TGCAGTACGTCGACCGCAATCGCGGTGAGCTCATCGCGAACCAGATCGAGATGTTCCGCCGCGGCACGGCGGGCGAGGCGCAGCGTGAGATCCCCGACGGATTCGTGCCCGGTTTCGGGCCGGAAGACCGCTACCGCACGGAGTTCCCGCGCGCGTACGTCATCCCCTCCGGCGGGGATCAGCGTTCGGCCGTCGCCGCTTCGCGTCTCGTCGACCACCTGGTGGCCAACGACGTCCGCGTGCGGCAGGCGGATCGCCCGTTCTCGCTGGCCGGGCGCCGGTATCCGGCCGGTTCGTACGTGGTCGACATGCACCAGCCGAAACGCGGCCTGGCGAACGTGATGCTGGAGCAGGGCAGCGACATCTCGGCGAAGGTGCCGGTCATGTACGACATCTCCGGCTGGAGCCACCGCCTGCTGTGGGGCGCGTCGGTCGACATCGTGAAGCAAGGCAGGCTCGACGTCCGGGCGCACGACGTCGTCGCCGCGTCGCCGACCGGCGGCATCGACGCCGCGCCCGGCCGTGACCTCGCGCTGAAGCTCGTCGACGGCAAGGACGTCAGCGCCGTCAACGACCTGCTGAACCGGGGACTCGCGCTGGGACGTGCGGACGACGGCACGATCATCGTCCCCGCGTCGGCCCGCCCGGCGGCCGCCGAGGTGGCGGACCGCTACGGCGTCCGGTTCACCGAAGCACACGGGACGGCGGCGCCGTTGACCCGCAAGACCATCGCGGCCGCCGTCGGGCCGGACGAGCTGAAAGCGCTGCGAGACATGGGCTTCGACGTGCGACCGGTGTCTGCGGCGGTGCTCAACGCCGGCTTCGACTGGTCCAGGGTGGACCTGCTGTTCGTCTCATCGGGACTGCGCTACACCGATCTCAACCCGGCCGCGAAGGACGCTTTGCGTGCCTTCCTCACTCGCGGCGGCGTGGTCACCCGCGGTGCCACGGGCGCGCGGTTCAACACCGACGTGGGACTTCTCGAAGCGCGTCCGGTCGCGGGCTGGGAGGACGGGAACGGCGTCGTCTCGGTGGTCAACGGGACCGGCCCGGTGGGTAGCGGCGCGCTGCCGGACTCGTTCGTCTACGGACCGTTCTGGTTCACCGATCTCGGCTCCTCGGTCAGTGTCGAGCAACGCTACGCGAGCGGCAATCCGCTGGTCGCGGGGCATTGGCGGACACAGGACGACGGGACGGGCGGACCGCTGCAGGCGGCGGGACAGGCCGCGGTCGTGTCCGGGACCTCGGGACTCGGCGGGCGGGCGGTGCTGTTCGGCACCGAACCGCTGTTCCGCGATCACCCGAAGGGCTTGTACTCGCAGGTGGCCAAGGCGATTTACTGGGCCGCCGCGAAGTAACGTGGGGGTATGCCGATCCAGGTGCTGCTCATCGACGACCACGAGGTGGTGAGGCGCGGTCTGCGTGACCTCCTCACCGACGAGCCCGACATCGAGGTCGTCGCCGAAGCGAGCGGGGTCGACGAGGCCCTGGCCGTGGCGATGCACGTCGAGCCGGACGTCGCGGTGGTCGACGTGCGGCTCGGCGACGGCGACGGCATCGCGCTCTGCCGCGAGCTGCGCTCGAAGCCGAACCCGCCGCAGTGCCTGATGCTGACCGCGTTCGACGACGAGGAGGCCATGGTCGGCGCGATCATGGCGGGCGCCGCCGGGTACCTGCTGAAACAGGTCCGCGGCCAGGACGTCGTCAACGCGGTCCGCGAGGTCGCGGCCGGCCGGTCGCTGCTCGACCCGCTGTCGACGGCACGGGTGCTCGACAAGCTGCGGCATCCGCCCGAGGACGAACTCGGTTCCCTCACCGAACGCGAGCGTGAGGTGCTGGAGCTGATCGGGCAGGGCATGTCCAACCGCGAGATCGCGGAACGCCTGTTCCTCGCCGAGAAGACGGTGAAGAACTACGTGACGTCGGTCCTCGCGAAGCTGGGCATGCAGCGCCGCACGCAGGCCGCGGCGTGGATCGCGCGCCGGGACAGGTAGTGCGCGAAAAAAGCCCCCCGTCGTATTGGCCGAAGGTCCCGGTTGAACCGGGATTCCGCTCCTGGTTGACCAACGCTCCCGAACGACAGCTCCTCGTGGTCGTCCGGACGTTGACGACGTTGAACCGGCTTCAGGACATCCTGACCCTGACGAGAGCCGATCTCCGGATCCAGACGACCTTCACCTTCGACGAGGCGCGGCCTGGGATCCTTTCGGCCGGGGTGAGTGACGCGCTGCGGGCCCTGCGTGTCGCCGTCACCCCATGGGAACAGGCCGCGAAGAACACCTTCGACCTCATCCTCGCGGCGAGCGAGAACGACGCCCTTCACGAGCTGAACGGGCCGATTCTGCTCGTGCCGCACGGGATCGGTTACCAGAAGTACTACCCGGGCGGACGAGTCACGTCGGGGATGGACCCGGATCGGCTCCTGCACCACGGCCGGGTGCTCCCGGCGGCGATCGCGCTTTCGCACTCCGTGCAACGGGAACAGCTGAAGTCGGCTTGCCCGGAGGCGCTGGACCGGGCGGTCGTCGTCGGCGATCCCTGTCACGACCGGATGATGGCGAGCAGGCACCGGGTGGCGGCCTACCGCGCGGCGCTCGGCGCCGGGAGCAGGAAGGTCGTCGCGATCGCGTCGACCTGGGGCAGGCATTCGCTCTACGCCAGGCATCCGCACCTGCCTCACCGGCTGCTGACCGAACTGCCGCTCGACGACTACCAGATCGTCCTCACCCTGCATCCCGGGGTGTGGGCGGCGCACGGCCCGTGGCAGCTGGAGTCGTGGCTGCGCCCGGAACTCGCCGCGGGGCTCACGCTCATTCCCCCGGACCACGGCTGGCAAGCCGCGCTGCTGGCGGCGGATTGCGTGCTCTCCGATCAGGGTTCCGCCGCGCTGTACGCCGCCGCGGCGGGCAAACCCGTCCTCCTCGCCCCGTCCGCCGCGATCACGACGGTGGACGACTCGCCCCTCGCGATGCTGACGCGGGCCACGGCCGAAGTGGCGGAAACGGGGTTGCGCGAGCAGATCGACGCGACCATCGCGAACCATGTGCCGGATCGCTACCGGCCGATCATCGACCAAGCCGTCGAGGACGCCGCGAGCGGTCCGCGGCTGGGCGACGTGCTCTACGACCTCCTCGACCTGAAGCGGCCGGATCCCCGTCCCGTCTTCCCGCCCGTGCCCGCTCCGGCACCGGTGTCCCATCCGGTGGCCGCGCTCGCCGCCGGATGGGACGAAACCGGGAAAGTGGTCCGGTTTCCCGCGTCCACCCGGCCGGAAGGCCTGCGTCACCGGCATGTTCTCGCCCACGCCGATCAAGCGACCCTGCGTGACCTGGACGGTGCGGCCATCGTGTTCGCCGAGGAGCCGGGCCGGTTGGACGAGCTGCTCACCCACTGGCCGCTCGCCCGGCTCGTCGCCGCTCCCGCCCCCGGCGGCTGTCTCGCACGGATCCGGGATCGCGGCGATTTCCTGCTGTCAGCGGAAACGGATCCGACACTGCTGGCGAGTCATCTCTACCTTCTGCTCGTCTCGCACGCGGACGTCGAAGGGACGCACGCGGTCAACGGGCAGCCGGTCACCGTCGCCCGGTGTTAGCCAAGACCGAACGGAACTCGGCCTCCCGCGGATGCCCCGCGTCGAAGTACGTCTGCCAGGCACGCTGGAAGTGCGTGTGCGCCCGGCCGTGGTCCCCCCGAGCCGCGAAAAGCCTGCCGAACTCCTCCTCGAACTCGGCCGTGTACTGCGTCGCACCGGACACCAGCCGCCACGCCTCGAGCAATTCGCGTTCGGCGTCGTCGTAGTGGCCGATCGTCCGGAGGTACTTGGCCCGCACCATCGACACCCGGCCGAGGTTCCGGCTGTCGGACGCGGGGAACTGCCGTGCGGATTCGGCGAGCAACGCCCAGACGTGTTCGTACGCACCGGCTTTCAGCAGTACGTTCGCCAGCATGCGGCTGTGGATGCCGAGTGACCGGCGGCCCGCTTCGGCCATCGCGCGGTCCAGCGTCACGGCTCTCCAGAGGAAGTCCGCGGCGGCCGGGAGGAGCCCTTTCTCTTCGTGGAACCGGCCGCAGAACTCCTGCACGGACGACTCCAGCGCCGGGTCGTCCAGGGTCCGTGCCGTTTCGAGAGCCTCCTCCAGCAGCGGCTGAGCGCGGTCGAAGTCGTGCAGCAGGAAGAAAGTACGGCCTTGCTGGCTGAGGATCCTCGTGGTCAGGGCCGGATCGCCATGCCGCCTCGCCGCGAGCAGGCCCCAGTGGTTGATGTGGGCGAAGAGCCGGTGGTGCCCACGGTTGAGCATGAGCACTTCCAGCGCGCCGCAGATTTGCCCGAGTTCGACGTCCCGTTCCCGTTCGAAGGCCTGATACGCCAGTGCGCCATAGGTTTCCCGGGCGTCCTCGACCCAGTCGAGCGGCGCCTTCCGCTCGAAATCCGGGGTGGGCACGGAAATCGGCGCGTAGCGGCGCAGGCGGTCCGGGCTGGTGAGGTGGTCCGCGGCGACGGCCTGGTCGCGGAAGAAGACCAACGCGCGATCGGTCACGACGTCCCGGGTCCCACGCCGGCGCGCCCCCTCGCGGATCAGGTTGAACAGCCGCTGCCGGGGAGTGCCCGTGGGCGCCAGGAACCCGGCGTCCGCGAGTTCGTCGAGCGCGTCTTCGGCGGGTTTGCCGAAGACCGCGGTCGCCGACGCCGTCGTGAAGTCGGGGCCGGGATGGGCCGCCAGCACCTCGCAGAGTTCCGCGGCGTCGGTGGACAGCTCGGCGAACGACCGCTCGAACGCCATCGCGATGACGTCGACTCCGCCGAGCACCCCGGTCCGCCGGAAATCGGCCAGTACCGAGGCGACCGCGCCGGGGCCGCGCCGCAGGCGTTTGCGGATCCGGACGCCGGCCTGCACCAGGGCGAACGGCATGTGGTCGCACAGCGCGGCGAGTTCGGCGGCGAAGTCGCGTTCCGCCTCGATGGCCGCCCGATCCGACGCCTTGCCGAGGAGTTCGAGCGCGAAGTCCCGTTCGAGGGAGTCCAGTTCGATCGGCGGAGCGACGTTGCCGGCCAGCAGGTCGTCGTCCTGGCGGATCGCGGTCACCAGCACCAGGCTCGACGGTGACGGGGGGATCAGTTCGCGGATGTCCGTGGCCACTTCGGCGTTGTCCAGTGCCAGGAGGAACCGGCGCCGGGCGGTGACCGACCGGTACTGGGCCCACAGCTCGGCGGTGTTCGTGGTCACCAGATTCGTCTCGACCCCGAGCGCGCGCAGGACCCTGGTCGCCACCTCCGAGCGGCGCAGCACGGTGCCGTCGCGATAGTCCGCGAGGTCGACATAGACCTGATCGGGGTACCGGTCGCGGAGGTCGTCCGCGAGCCGGTACACGAGCGCGCTCTTCCCGGCTCCGCGCGGACCGGTGATGACGTGGACGCCCGGCCCCGAGGCGCTTCGCCGTTCCCTGTCCCGGTCGACGAAATGCGCGGGCGCGCCCGGCACATCGCGAACATCGGTGCCGTCTCCCGCGAGGATCTCCTGCAAGCGCTCGGCGAATTCGGGATCGGTTTCGACCAGTTCCCGGACCGCCCGCTCGGCGCTGCCGGGATCCGCGAGCAGCGCCTCGACGTCCTGTGCGGTGCGGCGGCGGGCGAGCCGCTTGGCCACCAGGTCCTTCACCCCGCCGGCGGCGCCGACCGCCAGCGCTTTCACAGCCTCACCCAGAACGGCTTCCCACACGGCGTGTTCCCCTCGTCACGGCTGGTACCGAGGCTATCAACGATCGGACTCCCCGGTCGGGAGATGGCCGATCCCGGCGAGCGTCACGACCTGCCGGTTGTGGAAGTAGTCGTCCTCACGCAGCACCGTGACGCTCCCGGGTGAACCGCGGAAGTCGACGTACCCGGCCGACTCGAGCGGCATCCGGATCCACGCGGCGATCAGGAAGGTGAGGGCTCCACCGTGCGTGACGACGATCTGGTGTTCACAACGGCTTTCCAGGATCGACTCCATGGCCGCGTACACCCTCGCGGCCATCGCTCCTTTGGTTTCGGCGCCGGGGATTCCTTCGTCGTGTCCCAGCCGGTCGCCGACGGCGGGAGGCGGGACGAACCGGCTGTCCAGCCACTCCCGCGGCCTGCCACCGGCTTCCCCGTACGACTTCTCGCGCAGCCGCCGGTCCAGGGTCGGGGTCACGCCGAGCCGTTCACCGATCAACTCGGCCGTCCGGGCGGTGCGGCGCAGATCCGAGGAGTACAGCTCCACCTGTTCCGGCACCTTCGCCCGCAGCGACTCGGCGACGGCGGCGGCCGCGCGTTCTCCGGCAGGAGTGAGTTCGGCGTCGAACCACCCGCCCACCAGGCGATCGACGTGGTGCGTGGCCTCCGGATGCGTGACGACGTAGACGGTGCGCATCCCCCGAATCTAAACTCGGGTCAGCTTCGCGAAGGCCACGACGTTGTCGAGGTAGTTGCCGGTCGAGGAGTCGAAATCACCGCCGCAGGTGATCAAGCGCAGTTCAGGCCCGGTCGTATCGCCGTAGACCTTCTCCGTGGGGAACGACGCCTTCGGGTGCCGTTCGACGGCGTACACGGTGAACACCGCGGTGATCCCGTCCTCACGGTGGACGAGGGCCTCGTCGCCGATCTTGAGTTCCTTGAGCCGGACGAAGACGCCGGGGACCTTCTTGTAGTCGACGTGTCCGGCGAGGACGGCGGGCCCGATCTCGCCGGGCGCCGGGCCGCCGGTGAACCAGCCGGTGGTGATCGCGTCGTGCGGCACCTCCAGGGTGCCGTCACCGGCGAGGCCGAGGTCGATGATCTCGCCGGTGCGGACCCCGATCGCCGGGATCTCGAGCCTCGACGGCCGTGCGGGCGCGAGCGGTGGCGCTTCCACGGCCGAAAACATCGCCGAGGCCACCGTGGTGGGTGGTGCGGGCGACGCGACCTTGCCCGGCGGCGGAACGGCGCACGCGGTCAGCACGGCCGCGCACACCACCCCGATGAGGGTGCCGATGACCATCGGAAACGACCATCGGCGCCAGAAGGATCCGGTCATCGCTCGGCACGCCGCCGGAGCATCAGTGACGCGCCCGCGGCCGTCGCGGTCAGCAGCGCCGCGCCGGTCAGCGCGACCGTGGCGACCTCCGGGAAACCGCCGTTGGTTTCGACCGGGCCCCCGCCGGTCGCGACGCCGCCGACGGGTTTGACCTTGACCTGACCCGATTTCGCGGGTTCGCCGAACCGGGATTCGCAGGCGTACCCGTCGTGGTCACCGTCGAGCTTGTGCGGGTCTCGCGGGTTCTTCTTGAGCTCGGCCTGCGCGGCGGCCTGCGAGGGGAAATCGGCGCAATCCTTGTCGGTGGATCGCGGTGCCCGCGTTTCCGTGGTGCTCGGCGGTGGTGTGGGCGTGCTCGTTCGGGACGGCGCCGTTCCGCGCTCGGGAAGCGTTTCGCAGGCGATTCCGTCCTTGTCGCGATCAAGCCCGTGCGGATCGGATCGATCTTTGTCGAGTACGGCTTGCGCGTCTTCCTGGAACTGGAAGTCCCCGCAATCCAGGTCGGCGATCGCGGGCGCTTCCGCCAGCGCGAACGCCACGGAAGCGGGGCCGAACAAGGAGAATCCGGCGAGAATGACGGCCGTGCCGAGGGCGCGACGAATCGAGGACATGGGGAGTCCTTTCACTCGGAATTCGCGCTTTGAGCGCGTTCGATACACTTACAGTCGCGCACCGGCCCCAGCTGTTACTGATTAATCAGAATTCGCGAATTGCCACTCCGGCGAGCGGCAAAGACCCGTTAATTTCACACGGTTTGATCGAGTGGAACGTCGAAAGCGACCAAGGTCCCCAGGCTCGGGGAAGAATTGATCGAAAAGCGCCCACCGGACGTCGTCGCGCGTTCGGCGAGATGCCGGAGGCCGCGTTTGGCCACTCCCTGCGGAACACCGGATCCGTTGTCCCGCACCCGGAGTTTGACGCCTTCCGCGTCGCGGCTGAGCGTCACGCGGGTCTCGCTCGCCCCGGAGTGCCTGACCACATTGGACAGTGCTTCGCGCAGGGCGGCGCGGATGTGGTCCGCCTGTTCGGCGGGGATGTCGGCCAGTTCGCCCGACAGTTCGAGGGTCGGCGGGTAGCCGAGCAGCTCACCCGCGATGCGCACCTCACCCCGCGCGGACTCGGCGAGGTCGGTGGCGGTGACCGACTGGTTCGCGGGCTCCGGGCTGCGCAGGGCGCGCACGGTGCCGCGGATCTCTTCGATGGTCTGGTCGAGCTGGTCGATCGCCTCGGACAGCCGTGCGCCATCGGCCTGCGCGAAGCGTTTCCGCATGTTCTTGCGGACGCGGTCGAGCTGCATCCCGGCGCCGTAGAGACGCTGCACGATGACGTCGTGCAGTTCACGCGCGATGCGTTCGCGCTCTTGGTAGAGGGTCACGCGGTGCCGGGCGTTGGCACCTTCCGCCAGCGCCAGCACCACACCCGCCTGGGCGGCGAACGCCGTGAGCACCTCGACCGTGCTGGCGGAGAACGGTTCCCCGCCGTGGCGGCGGTACACGGTGAGCGCGCCGAGGACGCGCCCGCCCGCGCCGAACGCCGACGCGGCGAAAGGCCCGAAGCCTTGAAGTTCCGGCGGTACGAACGGCGCCGTGCGGGGATCGACGGTGAAATCCTCGCTGACCACCGGTTTCCCACCCCTGGCGACCTGGCCCGCGGCGGAATCGGCGGAAAAGGCCAGCCCACGGAGGCCTTGGGTGGTGTCCCCGTGCGCGGCCTCGGCGACGACCTGGCCGTCGTCCGCGCGCACCATGACGAGACCGAGGTCGGCCTCGGCCAGTTCGACGGCGCGGGCGACAACGGTCTCCAGCACGTCGCCCGGGTCTTCGCCGGACAGGGCGGTGCCGGTGATCTCGGTGGCGGCGGACAGTGCGCGCGCGGCAAGCGTGGGATCCATGAGCGCTATCGACATTAGACCGCTCCGGCCCTTGTCCGCGCTGTGACCCGGCCCTCCCGTACCTCCAGGATCACGTCCGCGCCGTCGGCTTCGGCGGCGTTGTGCGTGACGTGGACGACGGTCTTCCCGGCGAGTACCTCGCCGAGCCGTTCGCGGACTCTGCGCGCGGTCGGTTCGTCGAGGTGGGCGGTGGGCTCGTCCAGCAGCACGAGATCGGCCCGGGCGGCACCGAGAACGGCCCGCGCCAGCGCGACCCGCTGCGCTTGTCCGCCCGAGAGCCCGGCGCCGGCGCTATCGAGCATCGTCGTGAGCTCGACGTCCTCGAGAACGGCTTCGTACAAGGCTTTCCGCAAGTCGGCCTCGGACGCCGTCGGCTGAGCGAGACGCAGGTTCTCGGCGACCGTGGTCGAGACGAGCATCGGTTCCTGCGGCGCCCAGGCGACGTTCTCGGGAACGGCGACGTCTCCCTTGCTCGGCTTGAGGAAGCCGAGCAGGGCCGCGACGAGCGTCGACTTCCCGGCGCCGCTCGGACCGACGACGGCGACGTGCGTCCCGGGCGCGATGTCGAGGTCGACCCCGGTGAGGACCGGGCGCTCGGTGCCGGGCCAGCCGAGGTCGGCGTTCCGGATCCGCACCCCGCCGGTGCTATGAAAGGCCCCTTCACTGCAAATTTTGCTATGAAGGACGCCTTCATTGCACGCGGCGAGGCGCAGACGGGCCTGGCGCAGGGTGTCCCAGTGCTGCGCGGCGGGCGGCAGAAGGGAGAGGACCTCCGCCAGCGCGAGCGGCACTAGGGCGACCACGGGCGCGAGTACCGGGTTCAGCGCGCCGGCGGCGACGGCGCTCACGGCGAACCCGGTGCTCACGACGGTGGCGGTTCCTGTCGCCAGGATGATCAGGGCGTCGGCCGCTCCGGCGCCGAAGGCCTGTCGCCGGGCTTCGGCGGTCAGCGCGGCGTCGGTGGTGGCGATTCGGCGACGTCGCTCCTTGTCGGCCCCGTACGCGATCAGTTCGGCGGCGGCTTCGAACAGGCTCAGCACCTGCGCCGCCACCGAACGCCGTCCGGCGGCCAGCGCGCTGGTCGCGCGGCGTTCCGCCCGGAGCGCGAGCAGCGGCGCGAACGCACTGACCAGCACGGCCGCGGCCAGCGCGAGACCGGCTTCGGGCAGCACGACGGTCTGGACCGCGACGGCGCCGACGGCCACCAGCCCGACCACGATCAGCGGCGTGATCACGCGCGGGAGCAGATCGCGCACGGTGTCGGTGTCGCCGACGAGCCGCCGCTGCTCCTCGCCGGCCCGAAGCGCTCGTGCCGGGCCGAGCCGCACCAGCGACTCCCACAGCCGGACGCGCAGGCTTCCGGCGATCCGGAACGCGGCGTCGTGCGTTACCAGCCGTTCGAGGTAACGCAGCCCCGCGCGGCCGAGACCGAACGTCCGCACGCCGACGATCAGCACCGTCAGGGTCAGGATCGGCGGCTGTTGCGACGCTTTGGCGATCAGCCAACCCGAAAGCGCGGTCAGCGCGACCCCGGCGAGCAACGCGGCGGCGCCGAGCAACGCGCCGCCGAAAAACCTGGGGTTCAGCAGGTCGCGCCAGGGCAGCGGCCGGGCCGCCCGCGTTTCTTTCACGACTCCGGCTTCAGGTACCGCATTGGTCGACATGTCGACACCGGAGGTGCGCTCGTGGGCGGCGATGATCGCGGCGGCACCCTCGTCGACGGCTTTGCGGACCGCGGTCATGACGAGTGCGGCATTGGCCTCGTCGAGGTGGGCGGTGGGTTCGTCGAGCAGGAGCAGCCACGCGCCCGACCGGACCCGCGTCAGCGCCCGCGCCACCGCGACACGCTGCCGTTGTCCCTGCGACAGCTTCGAAACCGGCCGCTCGGCGAGGCCGGCGAGCCCGAGTTCGCCGAGGACGTCTACGCCGCCGGCCTCCTCGCGGACCGTGCCCCCGCCGAACACCGGCGACTGCGGCACCCAGGCGATGTTCTCCCGCCACCGCTCCAGATCGGCGTCGGCGAGGTCGGTACCGCCGACGGTGATCGACCCGTCGTGCGCCTGCACGAAGCCGAGCAGCGTGGCGAGCGTCGTCGATTTGCCGCCGCCGCTGGGCGCGCGCAACCAGGTGATCTCGCCGCGCCGGACGCTGAACGTCTCGCCGTCGGGCGCGAATCCTCCCCGCCTGGCGACACGCAGTCCGCGGACGTCGATCTCGCCCTGGCCGGGTGTCTCGGAACCGTTGTCCGGCAAGGGTTCCGAGAGCACATCCGCGACGCGGCGGACGGCCTCGACGCCGTCTTCGCTGGCGTGGAACGCGGCGCCGACCGCGCGCAGCGGCTGGTAGCACTCCGGCACGAGGATCAGCACGCCGAGCCCGATGGCCAGCGACAGTTCGCCGGAGACCAGGCGGACACCGATGACGACCGCGACCAGCGCGACCGAAAGCGTCGCGATCAGTTCCAGCGCGAACGCCGACGCGAAGGCGACCTTCAACGTCTTGAGCGTCGTGCGGCGATGACGTTCGGAAATCTTCCGGACCGTCTCGGCCTGCGCCCCGGCGCGGCGGAACGCGCTGAGGATCGGCAGTGCACGGACGAGTTCGAGCAGATGCCCCGACAGTCGTTGTTCGGCGTCGGCGGCTTCGGCGACCCGCTCGGCGGTGTGCTTGCCGATCAGGATGGCGAACAGCGGCACCAGCGGCACGGTGATCACGACGAGCACGGCCGACGGCCAGTCGGCGAACAGGATCGCGGCGCCGGCGGCGAGCGGCACGATCGCGGCGGTCACCAATGCCGGGAGGTACTGGGTGAAGTAGGCGTCGAGCGCGTCGAGTCCCTTGGTGGTCAACGACGTCAGCTCGCCGTGACCGCGGCGCGCGATCCATTCCGGGCCGAGTTTCAAGGCGTGGTCGAGGGCTTTGGCGCGCAGCTCCTCTTTCGCGCGGGCGGCCGCGCGAACGGAAACGATCCGCACCGCCCAGCCGGTCAGCGCGCGCCCGGCGACGAGCGCGAGCAGCACGGCCAGCTGGGCGGTGCGGTCCCCCGGTGTTCCGCGGACGACCGCGGAGAGGACGTCGGCCAGCAGGAACGCCTGTCCCACCAGCAAGACCGCGTTGACGAAGGACAGGATCCCGCTGAGGATCAACGCCCGGCGCGCCGCACTCGAAAGTGGAGCCAGCGCGCCGAGCGGACCCTTCCCCGGTCGCGCTGGGTCCATTGTGGACTCCGTGGCGGAAAGGGTGTCGCGGCCGGGAAGTTCGGTCATGGCGCGTGCACCGGTGGGATGTGCCGGGTGCCGATGCGCTTGCGGAACACCCAGTACGTCCAGCCTTGGTAGATCAGGACGGCGGGAGCGCCGAACAGCGCGACCCAGGTCATCACGGTCAAGGTGTACGGGCTCGACGCCTCACCCGCGATCGTCAACGTGTTCGCCGGGTCCACAGTGGACGGCAAGACGTTCGGGTACAGGGCGACGAAGATCGCGACGGCGGACGCCGCGATGACCCCGCCGAGCGCGGCGAACGCCTGCCCCTCGCGGCCGGCGCGGATCTTGAACCACGCGAGCACCGCGGCGATGACCGCGACGCCGATGAGGAGCAGCGTCCACAGGTCGCCCGAGCGCAGCTGCACGAGGATGAGGAACGCGAGCAACGGCATCAGCGCGACCGGGAGCAGGCGGGTGGCCAGGTTCCGCGCCCGGTGGCGGAGGTCGCCTTCGGTCTTGAGCGCGAGGAACGCGGCGCCGTGGACCAGCGAGAACCCGACGACCGCGATCGCGCCGAGCAGCGTTTCGACGCTGAGTGCGGCGAACGGGCCGCCGACGCGGTCGCCGTCGGCGTCGAGCGGGAGACCGAGGACGGTGGTCGCGAGGAGTAGGCCGACGCCGAACGGCGGGATCCACGAGCCGATGCCGATGACGCGGTCCCAGTTGCGGCGCCAGCGATCGGAGTCGACCTTGCCGCGGTATTCGAACGCGACGCCGCGGCCGATGAGGGCGAGCAGGACCACCAGGAGCGGGAGATACGTGGCCGAGAACAGTGACGCGTACCAGCCGGGGAACGCGGCGAACATCGCGCCGCCGGCGACGATCAGCCAGACCTCGTTGCCGTCCCAGACCGGGCCGATCGTGTTGACCATGACGCGGCGCTCGGTGTTGTCCTTCGCGAGGACCGGCATGAGCATGCCGACGCCGAAGTCGAAGCCTTCGAGGAAGAGGTAGCCGAGCCAGAACAGGGCGATGACGCAGAACCAGATCGTTTCGAGGGTCATCGGGCACTCCTGCTTGCTTCGTTCACTTCGAGTGCTTGCACTGCTTCGACAGCCTTCGCTCGGCGCTGAGCCGCTTCCCGCCCCGGGACGTTGCGAAAGCCACTTTCGCAACGCCTCGTGACCGCCCGAGCCCGCCCGAGCAGCCCCCTCGTGCCCCAGTCGCCCTGAGTTATCCACAACCGCTCAAGTTGTCCACAGATCGGCTGTGGGTAACCCGCCTGAGCGATACTCCCGATACGCTGGGTGCGGGGCCGTCCCCCGGGAAGGGCGGGGGGCTGGGTAGGTGACGTAAAGAGGCGATCAGTAGGCGAAGGCCAGCGCGTCGTCATCGCCGTCACCGCCTTTCGAGTCGCTGTTCTCGCTGGTCGAGGCCGGTTTCTTGGGTGGCATGACCGCGTCGACGCCGCCGCGGACGTACTTCCGCATCAGGTAGACCTCGACCACGCCGAGCACCGCGTAAACGGTCGTCAGAGCGATCAGCGACGTCCAGACCTCGCCTGTGGACAACTTCGAGACCGCCTGCGCGGTGAACATCCACACCCCGTCGACACCGGTCGGGTTCGGCACCACCACGAACGGCTGACGGCCCATCTCGGTGAAGATCCAGCCGGCGCTGTTGCCGATGAACGGCGTCGCGATCCCGCCGAGCACCAGCCACGGGAACCACCGCTGCCCGGGGATCCGCCCACGCCGGGTCAGCCACAGCGCGAGCACCCCGATCCCGGCCGAGATCGCGCCGAAGCCGATCATCGCGCGGAAACCCCAGTAGGTCACCGGCAGGCTGGGCACGTAGTCGATCGGCTTGCCCGCGAGCGAACCGAGCTGCGGGTCGTCCGGATAGTGCGTGCCGTACTTCGCCTGGTATTCGGTCACCAGGTTCTCCACGCCCTTGACCTCGGTCGAGAAGTCGTTGTGCGCCAGGAACGAGAGCAGCGCGGGCACGGTGAAGGTCTTGACGTCCTCGCAGTTCGCGTTCCGCACGTCGCCGATCGCGATGATCGAGAAGCTCGCCGGTTTCTCCGTGTGGCACAACGCTTCCGCCGACGCCATCTTCATCGGCTGCTGCTCGAACATCAGCTTGCCCTGCAGGTCGCCGGTGATCGCCAGCACCGCGAACGCCACCACACCGGTCCAGCCGCCGAGACGCAACGACGAACGCCACACCGCGCGGTGCTCGTCGTCCTCCGAACGCTTGCGCCACAGCTGCCAGCCCGCGACACCGACCAGGAACGCCGCCGCCACCGAGAAGGCGCCCGCGAGCGTGTGCGGGATCGCGGCCAGCGCGGTGTTGTTCGTCAGCACCGCCCAGATCGAGTTCATCGTCGGCTTCCCGTCGACGAACTCGACCCCGACCGGATGCTGCATCCACGAGTTCGCCGCCAGGATGAAGTACGCGGACGCCACGGTCGCCAGCGAGTACGCCCACGCGCACGCCAGGTGGACCTTCTTCGGCAGTTTGTCCCAGCCGAAGATCCACAGCCCCAGGAAGGTCGACTCGACGAAGAACGCGACGAGCCCCTCCATCGCCAGCGGCGCGCCGAACACGTCACCGACGAATCGCGAGTACGCGCTCCAGTTCATCCCGAACTGGAACTCCTGCACGATGCCGGTGACCACGCCCATCGCGAAGTTGACCAGCAGGAGTTTCCCCCAGAACTTGGTCATCTTCAGGTACCGCTGATCACCCGTGCGGACCCAGGCCGTCTGCATCCCGGCGACCAGGACCGAAAGCCCGATGGTCAGCGGGACCATCAGAAAGTGGTAGACGGTGGTGATGCCGAACTGCCACCGAGCGAGATCGAGAACTTCCACGCCTCAAGCCTGCTCAACGCCCGATGAGCCCGCCAGTTCAAGTGGTCCCGATCTCGCCGGGACGTAGGTCCCGCGCCCTGGTCAGCCGAGGCCGGCGAGTGTGAGCCTCGCCTCGTCGGCGACCTGCCGACGCACACCCGAATCCCCCAGCGTCAGCACGTGTTCCAGCGCCAACGCGTACGCCGTGTCGAAAGCGGCCTCGACGTCGACGGCGATGTCGGGCTGGACGCCGACGCCTTCCCAGTTGGTCCCCGTGACCGGGTTCACGGCTCGTCCACCCGGGACGGTGACGTCCAAATGAGTGTCCACTTTGTACTGTCGCCGCGGGTTCGCCCCGCCGCCGGTGACCGCGCCCACCGTCTTCGCCCGCCCCAGTTGCTGCAAGGAGTAGCTCAGATCCTCGGCGCCGGAGAACGTCGTCGGCCCGGTCAGCACCCACACCGGCTTGTCCGCGCCGAACTTGCGGCCGGGTACGTACGGCAGCGTCCAGAACTGGTTGGTCACGTCGCCGTCGCGCAGATAGATACTGTTGAAATGCGTCGGCTCGTCGACCAGATAGCTGATCAGCAGCGCGACCGCCATCGGATCCCCGCCCCGGTTCTCCCGGACGTCGACGATCAGCGCGTCGGTGGTCGCGAGCAGCGTCATCGCCGCGGCCAGCGCCTCGCCGGCGATATCCGGCCCGTAGAGCAGCTTGGTCTCCAGGTAGCCGACGTTCCCGGCCAGCCGCCGCGCCGACGCGATGCCATGGCCGTTCAGCTCCGCCTCACGCCGATACCGCTCGGGATCGAACGACTCCCCGTCCACCTCGGGCAACGGGTCGACGTGATGCCGTAGCCGCAGGTGTTTGTCCCCGTTGACCGACTGCAGGTCCTGGGTGACCGCGACGGCGAACGCTTGATCGTCGAGGCCCGCGTACGCGCCGTCACGCAGCCTCGCCCGCAGGAACACCGTCAGCTTCTCGGCGACGTCGGGGAACACATAGTGATCCTTCAGCCGCTTGCACACGTCTTCGATCCGCGCTCTCTCGCCCATGCGCCCGGACGCTACCAGCGGAGCCGGAAAAAAGAATTCGGTTCGCCGAAAACTCAATTCAGCCCAGCCATGAAACACAATTCGCCCGCACATCCCATGCGATTCGGAAAAGCCATCAGCTTGCCTTTATCTGAAACGCCCCTTTATCGTTGCAGTGAAAGGGGTGAAGCACTGTCATGTCTAGTTCGATGCTGGCGCTGATCAGCGCGTTCGGCCTGGTACTGGCCGTGGAGCTACCGGACAAGACCCTCGTCGCCACCCTGGTTCTCACCACCCGTTTCCGCGCGTGGCCGGTATTCGTCGGGGTCACCGCCGCATTCGCCGTGCAATCCGCGATCGCCGCCACCTTCGGCAGCGTGCTCACTTTGCTGCCGGAGACACTGGTGACCGTGATCGTCGCCGCGATGTTCGGAATCGGCGCGTTCATGCTCCTTCGTGAAGGGTTCAGTACCGGCAAGGACGGCGGAGAGGACGCGTCGCGCTCCGGGCCGAGCCCCGCGACCTTCTTCCGCTCCGCGCTGACGTCGTTCGGCGTGCTGTTCGCCGCCGAATGGGGCGACGCCTCCCAGCTCGCGACGGCCAGTCTCACGGCTCGCTTCGGCAACCCGTTCGCGGTCGCCCTCGGCTCCTTCGTCGCGCTTGTCGCCGTCGCCGGGCTCGCCGTCTTCATCGGCGCGAAGGTCCGCAGCCGGATCCGTCCCAAGCTCATCCAGCGCGTGGCGGGATTCGTCTTCGCCGGGTTCTCGCTGTTCGCGCTGGCCCAGCTGGCGTTCTGAGGCGCACGGGGTCTGCACAGGTTCGCCGGGTAACCTTTCGGGAACGAAAAGGTGAACACCCGCCCCGACGTGCCTGGAGAAACCGGTCGTGACCTCGCCGAAGACACTCGCCGTTTCCCCTGTGCACGGCAGGCTCGCGGTCTTCGGCATGGCCGTCGCGGTCGCCATCTCGATCGACCTGCACCTGAGGCTGTCCAGCCAGGTCAGCCCGATCTGGCAGACGCTGTCCGAGTACGTCTACGGCTACCTCTCGCCCGGTTCGACGGCGGCCCCCCTGTTCGGCGCGATGTGCCTGGCGCTGGGGTTCGGCTCGCTCGCCCTGCTCGGCGGAATCGCGAAAGCGCACCGGCGCGGCTACGAGTCCGTTCTCGTCCTCCTCGGTGTGTGGTGCGCCGGGCTGTTCGTCCTCGCGCTCGTCCCCGTGGACCCCGAGGGCCAGGCCCGGTCACTGGCCGGGCAGATCCACAACTACGCGGCGCTGGCGGCCTTCCTGGCGCTCCCCGCCGCCGCCTGGGTGCTGACCCGCCCCGGCCGGGCACGATGCCCGTGGGAGCCGCGCCGCACGACGATCCGGCGGCTTTCGGTGGCCAGCTTCGCCGCGGTGGCGATCGTGCTCGGCGGCTTCGTCTGGACGATGCTCACCGGCCCGTCACATCAGGAGGTCACGCTCGGCCTGTTCGAGCGGCTGCTGTTCGCGGTCGACCTCACGCTGCTGGCGACCATGGTCCGCCCGCTGCTCAGCCACCGCTGAGAGCCTGTTGGCGGAGCTGAGACGTACCCGCCCCGGCCGAAGGCCCCGGCTATCGCGGTGGCAGGGTGCCCTGTTCGCTTCGTCGTGACGTGGATGACCAGGCAGCGCCCTGCCGACGTCGATCGCGGACGCGGGTTTCACCAACAGACACTGAGCGCTACTCGGGCTGTTTCAGCACCTCGGCCAGCCGGACGGCGGCCGCCACGACCGCCGGACCCACCACGGACGCGTCCAGCGGCTCCAGGGACACGACACCCAGGCTGGCCTTCAAGCCCGGCACCCCGCGCACGGGTGCGGCGACCCCGGAGGCACCCGCTTCCAGCTCACCCGACGAGGTGACCCAGCCCTCGCCGCCGCCGGGACGCAGCGTGATCGCCTTGCCCGCGGCGCCGGCGGACAGCGGATGCCGGGTACCGACGCGGTAGGCGACGTGGAAGCTCGTCCAGGACGGTTCGACGACCGCGACGGCCTGCGCCTGGTCTCCCTGCGCGACCGACAGGTGCGCGGTCGCGCCGACCTTCTCCGCCAGCTCACGCAGGACCGGCCTCGCGGCCTCGCGGAGCTGCGGGAGGACCTGTCCGGCGAGCCGGAGCAGGCCGACCCCCAGCCGTACCTTGTTGCCGTCACGCCACACCAGGCCGCGCTCGGACAGCGGGACGAGCAGCCGGTAGACGGCGGCCCGGCTCGCGCCGATGGCGACGGCGAGCTCGGAGATCGTCGCCGCCTCGCCACCGGCGTCCGCGACCGCTTGGAGCAGCGCGAGCCCCCGGTCCAGGGTCAGCGACCCTTCACGAGTCACAGCAACCCGAGTTCCCCGAGGTCGGCGACCGGCTCGTAGAACGAGGCCGCCGCGTACGAGGCGAAGAGCCCGCGAACGGCCTTCGCCGCCTCGTCCGACATCCCCTTGGCCTCGGCGGCCAGCGCGGCGCCGTCGGTCGACTCGAGGGCGGCGCGCACGTCACCGCCCGAAAGGCAGCGCGCGGACGCCACGATCAGGTTCAGGAACCCGTGGTGGGTGAAGCCGCTCGACTCCTCGGTGTGCCGGACGGCGCGGTGCAGGCTGTTCGTCGCTTTGAACGACGCCCCGGTCGAGCCGCTGACGACCGCGAGGAAGTCCGCGACCTCGTCGACGCTGGGGAAGTTCTCACCCGCTTTGCCGCCACAGCGGATCTTCGGCCAGCTGCCGTGCTCGATCACCTTCCGCACGCCGTCCAGCCAGCCGACGCCGCGCCGCGGCTCGACCACGCGGATGACGTCCTCGGGCACGAACTCGGAGACCCGCTCCAGCCAGACCTCGTCGACGTCCGACGGCGCCGGCATCTCCACCATGCGCAGGCTGAGGATCTCGCTGCGCGATTCGACGATCGAGATCGCCTTCGGGACGCCGCCGAGGCCGGTGTCGATGATGAGCGACAGCGGCAGCGGTTCCTTGGGTTTGATCTTGATGAGTTCCGTGATGAGCTCGGGCAGCCGCGACGCCTGGCACAGGAACACACCGAGGACGCCGGAGTGCTCACCGGCCCTCGACGCGAAGTGCGCGCGCAGCGCTTCGGGCATGGACGCCTCGCCGGGCGGGAACAACGCCGAGTCGTCGACGAGCCGCGCGAACAGGGGAGGGATTCCTCGGGGGCCGGGTGGCGTGAGTTCCACAGCGCTTGACACGACTGACACGCTAGTAGCGTACGACATCAGGACAAAATCGTTCGCAAAACGGACACGTTCCGGGGAGATTCCGATGCCTTACTACCGGCAGGTAGGCGAGATCCCGCACAAGCGCCACACGGCGTTCCGCAAGCCCGACGGGGGCCTGTACGCCGAGGAACTGATGGGTGTCGAGGGCTTCTCGGCGGACTCGGCGCTGCTGTATCACCGCGGTCTGCCCACCGCGATCGTCGACGCCGTCGCGATCGAGGACGAGCGTGGCCCCCTCACCCCGAACCACCCGCTCAAGCCCCGCGCCTTCAAGACCCAGGACCTCAAGTTCGGCGACGCCGACGCGGTCACCGACCGGCGGCGGCTGTTCGGCAACGCCGACGTCACCATCGGCTTCGTCCACGCGACCAAGCCGTCGCCGCTGTACCGCAACGCGGCCGGCGACGAACTGTTCTACGTCCAGGGCGGCAGTGCGACCGTCGAGACGATCTACGGTTCCCTGGAGATCGGGGACGGCGACTACCTCGTCATCCCGACGTCGTGCACCTACCGTGTGCTTCCGCACGACGAGGTCAAACTGCTGACCATCGAGGCGCGCGGCCACATCGGCCCGCCGAAGCGGTACCTGTCGGCGAAGGGCCAGTTCCTGGAGCACTCGCCGTACTGCGAACGCGACATCCGCGGCCCGTCCGAGCCGCTGGTCGTCGACGGCACCGACGTCGAGGTCCTCGTGCGCCACCGCGCCGGGCTGACGCGCTACACCTACGCGACCCACCCGTTCGACGTCGTCGGCTGGGACGGCTGCCTGTACCCGTGGGCGTTCAACATCGACGACTTCGAGCCGATCACCGGCCGCGTGCACCAGCCGCCGCCCGTGCACCAGACGTTCGAGGGCCCGAACTTCGTGGTCTGCTCGTTCTGCCCGCGCAAGGTCGACTACCACCCCGAGTCGATCCCGGTGCCGTACAACCACGCGAACGTCGACTCGGACGAGCTGATGTTCTACGTGCGCGGGAACTACGAGGCTCGCAAGGGCTCCGGGATCGGGATCGGCTCGCTTTCGCTGCACCCGTCCGGTTTCACGCACGGGCCGCAGCCCGGGGCGGCGGAAGCGTCGATCGGGGCGCAGTTCTTCGACGAGACCGCGGTCATGGTGGACACCTTCGCGCCGCTGGACCTCGGTGAGGCGGCCGACGCGTCGGAAGACCCCGCCTACGCGTGGACCTGGTCCGGCCGGGGTCCCGGCGCTTAGTGCCCATGCATTTGGTCCTCTGAATGCGGTATTCGAAGACCGGCGCGAGCAGGCGCTCACGCATTCAGAGGACTAAATGCGGGAACGTGGCGGGATAAGTACCGCCACGGCCGCAACGGTTCGGCAACGCCAAGCCTGGCAAGGCGAAACCTCCGGATAATCGGTGTTTCTCACCGGGGAGGTTCTCCATGGTCGTGAATCCAGGGCAGTCCCGCGGCGGCCGCAAGGTGCTGGCGTTCGTGGCCGCCGCGGTGGTCGCGATCGGGTTGATCATCGGTTTGCGCGCGATCACGAGCGACTCCGGCGAAGAGGCCGTGGAGGCGAAGTGCACCACCGGTGACGCCGTCAAGCTGCAAGTGTCGTCGTCGCCGGAGAAGGCGGGCGTGGTCGCCGAGATCGCCAAGGGCTACAGCGGCCGCACGGTGGCCGGACGCTGTGTCGACGTGCTCGTGCAGTCGAAATCGTCCGGCACCGCGATGCAGGCGCTGGCCCGCGGCTGGAACGAGGCCGTGGACGGCCCGCGCCCGGACGTCTGGACACCCGCCGCGTCCGGCTGGGTGAACCTGCTGCGCCAGAACCTCACCGGCTCCGACCATCCCGCGCTGGTGCCCGAGGGCGACCCGGAATCGGTCGCGAACGCACCGCTGGTCGTCGCGATGCCGAAGCCGATGGCCGAAGCGCTCGGCTGGCCGGGCAAGGGCATCGGCTGGAAGGATCTCGCCGCGCTGGCAACGGATCCGCGGGGCTGGGCGAAGTACGGCCACCCGGAATGGGGGAAGTTCCGGCTGGGCAAGACGAATCCGAACATCTCGACCTCCGGCCTCAACGCCACCATCGGCGCCTACTACGCGGCGACCGGCACATCTTCCGACCTCACCGCGAACGCGCTCGCGAAGCCGGAGGCGCGGACCTTCGTGCAGAACGTCGAGCAGGCCATCGTCCACTACGGCGACAACACGCTGACGTTCCTGACGAACCTGCAGAAGGCCGACGACCGCGGCGCCGCGATGTCCTACATCTCGGCGGTGACGGTCGAGGAGAACTCGCTCGTCGGCTACAACCAGGGCAATCCGACCAACGATCCGGCGAAACGCGGGCAGCACGCGCCGCCGAAGGTGCCGCTCGTGGGGATCTACCCGAGCGACGGCACGCTCAACTCCGATCACCCGTTCACGGTGCTGAACTGGGCCGACGATCTCCACAAGCAGGTCGCGGCGGACTTCCTCGCGCATCTGCGCGGCGCCGAGGCGCAGCAGAAGTTCAGTGACATCGGCTTCCGCACGTTCGACGGCAAGCCCGGTTCGCAGACCACGAAGGAGAACGGCGCCGAGCCGGATTCGAAGCTCAACCTCATCCGCCCGCCGAGTCCGCCGGTGCTGACCGAGGTGCTGAAGTCGTGGAAGGACCTGCGGAAGAAGGCGAACGTGCTGCTGGTCGTCGACGTCTCCGGGTCGATGGGCGACGGCGTCGGCGGGACCGGGAAGAACAAGATGGATCTCGCGAAACAGGCGGCCGTGGCGTCGCTACCGCAGTTCAGCGACGCGGACAAGGTCGGGCTGTGGATGTTCTCGACGAAACTCGACGGCGACAAGGACTTCGTGGAGCTGCGGCCGGTGTCGCCGATCGGTGGTGAACCGGGCAGGCAGGAGCTGGCGTCGCGGCTGAACGGGCTGACCCCGCAGAACGGCACGGGGCTCTACGACTCGTCGCTCGCCGCGTACGAGTTCATGAAGCAGCGGCTGGATCCGAACGCGATCAACGCGGTCGTCGTGCTCACCGACGGCCGGAACGAGGATCCCGGCGGTATCGATCTGCCGAACCTCGTCGGACGGCTGCGGGCCGAGGGCGGCGGCGAAGCGGTGCGGCTGTTCACCATCGCGTACGGGTCCGACGCCGATCTGGACGTGCTCAAGGAGATCGCCGAGACCACCCAGGGGGTCGGGTACGACTCGTCCAAACCGGACTCGATCGACCAGGTCTTCACCGCCGTGATCTCGAATTTCTGAGACCCTCGGTCATGCGTTTCGTCCGTGAACTAGCCGAACCGTGGGGACTGCTCCTCGCGGCGACGTCGGCGGGGGCGGCCTGGGCCGTGCAGCTGCCGGTGCTCGCCGCGCTCGGCGTCGGCGTGACCGTGCTGGCCGCCCGCGCCGGAGTCGCCGCGGCCACGCGGCCGAAACCGTTGCCAGAGAACGAAGAACGGCCACTCCCCGACGTCGAGCCCGGCTCCCCGGAGGCGGATTGGCTGCGGCGCGCGGAAGCCGCGGCCGACGGTTTCCGATCGATTTCCGCTTCGCTCGACACCGGACCGCTCGCCGGCCGGGTGGCCGACATGGAACCGGTGGTGCGGGAAACCGTCGACACCCTCCATCGGCTGGCCGCCCGCGCGTCCGCCACCGGAAAGGCATTGGCGCGCGTGGACCTCGGCGCGGTGTCGGCCGAGAAAGCCCGGCTGCGGAAGGACTTGAAGACCGCCGACGACGACATCCGCGGCGACCTGACCCAGTCGCTCGAAGCCGTGCAAGCACAGGAGGACGTGCACGCGCGGCTTTCGAGCGCGCAGCGGAAACTGCTGGCACAGCTGCGATCCGGCGCGCTCGGACTCGACAGCCTGGTCGCCAGGGCGGCCGAATTGTCCGCCGCCACCGGGGATTCGCTGCTCGACACGACGACCATCGGCGAGCTGAGCGAACAACTGGAAGGGATCCGGCGAGGTGTCGTGGAGACCGAGGAGGCGACCCGGCGCTCGCTCGGCTGACGTCACCGGCCGAATCGGACCGGCCCGAAGACCGCGTGACCGGGCACTCCGGCCTTCGCCGTCTTCCCGGCCGCGGGCACGCCGAGCACCCACAGCCGTCCGGTCGCGGCGATGTTCGCGGCCAGCGACGGATCCGAACCACCGGCGGTGACGGTGACCTCGCGTCCGTCGGGCAGGACGGTCCTGCCCTTCACGGTGACCATGCCGAACTGGTTGACCGAGGCAGGCCCGGACACGACGGCGAGTTCGGTCCACCTCGGCTCGGGCAGCTTCCTGAGCAGCATCACCGCGACGATCGCGAGCCCGAGGGCGCCCATCGCGCAGCCGTAGCCGAAGAACCACGTCACCTTCACCACGACGCCGTCCCGCCGCGGATAGTCGACCGCCGTCCAGAAGCCGAACGCGCTCGCGACGAGCAGCATCACGACAGTGATGAAGTAGTACGCCGCGAGAAAACGCCGCTGCGTCGCGAGCATCCGGCCCGGCGACACCGGCTCCGCGGCGAACGGGATCGAGCCCCTCACCGGGGCGTCGCGGAACGCGCCACGGCGCGGGACGACGACGCCGGGCAGCACGACGAACGGGCCGAGCACCCAGAGCCGCCGCTGGGCCGCGAGTTGCGCCCGGAGCGGAGCGGGGAACCGCACGACGAGCCACCGCCCGTCCAGGGGAACGCTCACCCGTGCACCGGCGACGACGGCGCCGTCCAGCCCGTTCACCAGGCGGAACGGCTTGCCGGTGAGCTTCCGCATCGAGGAGGATCCGGCAAGGGCGGAGTAGCCGAAGTACAACGAAGACGGTGTCATGAAGACCAGGAGGGCCAAGGGCGCGGCGATCCCGTGTCCCCCGGACACCGCCAGCACGACCCCCAATGCCACGAGCAGTCCGGTCGCGATGGCCATCGTCCCGGCGGTGACGGTGTTGCGGTCGAGAAGGGGTACCAGGACCGGCATGTTCGTCGCCGGAATCCCTTCGGGTGGTTCGAGCACCCGGATTCGGCAGGCTTCCACCTGGTCAACCTATACGCGTGCGGTGAGACGTGATCCAGGCTACTTCCGCTCGGCGGCCAGATCAGGTTAGGCTCACCTAACTAGGAGGTGAGCCGTGACCACACCGACGTCCATCCGCCGCCCGCCGGCGCCGAACCCCGCCGAACGCGCGAAGACGATCGCCACCCGTAACGGGCCGGCGACGCTCATGCCGACCGCGGAGCAGCGTGACCAGCCAGGACAGTACGGCCGTGTCATCCCCGAGCTGCACCACGTGCACACGAGCGGCAGCGTCAGCATCCTGCTGCCGGACGAGCACCACCTGGTGAAACGCGCGCACGAGGCCCAGCGCGGCGAGCTCGCGGTGATGGTCGAACTGACCGATCAGGCACCGGTCGACCTGCGGGAACCGATCCGTGGGCTGCTGTGGATCACGGGCTGGCTCCGCCCGCTCTCCGAGGTTTCGGCACGGGCCCGCGCGGTCTCCATCGCCGAAACCCGGCCGGACGAGCGGCTGCTGGACGTCGGGCACGGCCTGACACTGCTGCGGCTGACCCCGGCGTCGCTGGTGCTCGCCGACGCCGAGGGCACGCATTCGCTCCGGCCGCATATGTTCAGCGCCGCGCCGCCGGATCCGTTCCACGACTACGAGGCCGTGTGGCTGCGGCATCTGGAGACCGATCACGCCGACGTCGTCCAGCAGCTCGCCAAACACGTGCCCGCCGAACTGCGCGGCGGGTGGATCCGGCCACTCGGGCTGGACCGCTACGGGCTGCGGCTGCGGGTCGAGGCCGACTCCGGCGACCACGACGTCCGGCTCGCGTTCTCGCGTCCGGTCGAAGGGCCGCGGCAGCTGAGCGGCGAGATCCGCCGTCTCGTCGGCTGCCCGTACTTTCCGCAGGGTTAGGCGAGTTCGGCCGGGAACCCGCCCTTGGCGATCGGGCCCCACGACTCGATGGTGACACGGATGATGCTCTTGCCCTGCTTGACCATCGCTTCGCGGTACTCGTCCCAGTCGGGATGCTCGCCGGAGATCGCGCGGAAGTAGTCGACCAGCGGCTCGACCGAGTCGGGCAGGTCGAGTACCTCGGCGGTGCCGTTCAGCTGGACCCACTGGTCGTTCCACTCGTCGGAAAGGACGCAGGCGGACACCTTCGGCTCGCGCCGGATGTTGACGACCTTCGCGCGCTTCGGGTACGTCGAGACCACCAGACGGCCTTCGGCGTCGACACCGCAGGTCACCGGGGACAACTGGGGGCCGCCGTCGGCC
Source organism: Amycolatopsis coloradensis (assembly GCF_037997115.1). Taxonomy (NCBI): domain Bacteria; kingdom Bacillati; phylum Actinomycetota; class Actinomycetes; order Pseudonocardiales; family Pseudonocardiaceae; genus Amycolatopsis; species Amycolatopsis coloradensis. Next base: position 1,394,187 of record NZ_CP150484.1, read on the forward strand.
TTGGTGGTCATCAGGATGGCGCGGTGACGGGTGGACAGGAAGTCGACGAGCGCGGCGCGGTCGACGGTTTCGTTGGTCGCGATGCTCCTTGGCATGACCCGACGGTAGCCCGCCGACGATCACCCGCGCAGGGCCGAAGGGAACCATGCCCGCATGCGACGTGGTGAAAGCTCCCTTCACCGCGTGACATGAGGTGAAAGCGTCCTTCAGCCACAAGGTAGCGTGCGGCCGATGAGCTGGCTGCGTCCCGAACGCCCGGCGCTGCCGGAATTCGTGGAAGATCCGGCGCGCCGCCGCGCGATCGTCATCGAACTGGCCGTCGTCTTCGGCATCACCCTCGGCCTGTCCGGGCTGCGCAGTCTGCTGTCCCTTGTGGACTCGCTGCTGCAGCCGGTGCCGCTGGCGCAGCAACAGGCCCAGCTGAACGTCCCCCAAGCGACACTGAGCCTGGTCGACCTGCTCAAGCAGCTGTTGAGCGCCGGCCAGCTGGTCGGCTGGGGCGCGCTCGGGCTGTACCTGTTGTGGCGCGGCGGGATGAAGTTCGCGGAGATCGGCCTCGACAAACAGCGGCCGGGCCGCGATGTCGTCCACGGGCTGCTGCTCGCCGCGGTGATCGGGATTCCGGGGCTGGGGCTGTACTTCCTGTCCTACGGCCTCGGGTTCAGCCTGTCGGTGCAACCGTCCACTTTGAGCGAGACGTGGTGGCGTCCGATCACGCTGACGTTGTCGGCCTTCGGCAACGCGTTCGCCGAAGAAGTGCTCGTCGTCGCGTACCTGCTGACCAGGCTGCGGCAGCTCGGCTGGCGCGAGAACACCTCGCTGGTCGCGTCTTCGGTGCTTCGCGGGTCGTATCACCTGTATCAGGGTTTCGGCGGTTTCGTCGGCAACGTCGTGATGGGCCTGGTGTTCGGCAGGCTGTGGCAGAAGACGAACCGGCTGTGGCCGCTGATCGCCGCGCACACCGCGCTGGATTTCGTTTCCTTCGTCGGATACGCGCTGCTCAAAGGGCGAGTTTCCTGGCTTCCCTAGCTAGTGTGAAACCGTGATTGACGAGACGACTCCACCCCGAGTTGACAGCGAAGTCGGCCCCCTGCGTGCGGTGCTGCTGCACAGGCCCGGCAACGAGCTCAAAAGGCTCACGCCTCGCAACAACGACCAGCTCCTGTTCGATTCCATCCCCTGGGTGGACCGCGCGCAGGAGGAGCACGACGCGTTCGCCGAGGTGCTGCGCGGCCGCGGCGTCGAGGTGCTGCTGCTGGCCGACGCGCTGCGCACGGCGCTCGCGGACACCCGCGCCCACGCGGCGGGCGTGCACGCGGCCGTCGACGAGCGGCGGCTGGGGCCCGACCTCGCCGATTCGCTCCGCTCCCATCTGTCGAGCGTCACCCCGGCGGCACTGGCCGAGGTCCTGATGGCGGGTATGACCTTCGAGGAACTGCCCGCCGCCGAGGGCGCCTCGCTGGTCCGGCTGATGAACCACCCGAACGACTTCGCCGTCGATCCGCTGCCGAACCTGCTGTTCACCCGTGACTCGTCGGCGTGGATCGGCGACCGGGTCGCGGTCTCCTCGCTGACCATGCCCGCCAGGGTCCGCGAGACCGCGGTGCTGGACCTCATCTACGCCTACCACCCGTGGTTCCGCCACGCGTCCCGCGCGTACGGCGCGCATTCGGCACCGATCGAGGGCGGCGACGTCATGCTGCTCTCGCCGGGTGTGCTGGCCATCGGCGTCGGCGAGCGGACGACGGCGGCGGGCGCGGAATCGCTGGCGCGGTCGGTGTTCGCCGACGGGATCGCGCACACCGTGCTCGCCGTCCCCATCCAGCAGACCCGCGCGACCATGCATCTGGACACCGTCTGCACGATGGTCGACGCCGACGCCGTCGTCATGTACCCGCTTTCCCGCGATTCACTGACCGCGTTCACGATGCGGCCCACCGGCGACGGTTCCGTGAAGGTGGAAGGCCCGGCCCCATTCCTCATCGCGGCCGCCGAAGCAATGGGAATCGACCGGCTCCGGGTCATCGACACCGGCCTCGATCCGGTCACCGCCGAACGCGAGCAATGGGACGACGGAAACAACACCCTCGCCCTCGCGCCCGGCGTGGTCGTCGGGTACGAACGTAATGTGGAAACCAACGCGCGCTTGGCGGAAGCCGGTATCGAGGTACTGGCCATCACCGGCTCCGAGCTGGGCTCCGGCCGCGGCGGGCCGCGTTGCATGTCGTGCCCCATCCGGCGCGAAAGCATCTGACAGAGAAATTAAGTAAGCCTTCCCTAATCGATTTCAATTGATTAGGGAAGGCTTACTTAATTGAGGGGAACCTAGTATTGGGAATACTAACCTAATAGGGGGTACATCACCAGAGAAAAGTGGAAATCGAATATGCGGATGACGTATCGTCGAACACATGGCCCTCACCAAGAAGAAGCAACCGCGCTCGAAGTTCTACGAACTGCTGCAGGCGCAGATCCACAACGAGTTCAACGCCTCCCAGCAGTACATCGCGCTGGCGGTCTGGTTCGACGCCGAGGACCTGCCTCAGCTCGCGAAGCACTTCTACAAGCAGTCCGTCGAGGAGCGGAACCACGCGATGGCGCTGGTCCAGTGCATGCTGGACACCGACCACCACGTGGAGATCCCCGGCACCGGCGACGTGCGCAACGACTTCTCCGACGTCCGTGAACTGATCGAGCTCGCGCTGCAGCAGGAGAAGGACGTCGCGACCGACATCCAGCAGATGGCCAAGGCCGCCCGCGCCGAAGAGGACTACATCGGCGAGCAGTTCACGCAGTGGTTCCTCAAGGAGCAGGTCGAGGAGATCTCCCAGATGTCCACGCTGCTCAACATCGTCAAGCGCGCGAACGGCAACCTGTTCGAAGTGGAGAACCACCTGCACCGCGAATCCGTCGGGGACGGCGGCGCCGACCCGGGGATGCCCCCGGTCGCCGGCGGCGCGCTCTGACGCACCGGCCAACGCTCCCACCACGGGAAAACCCGGGCTCTCCCCCTTGGAGAAGCCCGGGTTTTCTTCGTCCCGTCAGCTGAACTGACAGCCCTGCTCGATACGGGTCAGCAGGATGCCGAGGGCCGACCCGTCGTTGGCCAGCGCGATCCGGTACGCGCTCACCGAACTGATCGGCGCGAAGTAGGCGCTGCCGTTCTTGGTGCCGCCGGGGTAGGCGGCGAGAATGTCCGCCTCGGTCGAACCGACCCCGATCCCCTCGGGGGTGTGCACCGCCCCGGCCGGGTTGATGACGGTGATCCCGTCCGCCTCGGTCAGCGACACCGAGGTCGGCCCCGGAACGGCGGTTCCTTCCACGTAACCGTAGACGCAGTCTTGCCGCCAATCCTTCGCGCGCAGCGGACCGACGGCGGCTTCCGCCTCCTCCTCGCTCATCCCGAGCCGGAGCTTGCCGAAGCCGGCCGGGGTCAGCAGCGCGCCGGTGGTCACCTTGCGCGGTGTCGGCGGGTTCGTGGCGGCGGTGCTCTTCGGCGGCTTGACCGGCCCGTCGGGGGCCGTCGACGGCGGTGACGCGGACGTCGGGTTCGACGACGCCGCCGGGGAGGAGACCGGCGGTGCCGAACTCCCCGGCCCAGGCCGCGCCAGGCTCGACGGGGCCGCCCCCATGGTGAGCTGATCGCCTCCGGGGAAGGCCGCGCCGTTGTCCTTGTCGTGGATCGTGAACACCGTGACCCCACCGGCCAGCAGGACCACCGCGGCGGCCATCCCACTCGTCGTCTGCATCAGCTGACGGCGGCGACGGCGACGGCGGGCGCCCGCGACGATCGTCTCGGGATTCAGCGTGGGTCCCACGCCCAGCCGCTCATCAGAGAACAGGTCACGCAGCTTCCGCTGCACGTCCTCTTCGGACATGTTCATCCCGCTTCCCTCCCTTCGTCCTTGGGCTCGATCAGGGCGAGCTTCGTGCGCAGCGACGCGATCGCCTTGCTCGCCTGGCTTTTGACGGTGCCCTGGCTGACCCCGAGCGAATCCGCGATCTCGGCTTCGGACAGGCCTTCGTAATAACGCAGGACCATCACCGCGCGTTGCCTGGGCGGCAGCGCGCGTAACGCCTGCCACAACGGCTCGTGCTCGAACGGGTCGGCGGGGCTGTACGGCTGGGTGTCCGGCAGGTCGGCGACCAGGTTCTCGCGTTTGGTCCGGCGCCAGCGGCTGATATGCGCGTTGGCCATCGAACGGCGGACGTAGGCCATCGGGTCGCCGGTCTTGTGCTGGACGTACGACCAGCGGGAACCGATCTTCTCCAGCACGGTCTGGACCAGGTCGGCGGCGTCGTGCGGATTTCCGGCGAGGGCGTGGCCGTACCTCAGCAGACCCGGGAGGCTGGTCCTCACGAAGTCGCCGAAGTCGATGAGTTCACCCGGCACGTCACTCCTCCGGCTCTCGCCGGCCCCCCAGACGTCCGTCCCCGGTATGACCGTCGCGGCAGCGGTCACCGTATCGCCTCCTCCCGGGGTCACCCGGCCAGGTTCGCCTGGCTCACCTCTCCCGAAACGCATGACCGCCCCCACAGGTTGTCTCTTGCCGCGAACCAGTTCGAGGGACGCCTGCTCAACGCCTCGACACGGAGCCGGGAATTCTGAACGTACCGTCCCCCTGAACAGGGAATTCGTGGACGGCCACCACGGCGTTACGCGGTATCGGTCCGTACACGTGGGGGAACTGGAGGCCTGCCGGATGCGGCGGGTCGCCGTCCTCCCAGACGACGGGCGCGCCGACGAGCGCCGGGTCGATTTCCAGCAACACCAGATCGGTGCGGCCGGGGAACACGGCGTTGGCCGGGATATGCGCCGTTCCCGGGTCCGAGCAGTGGATGAAGCCGTCGGAGCCGAGCGACGCGGCGGTGTAGACGCCGCCTTCGGGCACCGCGGCCCAGTCGGCCTTGGGGCAGATATGGAGGATCACGCACCCATCCTCGCGCGTTTCGTCCTCTGGATGCGGAGCCCGCATTCAGAGGACGAAACGCGCGGGAAGGGATCAGCGGATGGTGAGCTGGCGGCCGATCAGGCCGTCGCGCGAGCGCCGTTCGGCGGCGTTGAGCGGCTCGGTGTCGAGCGACTTCAGCGCGGCCTCGAGGCGGACGCCGAGCTGCTCCTTCGCGTCGGCCCACTCGCGGGCGTGGGCCTCGGGGTCGAGATCCCACACCGGGACGAGCAGCCCGTGCGCGCGGAACGAACCGGCGTAGCGGGAGCCTTCGCCGAGGCTCAGCTCGCCGGCCGCCGACAGCCGCGCAAGCGCTTGCAGCAGCAGGTTCTCCGGTTCCGGGCGGACCCAGCGCAGGTGTGCCTTCTCGCCGGCGAGCACCCAGTACGCGCCCGCGCCGAGGCGTTCGGTCGGCATGATCGCCGCGTTCGCGCGCTCGAGGGACAGCGCGACGTCGCCGCCGGCGTCGGCGTCTTCGGGGAGCCACCAGGCGAAGTCGTTGTAGAGCGTGACGTCGAGTTCGGCGTTCACGTCGAGCAGGTCCTGGAGACGGGCCTTCTCGTCGGCGGTGGGCGGCGTCGTGGTGTCCGGCACGGACAGGACGTCACCCTCCTTGGCGTCCAGCACCCACTGGAGCGCGCGGCCGAGGTCGCGGCTGATGTCCGAGGACCGGGTCTGCACCTGCATCCCGACGTAGCGCTCGCCGTCGGACCGGACGAACGCGGCCGCCGCCATCGGCAGCACCGTGCCGAGCGTGACCTTCTCGCCGGAGCCCAGCGTGAGCGCCGCCGTCGCCGACGGGACGAACTCGCGCAGCGCGATCAGCTCGGTCTCCGCCGCGAGCCCCTCGAAGGGCTGGCCGACGAAGACGTCGCGCACCTTCGGCTTGCGATCCGAGGTCGTCTTGGGACCCTTCTTGCGCGAACCCTTGCCCACGTCAGCCTCCTCAAAGCTCGGTTCGGAACGCTATCGCGGGAAGGCACGCGTCTCGTAAGGCCCCCGGGGTTGGTGACGAAGGCGGCGCGGACGACACCCGGCCGACCACCGGATCGACCGGATCGGCGGGTTTCAGCGGCCATCCGGGTACCACGGAAACGTGACTGAAAACGGTTGTCATCATCCGGACGATCGAATCGCGGGTGATCAGCCTGCCGTTTCCCCCGTACCGCACCGAATACTCGATCACGGCGCCATTCCGGCGCCGTAGTGCGGAGAAGGGATCACCGATGAGCACCTCGAAGCGCCGGGCCGCCTTGGCCGCGGTTCCCGTGGCACTCGGACTGATGCTGGCCGGGCCCGCGGCAGGCACGGCTTCGGCCGCGCCGGAGCCCGGCAGAGCGGACCAGGCCCGTCATTGCCTGCTGCTGTGCGGCGGCCATCACCACGGGCATCACCACCACGGCCTGCACCTGCACCTGGGGCTTTGGCTGCATCTGTAGCTCCCTGCCGCGCCGGGGCGGCCACCCCGGCGCGGGTTACAGTCGGCACGTGTTCGACCTCGCCGACCCGGCCTTCCTCGCGAATCCGTACCCGTATTTCGCCGACCTCCGCGAGCGCGGCGAAGTCCACCGCCACGACGGCCTCGGCATCGCCGTGGCGGTGTCGCACGCGGCGTCGGCCGCCGTCCTACGGCATCGCGGGCTCGGCCGGATCTGGCAGGACGCGCTGCCGGTGGAGCGGTTCGCGTCGTTCAACCTGCTGCACCGCAACTCGCTGCTGGAGAACGAGCCGCCCGCCCACACGCGGCTGCGGCGGGTGATCGCGGGCGCGTTCGGGCGCGGGCACGTCCAGCGGCTGCGGCCGATGGTCGCCGAGCTCGCGGACGGCATGGTCGCCCGCCTCGCCGCCGAGATCGCCGAAACCGGCTCGGCCGACCTGCTGGCGCATCTCGCGCAGCCGCTGCCGGTCGCGGTCATCGCGGAGCTGCTCGGCGTCCCGGTCGAGGACGGCCCGCGCATGGTGACCCTCTCGAACCACATCGTGAAGATGTACGAATACGGGCTCGCCGAGGAGAAGCGCGACGCCGCCGAGGCCGCGGCCTCGGAGTTCGTCGAATACCTGCGTGGCGTCGCGAAGCAGCGCGCGAACTCCCCCGGCGACGACATCGTCAGCGATCTTCTGCGCAGTGAGCTCACCGAGGACGAACTGGTCGCGACCGCCGTCCTGCTCCTGATGGCCGGGCACGAGGCGACGGTGAACGTCATCGGGAACGGCGTCAACGCGCTGCTGACCCACCGCGACCAGTGGGAGCGGCTGCTGGACTCCCCTGATCTGCTGGACCCGTGCGTCGAGGAGCTGATCCGCTTCGACGCGCCGCTCCAGCTCTTCGAGCGGACCGCGACCGCCGACGTCGAGATCGCCGGATTCCCGGTGGCCGAGGGCGAGAAGATCGGCGCGCTCCTCGGCGCCGCCGCACGGGACCCGAAGGTCTTCGACCGGCCCGGCACCCTCGACATCGGCCGCACACCGAACGCGCACCTCGGCTTCGGCATGGGCATCCACTACTGCGTCGGCGCCCCGCTCGCGCGCGTGGAGATCGCGGCCGCGCTGAGCTCCCTCGCCTCGAAGCTGCCGGGACTGGAACTCGCCGAAACCCCGGAGCGGCGGCCCGAATTCGTGATCCGGGGGCTGCGCTCGCTCCGGGTCACCACGCGCTAGGCCGTGTCCTGTAAGTCTGTCCGATGGGCTTCGTGATCCAGGTGGTTCCTGGCGGTTCGGCCTCGTACCGGGTTTGTACTCGGCTGAGCCGCCCGTGCCGTCAGGGGACGCCTGGGCACGAAGACCGCGGGCAGACTTGCAGGACACGGCCTAGGGGTACTCGACGACCACTTCGTAGAGCGCGGCGTTGGGCGTCGCGACCTCCGCCGCGCGTTCGGTCGACGCCTGGAACACCTGGTTCTTGCCTGCCGCCTCCCAGGCTTCCTTGCTGTCGTAGTGCGTGACGTTGACCAACTGGAAGCGTGAATCCGGCAGCAGAGCCCGATGGAGCTTGGCATCGCGGAAACCGGGCGCGTCCCGCATCAGCTTCGCGCGCTCTCGCCACGTCTCGACGAACTCGTCCACACGGTCCGCGGGGATCTCGAAGACATTGATGAAGGTGACGCCGTCGTCGCTCATGAGCGCAGTCTCGAACCTCCAGCGAGCTGGAGGTCAACGGTGACCTGGCTCACCCGGCGGCGACGGCAGCAAAGGTCCCTTGCTCTCTTTCGGCAGGTCAGCGCGCGGTTTCGGGCACCGGCGAGCCCTCGGACTGTCCACAAGGGACGTTTTTCGGCGATCGAATGTCCCTTGACGCTGGTATGTGCGGTTCGGCGCGGGGGTCGTGAGTGATAAAGAGCGTTAGAACGACCTTTATCACTCACGACCACCTCGAGAAGCCGTACAAACTGCCCAGATCAGGCGCTACCGGCTCGGAAACTGCCCCTTATGGACAGTCGAGCAGACCCGCAGGTCAGCGCACTGAAGAGGCCGGGCGCTCCCGCCGGTCCGGATCCGGCGCCCCCTCCACCTTCAGCACGCGAAGCAGCCGAAGGCGCTTCTCCGCCACAGGCGCGAGCAGGCCCGACATGCGCTTCACGAGCAGCGCCGTCACCACCGCCAGCCCGGCCGCGGCCAGGTCGGTCAGCGCGACCAGGACGACCCCGTCGGCCAAGGCCTGGACGCCGTCACGGAACCGCCAGACGATGACGAGCCCGAGCAGCACCCAGTTCAGCATCCAGACGCCCCACCAGATCAGCACGAGCCGCGACGGCTTCGGCCTGGTGTCCCGTGTCCGGCGCAGGACGGCGTGTTCGAGTTCGGCGACGATCGGCAGCACCATGATCAGGTTCACCACCGGCACCAGCACGAACGCCAGCACATGCCACTGCCGCCTCGGCGGCACCTCGTCGCGGGCGTCGGCGGCGGCGCGCCTGGCCACGAGCAGCCACCAAACGGTGAGCCCCGACGGCAGCAGCGAAAGGATCGTCGTGAGCAGGCCTGCGGTGATCACGAAGCTGTCGGACACCGAGACGACGGACGTCGACAACGCGGAGTCGCGGCTCTGCACGAGCAGGACGTAGCGCCAGATTTCGGCGGCCGAGGCGACGACGGCGAGAGCGGCGAAGGTCCACAGCACCGGCAGGAGGCTTCGCGTGATCACCCGCAGCCGTTCCCCAGCGGTGACCTCGCCGGAGGCCGTCCCGGGGACCGCGGTCGGCCGCCGCCAGACCAGGTTCGGGAAGCCCCAACGCGGCGGGACCGGATAGGACGGCGGACCGGAGTAGCGCTCGGCCACGGGATTGCGCCGCTGCGGCAAGGCGCCGGGCGGCGGCGACGCGACCCAGCGGACGCGATGACGCGTCGGCTGCCGCATCGGCGCGGGGCGCACCGGCGGCATCGGTGCTCTCGGCGGGTAGTGGCCTGGCTGCACGGTTACAGCACTTCGGGTTCGACGCCGGGATGATCGCCGACCATCGGGCGCCCCTCCTGCTTCCAGGAGCCCATCCCGCCGGCGACGTTCACCGCGTCCCAGCCGCTCGCGTTGAGCCACGCGGCGGCGCGCGCGGACCGGCCGCCGCTGCGGCAGATCACGTAGACCGGCTGGTCGTCGGGCAGGTCGTCGAGTTCGGCGACGCGCGCGGGCAGCTCACCCATCGGGATGTGCTTGGCACCCGGGGCATGCCCGGCGGCCCACTCGTCGTCCTCGCGGACGTCGAGTAGCGCGACACCGTCCTTCGGCAGGTCACGGACGGCGACGGTCGGGATGTCAGCAGGGCTCACCACAGTCCCATCCTCGCATCCCGTCCCGTTGCGCGCGCGTGAAGAGGCACTCAATGCCGGACGGCCTTTTCCGCACCGGCGCCGGTGAGCGAGCGGACCTCCATCTCGGCGTACTTCTTCTGGTCGTGCTCCTTGGACAGCACGGTGCCGAGCCAGCCGAGGAAGAAGGCGACCGGGATCGAGACGAGGCCCGGGTTGTCCAGCGGGAACCAGTGGAAGTCGACGCCCTGGATCATCGAGGCGCTCTTCCCGGTCTTCGGGTCGACGGGCTTACCCGAGACCGCCGGCGAGAAGACGATCAGGACGACGCACACGCTCAGGCCGCCGTAGATGCTCCACAGCGCGCCCTGGGTGTTGAACCGCTTCCAGAACAGCGAGTACAGGATCGTCGGCAGGTTCGCCGACGCCGCCACCGCGAACGCGAGCGCCACGAGGAACGCCACGTTCTGGTTTTTCGCGAGGATCCCGCCGACGATCGCGACCGCCCCGATCACCAGCGCGGTGATCCGCGCGACGCGGACCTCGCTGTCCGGGGCGGTCTTGCCCTTCTTGAGCACGTTGGCGTAGACGTCGTGCGCGAACGACGCCGACGCCGTGATCGTCAGGCCCGCGACGACCGCGAGGATCGTCGCGAACGCCACCGCCGCGATGAACCCGAGCAGGATCGGGCCGCCCAGTTCGAGCGCCAGCAGCGGGGCCGCCGAGTTGGTCGTCCCCGGCGCCTTCGCGATCACGTCCGGGCCGACGAGCGCGCCCGCCCCGTAGCCGAGCACGAGCGTGAACAGGTAGAAGATGCCGATCAGCGCGATCGCCCAGACCACCGAACGGCGCGCGTCCTTCGCGGTCGGCACCGTGTAGAAGCGCATGAGCACGTGCGGCAGGCCCGCGGTACCGAGCACCAGCGCGATACCCAGCGACAGGAAGTCGAGCTTCGTCGTGCCGGTCTTGCCGTACTGCTTGCCCGGCCCGAGCAGCGCTTCCCCGGTCTGCCCGCCCTTGTCGACGGCGGCTTGGAACAGGCTGGACAGGTTGAAGCCGTACTTCCCGAGCACCCACAACGTCATCGCGAACGTGCCGGCGATGAGCAGGACGGCCTTGATGATCTGGACCCAGGTGGTGCCCTTCATCCCGCCGATCAGCACGTACAGGATCATGATCACGCCGACGACGGCGATCACCAGGTCCTGGCCGAGATTCCCTTCGATGCCGAGCAACAGGTTCACCAGGCCGCCCGCCCCCGCCATCTGCGCGAGCAGGTAGAAGAACGAGACGGCCAGCGTGGAGATCGCGGCCGCCGCGCGGACCGGGCGCTGCTTCATCCGGAACGCCAGCACGTCTCCCATGGTGAACTTGCCGGTGTTGCGCAGCAGTTCCGCGACCAGCAGCAACGCCACCAGCCACGCGACGAGGAACCCGATCGAGTAGAGGAAACCGTCGTAACCGTTGATCGCGATCGCACCGGCGATACCCAGGAACGACGCCGCGGACAGATAGTCGCCCGAGATCGCGATACCGTTCTGCGGACCGGTGAACGCGCGGCCCGCAGCGTAGTAGTCGGACGCGGTCTTCGTATTCCGGCTCGCCCGGAAAACGATCACGAGCGTGATCGCGACGAAGATCGCGAAAATGGTGATGTTGAGCGCCGGATTGCTCCCCTGTACGCCCGCTGCCAGCATATTCACCGTTCAGTCCCTTCGACCTCGTGCCGGATCTTGTCGGCGAGCGGATCGAGTTTCCGGTTCGCGTACCGGACGTAGAGGCCGGTGATCACGAAGGTGGACACGAACTGCAGCAGGCCGAAGACCAGGCCGACGGTGATGTTGCCGAAGAGCTTGGTGCTCATGAACTCGGTCGCGTAGTCGGCGAGGAGCACGTAGAGCAGATACCAGAGGAGGAACAGGGCCGAGACCGGGAAAACGAATACCCGGAGCCTTCGTCGCAACTCGGCGAATTCGGGGCTCGCCTGCATTTTTTCCCAGTCGGATTCCGGATCGGACCCGAGACCTTGATCGGTATCGCTCACATCGGACCTCCCGTCTGCCGCGACCATTCGATGACTTCGTTGCCACGAAAGATCATGCCCCTCTTAGGGCGCGAAAGGAGCAATCCATTTGAGTGAACGGTACGACTCTGTGTAGACGCTCGCGACTCGAAAGAGTGACTTACTTCCGGTGGCGGCCTTTGCCGGTGGTCCGTGGCTTCTCTGTCTTCTCTTCGGCCTGCCCGAACCGGGCGACCGCACGATCACGCATGAACCCGAGCGGATCGGGCGCGTGCAGCCGCAGCATGACGCCGTGGACGTCGTCCGGCCGCCCGTATCCGGTCGCGCGGCTCACCACGTAGGTGGTCAGGAACGCCGCCGGCACGGTGATCAGCGCGGGCTGGTTCGAGAACCACGGCGCCCAGCCACCGCTGTACTTGCTGACGATGTTGACCACCAGCGCGGTCAGCACCAGCCCGCCGCCGACGAGCATCCCGGCCAGCGCGCCGGGCCAGCTGAGCTTGCGCCACCAGACCCCGAGCAGCAGCAGCGGGCTGAACGTCGACGCGGCCAGCGCGAACGACATCCCGACCGAAAGCGACAGGTCCTCCGCGGGCAGCAGAAGAGCCAGCCCGAACGGGATGGCCGCGACGATCGCCGTCGCGACCCGGAAATCGCGAACGCGGCCGGGCAGGACGTCGGTGGACACCACCCCGGACACGCTCACCAGCAGCCCGGAAGAACTCGACAGGAACGCGGCGAAGGCGCCTGCCGCCGTCACCGCGCCGAGGATCTGACCCCAGAGCCCGGGGAGAACGGCGGACGGCAGCAGCAGGACGGCGGCGTCGGTCTTGCCGGTCACCAGCAGTTCCGGGACGTACATCCGCGAGAGCGCGCCCAGCAGCGTCGGGAACAGGTAGAACAGCCCGAGCAGCAGCAGGACGTGCACCGTCGTGCGGCGCGCGGCCTTCCCGTCGGGGTTGGTGTAGAAGCGGACCAGGACGTGCGGCAGGCCCATGGTGCCGAGGAACGTCGCGAGGATCAGCGAATAGACCTGCAGCAGATCGGTGAGGCTGCCGGAACCGGGCCGGAGCCAGTCCCCATTGGACGTGGGCGCGTCGCTGACCACCGGCACCGGGGTGCCCGCGGTGAACTTCAACGTCGTGCCTTTGGCGACCTTGTGCCCGGCCTCCGGCGCCCACACCGCGAAACCGTTGGCACGCGCGCCTTCCACCTGTCCGTACGCCTCGAGCACGGTCACCGACGTGACCTTCAGCGTGACGTCGGCCTGCACCGAAACCGTGGTGTTCTCCGGGAACGTCGGCGGGGCGGGCTGCCCCAGCGGGCGCGCGCTGCCCGGCCCTCCGGAACCGAGGAACACGATGCACAGGATGAACGTCGGCACCGCGAGGGCGAACAGTTTCAGCCAGTACTGGAAGGCCTGGACGACGGTGATGGCGCGCATCCCGCCCGCGATCACGTTGAAGCCGACGACAAAGGTCACCAGGATCGCGCCGGCCCACGCGGGCACGGGCAGGATGGTCGCCAGCGTCAGGCCCGCGCCCTGCAGCTGCGGGACCATGTAGAGGATCCCGATGAACACCACGAACGCCGTCGAGACCCGGCGCAGCATCGTCGAACCCAGCCGCATCTCGACGAAGTCCGGCAGCGTGTACGCGCCGGACCGCCGCAGCGGCGCGGCGACGAACAGCATGAGCGCGAGATAGCCCGCGGTGAAGCCGATCGGGAACCACAGGGCGTCGGCGCCGTCCTTGAGCACGATGCCGGCGACGCCCATGAACGACGCGGCGGACAGGTACTCACCGGAGATCGCGGCCGCGTTGCGCCGGGACCGCACGGTGCGCCGGGCGACGAGGAAATCGTGCGTGCTGACGGCCGACCTCGAGGAGCGATGTCCGAGGTAGAAGGTCAGGACCGCTACCAGCACGATGCCGGCCATGGCCCACGGATTCAGCTGCACGGTGTGGATCCTCGCATGTGCAGCTCCGCGGTCAGTTCTCGATCATGTCGACGAAGTCGCGTTCATGCCGTTCGGCGAGCCGGTTGTACCAGAGGCCGATGCCGAACAGGAACGGGAAAGGCGCCACGCCGAGGATCAGCCAGGGCACCGGGATGCCGACGACGGTCACTCTGCCGAATGACGGGATCAGGTAGAAGAGCACCGGAAGCGAACAGAGGGTGACCATCACCAGCAGCGCCAGCAGGGAGGCCGTCCGCAACTGGATCTTCACCAGATCCCGGACCAGGAGTTTTCCCCAGCTGGTCTGTTCTTCGAGTTCGACCCTGGCCCGCAGGGTGCTGGTGGCCTGCCGCGGGTCGGCGAGGATCACCCGCTGCCGCTTGGGTTTCGCGTGATGTTCGGGTTTGGCCTGCTCGTGCTTCGGACCGGACGGCGCGCCGGGAACGGGTTCGACGGCGGCGCCCTCGGGCACCGCCGGTTTCCTGCTCTTGCCGAGCGTCGGGTCCGGTTCGCGGACGCCGTTGACGCGGCGGTAGTAGTCGTCGGTCACGTCGACCGGTTGGCGCCGACCAGCCTGTCCTTGAGGGCGCGCGTGTGGCGGCGGCTCACCGGCAGCACCTTCTCCTCGTTACCGATCACGACCTGATAGCCGCCCTGCCCCATGCGCAGCTCGGTGATCAGTGGCAGCGAGACCAGGAACGACCGGTGGATGCGGACGAAACCCGCCTTCTCCCAGCGTTCTTCGAGCTGGGCGAGCGGGATGCGGACCAGGTGGCTGCCGTCGGTGGTGAACAACCGGGCGTAGTCGCCTTGGGCCTCGACCCAGCGGACCGAAGACCGCGGGATGAGCTTCGTGGTGCCCGCGAGCTCCACCGGGATGACTTCGTCGTCGTTCTTGACCTGTCCAAGCCCGCCTTCCGGGCCGTACTTCGGCGCGGCGTTGGCGGCGAGTTTGTCCCTCACGCGCGTGATGGCGCGGTCGAGACGATCCTGCTGGTACGGCTTGAGCACGTAGTCGAGCGCGCCGAGGTCGAAGGCGTTGACGGCCTCTTCCGCGTGTCCTGTCACGAACACCAGCGCCGGCGACGGGCGCAGCGCGGCGAACACCCGCGACATCTCCATGCCGGACAGACCGGGCATGTCGATGTCGGCGAACACCGCGTCCACGATCGGCAGCCCGCGGGCCTTGCGGTCGGCCAGCCTCGGGTCGTCCGCGGACAGCAGGCGCAGCGCCTCCGAAGCGTCGATCGCCGGGTAGACCAGGGCGACGTGCGGGCTGTTGCGGAGACAGTGGACGAGTTCGTCTAGCCCTTTGGGCTCGTCGTCCACCGCCAGGACGATGAGCTTCCGGGTGTCATCGTGAGCACTCACAGTGAGACGCATCCTGCCCATTGCCGCGTTCCTTGTCCAGCCCGCTTCACGAAAGTCGAACGAAAAGGACGGCACCGGCACCCCCGCGCCTGGGGTGACCGGTGCCGTCATCTTTTCCGGTGACACGAACCGCCTCGCCGTGCCACATCTATCCCTTCACGATGTGAAGGTGAACCAGTTGACGCTCACGAAATCGGCGGGCTGTCCGCTCGTGAAGGTCAGGTAGACGTCGTGTTCGCCGGTGACGCCGCTGATATTCGCCGGGATGGTCCGCCAGCTCTGCCAGCCGCCGGTGTTCGCGACGGCGAAGCTGCCGACGGGCGGGTTGGAGCGGCTGTCGAGCCGGACTTCGACGAGTCCGCTGACGCCGCCCGCCGCTCCGGACGCGACGCGCGCCTGGAACTGTCCGGCCGTTCGCGTCCCGAAGTCGATGCCCGGATACAACGCCCAGTCACCGTTGCCCGCGGGGCCGATGTTCTGCCCACCGCCGGAATCGGACGTGGCCTGTTTGGCGATCCCGGCCGCCTGGCCGTACGACTCCGCCTGGATCGTGCCGTACGCGCTGCCACCGCCGGGACTTCCCGTGGTGGTCGTGGGCGTGGTGGGGGTCGTGCCGCCGCCGCGGGTCAGGACGGTGACGTAGTCGACGAGCATCGGGTGTCCCGGCACGATCCCCGGCCCCGGCGTGGTGGTGCCGGAGTTGTTATTCGGGAACGCGCCGCCGATGGCGACGTTCAGCAGCACGAAGTAGCCGGCGTGGTTCGTCATGTTGGCCCACGTCGTGGCGTCGACCTGGTTCTGGCTGACCGAATGGAACTGCTGGCCGTCCACCAGCCAGCGGAACACGTTGGGGCTGACGCTCGTGTCCCATTCGAAGGTGTAGGTGTGGAACGCGCTCTGACAGCTCGCGCCGGGGCAAGTGCGGCTGCCGACCAGTCCGGTGGTCTCGTTGCAGGGGCCGCCGGGGTTGACGCCGCAGTGCAGCACGCCCCAGACCGTGTTGATCCCGTTGACGTTCTCCATGATGTCGAACTCGCCGACGGCGGGCCAGTTCCAGTAGTTGCCGCGATAAGGCGAGCCCAGCGCCCAGAACGCGGGCCAGTAGCCGAGCGCGGCGGCGCCGGTGACGTTCGGCATCTGGATGCGGCCTTCGATCCGCAGCGCGCCGCCGGCGGGCGGTTTGAAGTTCGTGCGCTGTGTTTCGATCCGCGCCGAGGTCCAGTTGCCCGCGCCGTCACGCAGCGGCGTGATCCGCAGGTTCCCGGAGCCGTCCTGGGCGAGGTTCGCGGGGTTCGCCGTGTAGTTCTGGATCTCGCCGGTGCCCCAGTTGCCCGGGCCGCCGGGGTAGCCGTGGCCGGTGTCGATGATCCAGTTCGCGCTCGACGGGAGCGAACCCGCGGCGCCGGTGAAGTCGTCGGTGAACACGGTGGTCCAGCCGGCCGGGGGCGGCGGGACGGCGGCGGACGCGGGCAATGTCAGGGGGACCGTGATCAGAGCCGCGCCGGCGGTGGCGGCGAGCGCGATCTTCCAGCGGCTCGTTCGGGGAGAAGTAACGGACATCGGACCTCCTCGTCAACGCTGTCGAGGTTTGTTGCCGTTCACAACAAAGCGGTATGTCCGATATGAGACCTGGTCTGAACCACTTAGGCCTACCACCGTTCGGGTGAATCACTCCCTGCCGCAGGCGCAATGAAGGGGCCTTTCATCGCAAATTTTGCGATGNGGGCCCTTCATCGCAAATTTTGCGATGAAAGGCCCCTTCATTGCACGGGTCAGAGGCCGAAGCGGCTCCAGGCGGCCTTGGACTGGACGGCGTCCAGAAGCGCGCTCGCGGCGGCGGGCGCGCCGATACCGAGCCGCGCCAGCAGCGGCTTCTTCGGTTCGGCGATCGCGATCTCGGCGTCCGGGTACCGCTCGGTGATCACCTGACGAAGGCTGCCGACGCCGTCGATCAGGCCGAGTTCGACCGCACGGGCACCCAGCCAGACGTCCCCGGTGAACAGGTCCTCGGAGCCGGAAAGCCGGTCACCACGACGTTCGGTGACCCAGTCGACGAACAGTTCGTGGAGCTGGCCGTGCATCTTCTTCAGCCACTCGACGTCTTCCGGCTTCTCCGGGCTGAACGGGTCGAGCCGGGACTTGTTCGCGCCCGCGGTGTGCAGCCGCCGCTCGATGCCGAACCGCTCCAGCAGGCCGGTGAACCCGAACCCGCCGCTGATCACGCCGATGGAGCCGACCATCGACGTCCGGTGCGCGTAGATCTCGTCGGCGGCGCAGGCCAGCCAGTACCCGCCGGACGCGGCGACGTCCTCGGCGAAGGCCAGGACCGGCACGTTCTTCTCGTCGGCGAGCTGACGGATCCGCTCGGCGACCAGGCCCGACTGCGTCGGCGCGCCACCCGGCGAGTTGATCTGCAACGCGACGGCCTTCAGCCGCTCGTGCCCGAACGCGCGCGTCAGCGCCGATTCGACGGCGGCGAGGTTGATCGACCCCCTGGCCAGGGGTGACGGGGTCGGCGTGATCACCCCGTGCAGCTTCACCACGGCGACGACGTCCTTGCGTTCACCCCGATCGCCGATCATCGGGAGACGGGAGGTCAGCTTGTCCGCAACGCTCATACCGCCAGGCTACCGACGTTCAGGACGGCAGCACGCCGCTGCGCGAACCGCTCACCCCGCTGGACTCGTTCGGACCGCCCTGAGGCGGGACGGTCGCGCTGTCGGCGGAGAAGTCCGGCAGATTCGGCCGCACGCCGGGCATGAACTTCGGCACCCGCAGGGTGACCTTCATGCCGGCGCCGGGCGCCGTCTCGACCATGAGCGCGTAGTCGCGGCCGAACACCTGCTGCATCCGCTGGTTGATGTTGCCGAGACCGACGTGCGCACCCGTGCGGTGCTGGCTGCGGAGGTCCGCGAGCTTGGCGGGCTCCATGCCGATGCCGTCGTCCTCGACGCTGATCAGCGCTTCGGCGCCGTAGTCCTCGGCGATCACCGTGACGCAGCCGCCGGACGGCTTCGACGCGAGGCCGTGTTTGACGGCGTTCTCCACCAGCGGCTGGATGATCAGGAACGGCACGACCACCGAAAGCACCTCGGGCGCGATCTTCATCCGCACTTCGAGCCGTCCGCCGAAGCGGGCGTTCTCGATGGTCAGGTACCGGTCGATGTTCCGCAGTTCCTCGGCGAGCGACGTGAACATGCCCGACGTCCGGAACGAGTAGCGCGTGAAGTCCGCGAAGTCCTGAAGCAGCTCTCGCGCCTCCTCCGGGTCCGTCCGGATCAGCGACGAGATGGTGTTGAGCGCGTTGTAGACGAAGTGCGGGGAGATCTGCGCGCGCAGCGCCTTGATCTCCGCCTGCTGGAGCTGGTTCTTCGATTCGTCCAGCCGCGCCAGCTCGAACTGGGTGCAGACGAACTGCGCGACCGCGTCGGCCATCTGCACCAGCCGCCCGCGCGTACGCCCGACGACCAGCAGCGCCGCCTCGGTCTCGCCCTCGACGATCAGCGGCACGATCACCGCGGTCCGCATCCGGCAGGTGCCTCGGTGGTTGCACGGCATCTTGTCGTGCGCGACGACCTCGCGGCGGTGCTTGCGGATCGCGTTGCCGATGGCGTCGACGAGATCGACGTAGTGGTCGTTGGCCTCGCCGTCCCAGGACAGCAGCGTGCCTTCGCTGTCGGTGATGCCGACGGCGACGCAGTCGAGCATCTCCAGCAGCTGGCTGGTGATCTTGTCGGCGACCTGCTCGTCGAGCCCCTCGCGGAGATCCGGTGTCGCCTTCGACATGCGGTGGACGGCCTGCAGCACCGCGTTCTCCACGATGCTCGCGGGACGCCTCAGCTTGATCAGGAGGACGACGACGAGGATCGCGAGCAGCAGCGCCACACCCCAAGGGATGATCTGCGCGATCTCGAGCCCGGACACGGCGTCCATGCTCTGCGCTCGACCAACCGGGTGCAAGG
Organism: Amycolatopsis coloradensis; assembly: GCF_037997115.1. Taxonomy (NCBI): domain Bacteria; kingdom Bacillati; phylum Actinomycetota; class Actinomycetes; order Pseudonocardiales; family Pseudonocardiaceae; genus Amycolatopsis; species Amycolatopsis coloradensis. The sequence goes on from NZ_CP150484.1 coordinate 1,413,192, forward strand.
TCTGCTCCCCACTTTCCGTTGAGTTGTGACAACTGAGGGTGGGGCCGACCCTACCCAAGACCGGGCCGTTGTCCCCATGGTCACTCCCCGTCGCGCCGGGAAGACTGTGCGCAGGCAATCGCTTCCGGGGGAGGAACACAATGCGCGGATCGGGGAAACTCGCGGCGGGGGTGCTGGCGGGGGTCCTGCTGGCGAGCGGGACGGCGGCCGCGGCCGGGGATCCGGTGCGCGCGGCCGTCGGCGACCTGGTCGGCGAAGGGGGTTTCCCGGGAGCGGTCGTCCAGGTCCGGACCGGTGAGGCGGTCTCGCGCTTCGGCGCCGGATACGCGAACCAGGCGACGCGCGAACCCGCGGGGCCGCATCACCGGTTCCGGATCGCCAGCAACACCAAGGCGTTCGTCGCCACGGTGGTGCTGCAACTGGCGGGCGAAGGCTCGCTTTCCCTCGACGATCCGGTGGAGCGAAGGCTGCCCGGTGTCGTGCGCGGGCCTGGCTACGAGCCGGAGAAGATCACGCTGCGCACGCTGCTGAACCACACCTCCGGCGTGCACGACCCCCTGGATCCGCATTTCTTCGACCCGTACCTCGTCCAGGGGAACCGGGCGCACGTCATCACGCCGTCGGAGGTGATCCGGCGGTCGCTCGCCGACCCGCCCTCGTTCGCGCCGGGCACCGGGGTGGAGTACTCGAACACCGGATATCTGTTGCTGGGCAAGGTGATCGAGCAGGTCACCCGCACCGGCGTCCGCGAGGAGATCCAGCGGCGGATCCTCGGTCCGCTCGGCCTCGGGCGGACGTACTTCCCGCTGTGGTCGCCGTTCCTGCGCGGTCCGCATCTGCACGGGTACGACATGCGCGGTGAGGACATGACGGTGTTCAGCCCGTCGTACGACTGGACCGCAGGCGCGATGGTGTCGACCGTCGACGACGTCGCGACGTTCCACCGCGCGTTGCTGGCGGGACGGCTCTTGGCACCCGCGCAGCAGGCAGAACTCAAGCGGCTCGTGCCGTACAGCGAATCGGGCGCGTACGGGGCCGGCGTCGAGACGCTCAACCTGCCGTGCGACGGGAGCACGAAGACGGTTTGGGGCAACACCGGTGCGGGGCCGGGGTTCTCCAGCGTTTCGATGAGCACCGCGGACGGCTCGAAGCAGATCGTGCTGGCGCTGAACGTGTACGACCTCGCCGCGGACGTGCACGGCGGGCAGCGGGTGCCGAAGCCGCCGATGCCCGCGGTGATGGCCGCCCTCTGCTGACCGCAGTGACGGGTCACTTGAGCAGGCGCGACATCCGCCGGTCGGCCAAGGGTTTCCCGCCGGTCTGGCAGGTCGGGCAGTACTGGAAGGACTTGTCCGCGAACGAGATCTCGCGGATCGTGTCGCCGCAGACCGGGCACGGCAGCCCGGTGCGCGCGTGCACCCGCAACCCGGACCGTTTCTCGCCCTTGAGCCGGGCCGCGGACTGGCCGACCGACCGCGTCACCGCACTGGTCAGCACTTCGCTGATGGCTTCGAAGAGCCCGTCGAGCGCCCCTTCGGACAGCTTTCCGGTTGTGGCGTAGGGAGAAAGCTTCGCCATGTGCATGATCTCGTCGGAGTAGGCGTTGCCGATCCCGGCGATCAGAGACTGATCGGTGAGCGCCGTCTTCAACCGTTCGGTGCGTCCGGCGAACAACTTCTCGAGCCCCGTGCGGTCCAGCGAGAGCGCGTCCGGCCCGAGCCGCGCGATACTCGCGACCTCCTTCTCCGGATCACGCACGATCCAGACGGCCAGCCCCTTCTTCGTCCCGGCCTCCGTGAGATCGAAGCCCGGACCGGCGGCCGCGTCGAGGTGGACGCGCAGCGAGATCGGCCCCTTGCCGGGTTTGAGCGGTGCCGGCGCCAACGCGTCGGACCAGCGCAGCCAGCCCGCCCGCGCCAGGTGGACGACCAGGTGGAGATCACCGGCGACGAGATCGAGGTGCTTGCCGAAGCGGCCGGCACCGGTGACCTCGCGGCCGTGCAGCTCCGTCCACGGCGGGGTCGCCGTCTTCAGCACGCTGAGGGACGCCACGTCGACACGGAAGATCGTCTTGCCCACCGCGTGTTCACGCAGGTGGTGGGCGAGCGCTTCGACCTCGGGTAACTCGGGCATGGCCCCAGTCTCGCGCGTTCAGGCCGCCGCGACTACTCCACCGGGTGCAAGGGGCCGTCGAAATCCGGCAGCGAGTGCTTCTGGATGGTCTTCGTGATCTTCGAGACCTCGCCGCGGACGGTGAACATGCCGCGGATGGTGCCGACCCAGCGCTCCGAGGGCCTGTCGCCCGCCAGGTCGCCCTCGGTCTCGGCGACCACGGTCCACGGGCGGCGCAGGATCCACCGCAACGGGAAGAACAACGCGACCAGCAAGAGCGCCAGCGGAACCCACGACGGGATTCTCACGTCGGCGGGGGTCCACATGATGAGCACGATCGCGAGCAGCGCCGTCACGGCGATCATCGCGATACCCGGGCCGTAGCTGCCCGCCACATCGTGCTCGAAATCGTCCGCTGTCGCGGGAGCACGCCATTCCATCTGGGCTCGGACCACCCAGTCACGGCCGTCCTCGCCGTGCACCAGCCGGTTCATTCAGTCGCCTCCCGCGCGGCCGCTCGCTCGTCGTGAGCGAGCTCCACCGTACCGTGACGGGAGCCGGATTCGCGAGAGTTCGAGGGCGATATGCCCGCTCGGGCGTTATGGGCACGTCGGGTAGTCGACACCCGGTTCCGGATAGTGGGAAGTCGGTTTCACCGGGCTCGGCTCGTCTTCCGACGGATCGTCGGACGGGGTCCCCGTCTCACTCTCGGGCGTGCCCGTCTCCGGCGAAGTGGACCCTTCCGGGTCAGTCGTCGACTCCGGCGTGTTCGACGGCTCCGTCTCGTCACGGGAGGTCGTCGTGGACGTCGGGCTCAGCGATCCCCCGGGAGGGATGTCGTCCCGTTTCGAGGTGGTCTGGTTCGTGCCGGTGCCCGGTTCCGGGACCTCGTTCCGCGGCGCGGTCTCCTCCTGCGCCGGATTCCGCCCGTCCGGTGGCCGCACGCCGTTATCAGCACCGCCATCGCCGGCCGCACCGTTATCACCGCCGCCGAGGTCCTTCCGGGACGTGCCCGCACCCGGCAGGCTCGGCAGGTCGGACACTCCGAGTTCCGCGCCCTGGCCCCGCCCGGTCACGGCGGGCCGATCGCCCTTGCCGTGCATCCGGTCCTCGGCGATCCGCTGGGGCGGGAGCTCCACCGGCTGACCTTGGACGGGCGGCGCCACCTGCGCCGGCAGCAACGCCAGCTCCGGCTGGCCGCCCCCGGACAGGCCGACGGTATGCGTCACGTCGGTGCCGAACACGGCCGGACCGGCGACGATCCCGACCGCGCCCGCGGCGGCCGTCGACGCCACCGCCAGGCCGACCTTCACCTTCGACCCGAGCAGAAGTCCCTTGACCGACGCGGCGAGCCCGGACAACGCTCCGCTCGCGTGGGCACCGGCGGCCGCCGGCACCAGCAAGGCGACGACACCGGCGTGCGCCCGCAGCGAGGAACAGACGTCACGCAGTTCGTCGTGCGTCGCCCGGCAGGACTGGCACCCGATCAGGTGGGTCTTGATCCGGCGGGCTTCGGCCCCGGTGACACTGCCCGCGGTGAACCCGCCCAGCTTCTCCACCACGGCCCGGCACGAATCCGGCCCGCGGTTCACCGACAGATGCGCTTGGAGGTACGCCGCCCGCAGCCCCTGCCGCGCCCGCCGGGCCAGCGCCGCCGTCGCGTTCGCGCTCAACCCGAAATGCGGCGCGACCATCGACGGCTGCTCGCCTTCGACCTCGGTCTGCCACAACACCGAACGCCACCGCTCCGGCAGACTCGTGAACGCCGTCGTGATCAGCGAATGTTCGGCCGTGCGGGCATGCGTGTCCGCGCCCGCCCCGGCCCGGAAGGTCAGCTCGTCGTCGCTCACCGGCACGTCACGACGCGCGCCGTGCCACTCCCACGAGACCCGGCGAGCCACCGTCAGCAGATACGCCCGGACGTAGTCCCGCGGCCCGGCGCCCCGGCGCAACGCCTGAAGCACCCGGAAGAAGGTCTCGGCCGTGATGTCCTCCGCCTCCGACCGGTCGGCGGCCAGACTGCGGGCCAGCCGGCGCACGGCGGCGGCGTGAAGTTCGAAAAGCTCCCCGAAGGCGGCGTCCTCCCCATCACGGAGACGCTGGAGCAATGCCTGCTCGTCGGATTCCGAGGCCGCCTGAAGCGGCACCGTGCCCTGCTCGGTCATCCGGCCAGGCACCTCCTCCCCAAAGGACTCACCATTCGGTCGAATGGGGACACCATACGGAGGTATGCAGCCGTCGTCACCCCTTGTACGCCAGGTGTGACACCGAAGCACCTGGAGGGGTGGGTGCGAACGGCTACAGACGGTCCGTGTATGGTGTGTCCACACTGCTTCAAACGAGTGTTGAAGCGCTGAGTGAAATGCGGATGTAGCGCAGCTGGTAGCGCATCACCTTGCCAAGGTGAGGGTCGCGGGTTCGAATCCCGTCATCCGCTCGCAGGTGGGTATTCGTGTCCAGGGAACGCCTGGACCAGGACCTGCTCACCATAATTCCCGGGGGCCCGAGCCCCCGGACCCCCGAGTTCCTTATAGCTCGCGTTGGCGAGTCGGTTGTCGGGCGCGTCGATCTTCTTCCTTCTTAGCGTCTCGTTCGCTCGTTCTGATGGTTACTAAGTGCTACAGGTTCGGTGAGTAGGGTCACACGACTGTAGTAATTCGGATTCGTGCATGGGTCGCCCCTGCTGACGGAGGCCCTCACCTGGGGGTTCGGTACTTTGTGACCGGATCTTCGAGTATGGGGGAACAAGCATGAGCGAGCGCACGTCGAGGGGCGACACCGCCACCGTCGAGCCCGCCGCCGACCGTCCGCGAGCTGCCCGGTTGCCCCGCCCCGGCGCCGTGGCACTGTGGCTCCTCCTGCTCGCCCCGATCGTGCTCGCGCTCGCCGAGGCCGTCAGGTCACCCCGGATGAACTACTGGGACTTCTGGCGCGTCATCGGCATCACCACCGACGCGAACGGCTCGCTCGACCCGGCGACCTTCACCGAGTTGTACAACGAACACCCGGTCGTCATCGTCGCGATGCTCTTCTGGGCCGACGCGAAACTCTTCGCCGGTTCCAACGCGGCCCTCGGCATCGCCACGTTCGTGCTGGCACTGGCCACCTACCTCGCGCTCTGGCGCATGCTCCCCGAGAAGCTCACCGGCCTTCCCCGGCTCGCCGTCCTGACCGCGCTTTCCCTGCTGGTCTTCTCTTCCGCCGGGACTGACTACTACGGCGCGGGCTGGATGGGCATCCAGTGGTTCGCCGGTATCGCCCCGGCCGTCGCGGCCATCGCGTTCGCCCATCGCGGTCACACCGTCCCCGCCACGATCCTCGCCGTCGTCGCCAGCCTCGGCCACGGCGCCGCCTTCCCGGTCTGGATCGCACTCGGCCTGATCGCGTGGCTTCGCCGGGACAGGCCGTGGAAGGTGCTCCTTCCCCTGGTTCTGGGCCTCGGCGTCCTCGTCCTGTGGCGCCTCGCGACCAGTAACGAGGCAGGCTCGCCACCCGCCATCCTGGGCGCGGACACCTACTTCGGCTCGGTCGTGACCGTCCTCGGCCGCACCTGGGCGGCTTCCACGGCCGACACCGCCATGGTCTGCGGTGTCGCCATGCTCGTGGCCATCGGGCTGGCCGTCACCGACGCGGTCAAACGACGTGGGACGGCGCCCGAACAGACGGATCAGGTGAACGATTCGGGCTGGGTCGGCCTCGGCCTCCACATGGCGCTGGCGGCGGTGCTGATCGGGCTCGGGCGTGGGCGGTACAGCAACATCGAGGGCCTCTCGGCCCGCTACGCGATCATCGGCCTGCTCGCCGTCGGCGCGCTCCTCGTCCTGCTGGCCGTCCGGGCACAAGGGCGCGTCCAGCGCTATCTCGTCCCGATCGCGCTCGTCGTCGGGCTCGGCACCTACGCCGTCGGCTCGTCGAGCGCGTACCTCCTCCGGAAGGACTATCCGACTCAGCCCGTCCTCGCGGTCGCCATGCAGACCGGCGCCGCGTCGGTCGTCAAGAAGATGAACGCCTACCCGGAGTTCCTCCCGAAGTACCGGCTGCTGGGCGTCTACCCCTTCACCCCCGACTTCACCCTCGGATGTGGTGCGGGCGNGAAGTACCGGCTGCTGGGCGTCTACCCCTTCACCCCCGACTTCACCCTCGGATGTGGTGCGGGCGGGCCGGAACTCGGGTCGCGGATCGACGTGGCCGCGACACCGGTGATCACCGGCGCGCCGAACGCCGAGCGGACCGCCGGATTCATCGAGAGCCCCGCGGTCACCGGCGACACCACTCTCACCGGCTGGGCCTTCCTCGGCGGCGAACAACCCGACTGCGTACTGGTCACCGACGCGGCGGGCACGGTCGTCGGTGGCGGTGCGGTGGGGTTGCCACGTCGCGACGTCGCGACGGAGTTCGGCACCATCACCGGCCGCGCCGGCTGGGAAGCGGTGGCGCGGCCGGGCCTCAAGGACGGTCTCGTGTTCGCGAGCCGGGAAGGCCGGCTCTACCGGCTGGCCCCCGGAGCCCCGGCCGGCTCATAGCGCGGGGGTTTTGAAGGGGTCGTGCTCGGCGAGGAGTTTGTCGACGCGGGCCTGGTCGACTCTGCTGACGACGGTGTTCTCGTCCTGCCGGTCACGAATGCATTTGGCGAGGGTGAACGCCGAGGTGGTCAGGAAGAGCATGCCGAGGGCGAGGAAGCCGCGGACCCAGCCGTCGACCGGCAGGTACCAGATGCCGATGACGACCGCGATCAGCGCCAGCCCGAACGAACACCCGGCCTGGACGAAGAACGCGACGGTGGTGGGCGGCACTGCGGAGGTTTTCGTCATGCGTACCAAGGTCGCGCCGAGCACCCCGCGATGTCTTGAGTACGGCTACTCAAGAAGGGTTGCGATTCAGATCTCGTAGCCGTCCATCACGGTCGGCGCGACCGGCGACAGGTGGTCGTCGCCGCGTTCGGAGACCAGGCCGCGGGCCATCCGGTACACCTTGAACTCGTTGTCGTGGTCGGGATCCTGGTCGTCCCAGACGTGGAGGAGACCGTAGGAGCCCGGCGCGAGATCGCCGACGCGGGTGAACAGGTCCACCAGCTCGGGCGCGATCGCGGTGCCGTGCTTGTCCATACCGCCCAGGTGGAGCACCGGCACCCCGGCGGCCCAGCGGAGGTCGAGCAGGTCGGCGTCGCCGAAGTCGCGGACGGCTCGGTGCACCCGCTCGACGATGCGCTCGAGCAGCGCGGCGTCGTCGTCACCGGAAGGGCTCGCTTGGATGGTCACCCACCCGTGGTATTCGAACACCCGCCTGAGTTTAGGCAGGTCCGCCCGCCATCACGGCCGGTGCCCCGTCACGCCGCAGCACGTTCTTGAAAATCTGTTCGCCGTGCTTCTCGAAGGCGGGCACGAGCCTCTCGCCGTACACGCACAACGTCCGCTCCCACGGGTGCCCGAGCGTGCCGAAGCGGAAGTCGTTCGCCAGGAACATGTGGTAGTCCGTGCGCGGGAACACCGGGACCGGCCACGGGTCGAGCGCGGCGTGCCGATGCGGATAGAAGCGGTACGACTGGTGCTGCCAATGCAGCACCCAGACCCACTCGTCCTCGGCGACGCAGTCCTTCAACGCCGCGAGCGCGACACGGGCGACGTCGTTCTGCTCGACGGCGTACGGGCCGAGCCGGAATTCCGGTGACGAACGGTCGAGACCTCCTGGCGCGAGATCCCACGCGACGGACGGAGCGGGTTCACGGAAACCGGGCCAGGCGTGCGCGTAGGTGCTCGGCCAGAACGCGAGCTTGTCGTAGACCCAGTACCAGGCGGGCTCATCTACGACCCTGGAGATGGCTTCCCAAGCGTTGTTCACGAGCGACCCTCGGTGGTTCGGCCGGTTAAGACTGGGAAAGCTTCGTGTTCAGGGCCCAAGTTGTCCAGCTCGTGGGCATTCTCCGCGAAACTGTCACCTGATCAGGTGTCTTGCGCCGTCGCCGGAACCGTGAGAATGACAGTGCGTGAACGGCGAGCCCACCGAACGCGGGCTCGCCGTCGTTCGCTCACGCGGCCGCCTCCCAAAGACTCATGAAGGCCGAGGCCTCACTCCGCACCCATGGCCGCACCTTGTCGCGATCGCGCGGCGACAACGCGAACTCCTTCGAGCGCCGGACGTCGATCACCAGCGGCCGCCCGCCCGGCCTCAGCTCGTCCATGGTCTGTTCGAGCAACCACAGCACCATCTGCGCGGCGTCCCGGCTCAACGGCTCCTCCTTGAAGTAGAGCCAGGTCACGTACACCGGCCCGTCTCCCTTGCGCAGGCCGAGATGAGGGTTGATCCCCACTTCGAGCGAGCCGAGCCGCCATCGCGACCGGCCGACCTCCGCCGGCCGCAGGTCACGCCGCCCGACGTAACGCAGCCAGCCATTGGCGATCTCGGTGTAGTGCGGCCGTGTGCGCTCGTCCGCGTTCTCGACCAGCGCGCGCAGTACCTCGCGATCCCGTCCGGAGATCCGCCCGGCACGGATCGCGTTCGCGGCGCGGAGGTAGAAGTTGAACCCGCCCCGGGCCGGGTCCTCGTACTGACGGCGCCAGCGCCGGACGAACGAGGAACGCGAGGGACCCGAGCTCGTGCTGTACCCCACGAACGTGGGCAGGGTGATGTAGGCCATCCGTGTCTGCCTTTCGCCGCTGTTCCTGCTGGACAACGACCATTTTAGAACACATGTACGACAGAAAACGGGGCTTTACGGGTGACGCGGCGAAGGAGGCCAAGGCCCTTCGAGCAGCTCGGCCGACTCCTCGAGGATCGGCACCTCGCAGACGTCCCTCGGGGTGAGGTCGGTCGGGATCCAGCCGTCGAGCATCGCCGACCAGCGCGCGATCCCGCGCAACGACGGCGGCGACCCGAGCAGCTCGCCGACCTCGCTGACCAGCGCGCCGCCTGCCGCGGGCGAGAGGCGGCCCTCGACCATCGCGGTGAGCCAGCCGTGGATCAGCAGCCAGCGGGCGGCCGTCGGATCGGTGGGCAGTTCGAGGCCGAGCTCGTCGACGACCTGGCCGAAAGCCTTGTCGACGGCGGCTTCGGCGGAGGATTCGAGCCCGGCGAGCAAGGCGAGGGACGGGGTGTCGAGTCCGGCGACGATCGCGTCCAGACCGGCCTCGACCAGATGGGAGGTGCGGACGTCACGTCCGGCGAGCCTGCCGATGGCCAGCTCGCGCAGCGCGCCGCGACACGCGTCGATTTCCGTCACCCGGCACTTCCCACGTCCGCCACCGTACCGGCGGGACCGCCCGATCGCCGCTGACCAGCCGAAAGAGCATCACCCCGATGGACCCGCGCCGTCGCCTCCGGACCGTGCTGGACCTGCGCCGAAACGGACGCAAGAATGGGAAAGACCAATATCAACCACCCGTCCGGGTCATGCGACACTGGCTGCCCACACCCGGCGGCAGGGGGCTATATGAGCTGGCAGGACGAGCTTCGGCAGCTGGATGTCGAGCTGGCCTCAGGCCGTATCGGGCACACCGAACACCGCAAGCGGCGCGACGAGCTCCTCGCGGAGGCGTCGGGGGGCGCGATGCCGTCACCGGTCGCCTCGCCGTTGCGTCATCCGGCCGGACCGTGGCACAGCACCAACCCCGCCGTCCGCCCGGCGGAACCGCGGACCGTCCCGGCCCCCTTGCCGGAACCGGCGGCCGAGCCGCCGTCTCCGCCGAAGCGGGAAATCCCCCGGATCGCGCACCACAAGACCACGGCGCCTTCGCCCGCCGACATCAATCCGACGGTCTATCTCCGCGCGGAACCGCCGCAGCAGCTCCGGCGCGGCACCGCCACCGTCGAGCAGGGCCTGCCGCTTCCGCCGCTGACACCCGAGCCAGGCCTCCGCCACAGTGCTCCCACCGACGATTACGCCGTCGTCGGCAAGAAGAAGCCGACGTGGCTCTTCCTCGGCGCCGGAGTGCTCCTCGTGCTGGCACTGATCATCGGCGGGACCCTGTGGCTCGGCTCGTCGTCTTCGAACACCGCCACGTCACCGCCCGAAACCGCCCAGCCGCCGGGCGGGCTGTCCGGGCTCGCACCGAGTGAACGGCCGGACAGCGCGCAGACGCCGCTGGAGGACCGGCTCCCCGCGTTGCCGGGGACGCCGTCCAAGGACAACTCCACGATGTCGGTCGCCAAAGGCGCCGAGCTGAAGCTCTATTCCCAGGCGGCGGCCGAATTCCTGAAGACCAAAGGGGTCACGTCGGTGACCTACAAGGGGTCTTCCGAAGGCGTGAACGGCTATCTCGTCCTGGTGATCCCCGCGAACGACGCGAAGGACGCGGACGCGATCGTCAAGTACTTCCGGCAGAATTCGATCAACGCCGGAATGCGCGAACAGCGCGTCGGTGATCAGCTCGCGCTCGTCGGCGCCAACAAGAACGGCCAGCTCAGCGGTCTCGGGTACACGTCCGGGACGATGGCCGTGACGGCGTGGGTGTCCCAGCCGCTCGGCGGCGATTCGAAGGCGCTCGACGAGCGTCTGGCGAAGACGGCCACCGCGCTGGGGGACGTGCTCCCGGCGGGCTGAATCGCCCAGATCGCGGGCAGATCACGATTCGACCCGCGAGAACACCATGGTGCCCGGCAGTGCAGAATGTGCGAGGTCACCGCTGTGGTGACAACGCGACGACCGGGCGCTCTCCGCGAGCCCGGCCATCAACGAAAAGGGGGCTGGTGGTGTCCTGGCAGGAAGAGCTGCGGAATCTGGACGAGGAGCTCGCATCCGGCCGCCTCTCGGCGGACGACTACCGCATCCGCCGCGACCAGGTGCTGTCCTCGGCCGTGGCCTATGGCGACGCGCCACAGCAGCCCGGCCAGCAGCCCGGCACCCCGCAGCCACCCGCCGGGCCACAGGGTCAGCCTCAGCAGCAGCCCGGCCAGCCCTCGGCCGATTCGACGCAGATCATCGCGCCGGTGAACCAGCCGCCGGGTGACGGCGCCGAGCGCACGCAGGTCGTCCCGGCCTGGCAGCAACAGCAGGCCCAGCAGCCCGCCGACCCGAACCGCACCCAGGTGGTCCCTCCGGTGGCTTCACCCCCCGGTGGCTTCCCCCAGCAGGGTCAGCCGTCGCCCGCGGGTGGCTTCCCCCAGCAACACGGCTACCAGCAGCAGCCGCAGCAGGGCTGGAACGCGCCCGAAGCGGACGCCGCACCGCCTTGGGGCGGCTCGGACTTCCCGCCGATCTCGCCGGTCGGCAGCACGGAATGGGTCAAGCAGGGCCCCGAACTCTTCGACGACAAGCCCCGCGGCAAGGGCGGGAAGATCGCCGTCATCGCGATCGTCGCCGTACTCGTGCTCGGCGGCCTCGGCGTCGGCGGGTACTTCCTCTTCTCCGGCGGTGGCGACCCGCAGGCGACCGACCCGAACACGCCTCCCCAGAGCCAGTCGCAGGCTCCGCCGCCTTCGTCCACGAAGGTGCTCACTCCCCAGGAGAAACTGCTGGAGAGGATCCCCGAGCAGTCGGGGACCCCGGACCCCAAGAGCGGCGTGATCAAGGTCGGCGAAGCCGCGTCGATCACCGGGATGGAGCAGGGCGAGATCGACCTCGTCACCGCCGAAGGGGTCAAGGAGGTCATCTACCGGGGCTCGGAGAAGCAGCCGGACGAGACCGGGCCGCAGAAGGCCAAGATCTCCATCACGATCATCCCGATGAACAACCCCGGTGGCGCGCAGGACCTGGTGAGCAAGCTCCGGCAGTACCAGACCAGCCACGGGTTCGTGCACATCACCGACACCGTGCTGCCCGGCATCCCGACCAAGGTGAACTTCCACAAGAAGGTCGAGGGTGACAGCGGCGACTACCGCGGCACCTGGGTCTCCGGCAACAACATCATCCGGGTGGACGTCGTCCAGAACCCGCTCGGCGGCGGTCCTGGCGAGGCTGCCTTGAGCGGCACCTACCAGCGTGCGGTGAAGCAGGGCCTGCTGGAAAACTTCCCCGCCACGAACTGAGTGGGGCAGATGGGGGTCGGCAGGCTGCTCTCGACGGTCCTTTCGCTCGCCGAGGATCTGGATTCCCTCAGCGACGAGCTGCACTTCGCCGGCCGGGACCTCGCCTGCCACGCGCCGCTCGACCACGGTGCGGCGAACGTGCTCCGGGCACTCACCCTGCCCGGGAACGCCAGGGTGCTCGAAATCGGCGCCGGTCTCGGGGCGCTGACGAGGTACCTCGGCGAGCGGGCCGAGGTCGTGCACGCGATCGAACCGGACGAGGACTGCGCGGAAGCGGTCCGGTCGCGGACCGGTGAACTGGGCACGGTCGAGGTGTTCACCGCCGATCCGGCGAGGTTTTCGAGCGATGTCGAGTACGACGTGGTGCTCGTCGCCCAGCCGTATGCGACCAGGGGCCTGCTCGATTCCGTCCGCCGACGGCTGCCGCCGCACGGCGCCGTGGTGGTGACGACGCGCTCGCGCGCGGTCGTGGGCACGCTCGCGGCCGCCGGGCTGGACGTCGTCCAGGAGCTCCTCTGCTCGCCAGGACACGAGATCGCCCGATCGGTGCGATCGGCGCGGCTCGACGCCGAAACGCCACGGCTGGCCGCGGCGATCGTGGACGAGCCCGCCAGTGGTCTGCTGCTCCTGGCCGGTCCCGGCGCGGGCGCGCTGTGGCCGCCGGACCGGCTCGCGACCTACTTCAACACCACCGACCGCGCCGCGTTCGCCTGCACCAGGGCCGACGTCGTCCGGACGGCGGACGGGGCCGAGGTACGGCGGGTGCCGCTGCGTCCGCCGACGACCGTCGCCGGGATCTCCGTCGGCCCGTGGACGGATCCGGTCTACGACGCCGCCACGATCTTCGAAGTCCTGCTGGCCGCCCCGGAACGAGCGGGCGAACTTCTGCCCGCCTGGCGCGAACTGCTGCGGACCGAGGCGGAACGGGGCGTGCGGGCGCTGTGGGATCTCGTACCGCACAACGTCGTCGTAGACGGCGGAGACCTGCGCCCGATCGACCTCGAATGGCGGCACAACGGCGCGGGCGTCGCCGAGGTGACCGAACGCGGAGTACTGGTGCTGGCTGACAAACTCGCCTCGGCGGGCTGGCCCGGAGCGGCCGAGGGCGGGACCACGCGCGAGCTGGCGGGCTGGCTCGGCGTGCTCGTCGGGCTCGATCCCTCCTTTGTGGACACTGCGGTCGAGCGCGAGATCGACTTCGCCACGATCGGATCGTGCGGCGCCGCGCGCGGCACCGCCGAGATCCGAGCGGCGATCTCGGACATCTGGCACGCGCGGCTGGAGAGAACGATCCACGCCGCCGGGTACGGTCGCCTCAGCGACGAGAACAAGGAAGCGAAGCCATGACGAGCCTCTACACCGCCGGCATCGTGACCCCGGGCCGGCCGGTCGGGCATCGATACGAGCTCCGCGGCTGGACCACCGGCGTCGGCGGCGCCGGCGAGATGTCCGTGAGCTTCGGCAGGGTGTCCACGACCGTCGTCCCGGACGACTGCCCGGACGCCCCCGAAGGCGCGTTCGGCTGGCGGGCGGTGCCGCACGGATGGCTTCCCGTCGGGCGGCACGATGTGGTCGTCTACGGCCCCGGCCAGCGTGTCCTGTCCACGGCGACCGTCCACATCGGAACGCTGCCCGGTGAGGAACCGTTGTGGATCGGTGAGATCACCACGCCGCCGTCAGGTCAGGTCACCGACGCCCAAGTCGTGTACGTGTCCGGCTGGGCGCTGCTGCAAGGGCGGGCGCCGAGCTTGATCGAAGTACAGGTCGAAGGCGGCGGCACCGTGCGCGCCCGCACCCGCCTTCCCCGCGAGGACGTGCACCCGGCGCTGCCCGGTTTCGTGGACGCCGAGGTGAGCGGGTTCGAGGCGTGGGTCCCGGTCGACCTGCCCGAGGGCACCGAGCGAACGCTGTCGCTCCGGGTCCGGTTCCGCACCGAAGGGATCGGCGAACACGTCTCCCCTCGCCACACCTTCACGCTTCGGCACGCCGAAGCGGACCCTGACGAAGCCGCGCTCGCCGACGAACTGACCACGGAAACCGCTCGCGTGCTGGCCAGGACCACGGTGCCGTCGGATCCGCGGCACGCACTGATCTTCACGCACAGCCTCGCCGTCGGCGGCGGGCAGCTGTGGCTGCAGGAACTGCTCGGCAGGCTCGTCCGCGACCATGGCTGGCGGGTCGACCTGGTGACCGCGGTGGACGGCCCGCTGCGGGCGGAATGCCGCGAACTCGGTGTGCCGGTGCACGTCACGACGCACTACCGCACGTCTTCGGTCCCCGAGTACGAAGGGCACGTCGCCGAGCTGGCCCGGTTCGCCAAGCTGTCCGGAGCGGGCGTCGCGCTGGTCAACACCCTCGGCGGATTCCCCGCCGCGGACGCGGCCAAACGCGCCGGGCTCCCGACCGCGTGGGTGATCCACGAGAGTTTCTCCTTGCCCACCTTCGCTTTTCACAACTGGGGCCCGAACAAACCGCCGTCCGCGGTTTGGCGGCGCTGGGAGTCCACCCTCGCCGAGACCGACATGCTGCTGTTCGTGGCCGACTCGACGCGGGAGATGTTCCTTCCCTACAGCAAGCCGGAACGGTGCCGGACGGTCCGCTACGGAACTCCGATGTGGACACTGGGCGGGCGGACTCCGGCCGAGACCCGCCGCCGGGCACGCTCGGACCTCGGTTACTCGCCGGACGACGTGGTGCTGGTGAACGTCGGGATCACGGAATCGCGCAAGGGCCAGGCCCCGCTGCTCTCCGCGATGCGCCGGATCCGCCGCGTCCACCCCGCGGTGAAGCTCAGCATCATCGGCCTGCACCCGACCCCGTACGGGCTGGCCATGCGGCGGACGGTCGAGCGGACCGGGCTCGGGAAGGCCGTCGATCTGGTGCCGATCCAGCCGGATCCGATGCGCTGGCTCCACGCGGCCGACCTCTTCGTCAACAATTCGGACGTCGAATCGCTGCCGCGGTCGATCCTCGAAGCCGTCAGCTGCGGGGTCCCGGTCGCGGCGACCGACGTGTTCGGCGCCAGGGAAATGCTCGTGGACGGGGAATCCGGCTGGCTGTTCGAGACCAACGACGTCGACGCCTTGACGGCGACGTTGCTCCGGGCGCTCGGCACACCTCCTGCCCGGCGACGCGAAATGGCGGAAGCCGCGTACGAGAAGCTCCTGCCGTGGCTCGATCCGGCGGGCTACGCACGCGAATACTCCGAAATCCTGACCGATCTCGCCCTCAGCGGGCGCCACAGTGCGGGGGGCGACCGTGCCTGACGAAAACTCCGAGTTCACCGGTCTGCCCGGCCGTGTGCAGGCCGAACTGACCCGGCTGCGGGCCGAACGGCAGATGTTCACCGCCGAACAGGACAGATTGAAGGCGAAGCTGACCGACACGGAGGAGGAACTGCGCGCGGTGAGCGTCGATGTCACGGCGATGAGTTCGCTGCGCGCGGAGCTCGCCGAAGTGGAGGAGCGCGCGGCCGCGGTGGAGGAGCGAGCGGCCGCGCTGCGGGAAGAGCTCGACGTCGCGAACGCCAGGACGACGGCGTTGGAGGGCGACGTGCTCTTCGCCAGGCAGCAGCGTGATTCGATGCGCGCCGAGCTCCTGTCGGCCCGCGAAGAGCGCGACAGGCTCCGGCTCGCCTTGCTGGACGCCGAACTCGTGCTGTCCGCGGGGGTCGTCGAGGCGGACATCCTGCCCGGTGGCGAACCGTCCGCCGAACGGCAGCGCATGCTGACCGCGGAACGGGTGGCCGCCGAGATGGCGAACGAGCTCGACGCGACGCGACGGACGCTCAGCTGGCGGGTCACCGCGCCACTGCGGCTGGTGCGCAGGAGGATGAACCGGCCGTGACCGATCTCTGTTTCGTGTCCGCCGAGGGTGGCTCGTCCTTCATGGAGGAACTGCTCGAAGTGGTCGCCGACGCGGTGCGTTCGGCGGGCGGGCGGGCGCGGACCGCCGTCGGCAAGTACCCCGAGGCGGGGCCGGACACCGTCTACGTCGTCGTCCCGCACGAGTACTTCGTCATCTGCCCGGACACCGACTTCCCCGACGCCGAACAGGTCCGGCGGACCATCGGGTTCTGTGTGGAGCATCCCGGCACCTCGACGTTCGAACGCACCGTGTCGCTCGTCCGCGCGCTGGGCGCCGCGGTCGACATCCACGTCGACGCCACCGCGGAACTGCGACGGCGCGGGGTGAAGGTCGAGCATTTCCAGCTCGGCTACACCCCGCTGTGGGATCTGTGGGGCGGCGATCTCGACAGCCCTCGCGACCTCGACGTGACGTACCTGGGCACGGCCGAACGCCGCCGGTCGGCACTGCTCGGCTCGTACGCACGGGACCTCGAAGGCCTGCGGACGCGGCTGCTGACCCCGCCGCACGAGCCGATGACCGCCGCCCGCGTCGACTTCCTGCCCGGCAAGGCGAAGTTCGAGCATCTCGCGCGGTCGCGGTTCCTGCTGAACCTGCACCGGGAGCAGAAGCAGACGCTGGAGTGGGTCCGCACCCTCGAAGCGATGACCAACGGCTGTGTCGTGATCAGCGAGACCTCGGCCGACATCGAGCCGCTGGTCCCCGGCGAACACCTGGTGATCACGCGAGCGGAGTCGCTGGGCACCGTCGCGGCGGCGCTGGCCGCCGAACCCGGACGTGAACGACGGCTCCGGGCCGCGGCGTACGAATTCGTGCGTTCCCTCGACATGGGGCCGTCGGCCCGGATGCTGATCGACGTGGCTTCGTCGCTCGCCAGCGGGGCCACCGCGGCGCCGGTGACGGACCTCGCCTCGATGCGGCGGTTCGCGTCGACCCTGCGCAGCCCGGCGAACGCGCTCGCGGTCGACACCGCGCCATTCGATGCGCGCTTCGCCGGGGACCGCTCGGTGCAAGGCGCCGCCTCGCCCGAAGGCCTGGTGGCTTCGGCGCAGATCATCCGGCAGGTCGAGGGTGCGCGACGGGTCGCCACACCACGCTGGGAACCCGCGGCGGCTTCCTTGCCGGCCACCGCCGACGTGGACGTGCTGATCGTGCGGCGGACCGGCGAAGCCGACCCGGACGAACTCGTGAACGACCTGCTCACCGGCAGCGTGACGCCGAAGCAGGTGCTCGTCGGTGAGGACGGCGTGCGCCCGTGGCGGCGCCCGCGCCCGTACGACGTCCTGCTGCACGACGCTCCGCTCGGCCGGGGGCTCACCCGGAACTCCCTGCTGGAGCGTTCGACGGCGTCGTGGCTGCTGGTGCTCGACGGCGGGACGCGTGCTTCGGAGTTCCTCCTGGAGCGGCTGCTGGCCGCTTCGGAGAGCGCCGACGTCGTGCACTGCCCGATCGCGGATCCGGTGGAAGGCCTGGTCGGCGCGCTGCCGCCGGAGGAGCGGCGCCTGCGGACGCTGCCGTACCTGGGCAGCGGCTACCTGGTGCGGCGGTCCCTCGTCGACGACTTCGGCGGGTGGACCACCGAGGTGCTGTTCGAAGGCCTGGAGGATCACCTGTTCTGGCGGCGGGTGGCCGCGGCGGACCGGCAGGCGGCGCTGGTGCAGGAGGTGCTGTTGCGGCGGCAGCGGCCCGATCCGGACTCACGGCCGATGGACCACGATCCGCATCGGGTGTGGGCGGCGGTCGAAAGCGCTCTGTAGGTGCCTCGTGTGCGATGAACCGAGGACTCGTTGCGCGCGGCGCGGCTCGTCGTCGACACCGGGNTCTTGAAGGGTCCTTTCCTTGCGAATTTCGCAAGGAAAGGACCCTTCATCGCACGGGAGTGGGCGCGGCGTTAGCCCGAAAGTGTGAGTTGGGCCGTGTCGATGAACGTCCTCCCCCGCTGATGCGCCTTATGGGCAGAGCATCGGTGAGTCCGGATGCCGGCCGAGAGGAGCCGCCATGGCCTGGGAAATCGCCCTGGTCGCCGCGCTGGCCGTCGTGTTCGTCATACGGCTCGCGCTTCAGCTGAAGCGCAGTTGACCCGGTTTGCGCGCACCCCGCGGCGCGGTGAATGAGGGGAACGGGGCTTTCCTCGAGGGTCTCACGAGAGAAGCCCCGTTCACCCCATCGCTATCCGTCTCATCCGTAGCTGCGGAATCTTCCGTGGGCCGATGAGGGCGGACGAGACGGCAGGGAAAAGCGGAGGGCCGTCCTCTCGCAGGCGTTCTTTCACGTGGATCGTCTTGTAACCGGTACTCAGGTAGCCCTCGCTCTTCAGTTTCGCCATCTCGGCATTGACCGACGCGGGTGAAGCGCCGATCGCAGAGGCTATGTCCGTATGGTTCAGTCCCACGTCGATGACGACGCCCGCATCGCCGGGAACCCCGTAGAGCGCCTGCAACCTCGTCAGGAACGCGGTCAGGCGGCTCCGGACCTTGGCCGTCGCGAAACCCAGCGCGACGTTCCGCAGCCGCAACCGGACGGCCATGTCCACTGCGATCAGGGCCATCACCCGATCGTCGTCGAGGAAGCCGTGGAAGGCGTTCCGCGGGACCTCCAGGGCACGAACCGGTTTCGTGGCGACGTACGAGAGATGACTCGGCCGTCTGGCCAGGCAGTCCTCGACGCCGAGCACGTCACCGGCACCGAGCAGGTCCACGATCGTCGGCGGCGTGTCGCTCTGGGCCGCACGCAGCGCCTTGACGAAGCCGGATCGCAGGATCAGCACCGGTGGCGCCGGATCGCCTTGATGGAGCAGCGTCGAGCCCGCCGTGTGGTCCACGTGCCTGCCGAGGTCGAGCAGCCGCTGCCGCTGCCGTTCGGTGACCGCGGCCAGGAAATCCCCGCCCATCAGCCGACCACCGCCGCGAACGCATAGAGGATCGCCGGGAGTCCGGCTACCAGCGCCGCCACCGATCCGATGACCTTCGCCGGCTGGGCGACCCTCTTCCCTAGCAGGAGCCGGATGAGGATCGCGGCGAAGACGATGTAGGCGAGAACGACGACGCCCGCGGTGACCACCAGAAGCGGGTCAGGTGTCTTTGTCGTCAATAGTGACTCCCCGTGAGAGAAAAAGTGAATCGAATTCTGGACCCGGCCGAGTGAGAATCGCGTCGGGTAGGTGACATCCCCCTTGCCGTTCAGCTGAAGACTAATGCTCAGCACCATTGCGACAAAGCAACACAGTGGGAGCCGACCCCGTCCAGGGAGCGATTTCGCGACGGAAAGTGACCGTCATTCCACGCGACGGCCGAAGAAAAAATCACCCACCGTACACGGATTTGAGCGGCAGCCTCACGCGATACTTCTATACTCGTCAGGAAATCAGGGCTTGCCGTACGTCCGTATTGTTTTCGCGTCGTCGTCTCGGATAGACCCGTCGCTTCCCCTCGCCCCCTGGTGGAGACGGAGATGAGGCCGAACCACCAAGAGTGCACGTGCAGATGCACGTCCTGTCCGAAGCTCGATGGCGAGCCAACGAGACGCGAATTTAACGGAGCGTCAGCATTGAGCCACTCTTCATGACTCCGCGTGGTCGTCCGAGTTTTTCCGGCAATGTCAGCATTTTGGGGGAACCTCAACCCCGGCGAGGGCTGACCAGGCCGGACTCGTACGCCAGCACCACCAGCTGCGCCCGGTCCCGCGCCCCGATCTTGGTCATGATGCGGCTGACGTGCGTGCGCGCGGTCGCCGTCGAAATCACCAGATGCGCGGCGATCTCGTCGTTCGACATACCGCCGGCGACCAGGCCGAGAACCTCGCGTTCGCGGTCGGTGATCTCACGGACGGCGCTCACGTCGATACGGCGGTTCTCCGGCCGGTCGACGAACTCCGCGATCAGCCGCCTGGTCACGGTCGGCGCCAGCAGGGCCTCGCCCGCGGCGACCACCTTCAGCGCCCGCAGCAACTCCACCGGATCGGTGTCCTTCAGCAGGAACCCGCTCGCGCCGGCGCGCAACGCCTCGTAGACGTACTCGTCGACGTCGAACGTGGTCAGAACCAGGACCTTCACCCCGGCCAGCTCGGGATTCGCGGTGATCCGCCGCGTCGCTTCGAGCCCGTCGACGCCGGGCATCCGGACGTCCATCACGACGATGTCCGGTTTGTGGTCGACGGCGGCCGCGACGGCCTGCTCGCCGTCCCCCGCCTCGGCACAGACCTCGAACCCGTCCTCGGTCTCCAGCAAAACCCGGAAACCGGCGCGGACCAGCACCTGGTCGTCGGCGAGAACCACCCGGATCGTCATCGTTCCCCCTCGATGGGCAGGTCCGCGCGGACCTGGAATCCGCCGTCCACCACGGATGTCGTGAGCGCGCCGCCCAGCGCGGCCGCCCGTTCGGACATCCCGCGCAGGCCGTGACCGGGCGCGGGATCGACGGCGCCACGGCCATCGTCGCGGACGAGCAGCGTCAGCGCACCGGTTTTCCGCTCGAATCTGACGTCGACACCCCGCGCCTGATGCGCGTGACGGACCACGTTCGTCAGCGATTCCTGCAGGATCCGGTACGCGGCGCCGTCGACGGGCGCGGGCAGCTCTCCCGGCGCACCGTCGACGCGGACCTCGAGCCCGGCGGCGCGGGCGTGCTCGAACAGCTCGTCGGCCTGGGCGAGGCTCGGCGCGGGCGCCTTGTCCTCGCCGGAACGCAGCACGGCCAACGTGGCGCGAAGGTCCTTCAGCGCCGAAGCGCTCGCCTCCTTGATGTTCAGCAACGCCTCTTTCGCCTGCTCAGGACGCCGGTCGGCGACGTGCGCGGCGACCCCGGCCTGGACGTTGATCATCGCGAGGCTGTGCGCGACGACGTCGTGCACCTCGCGGGCGATGGTGAGCCGCTCCTGCTCGGCCATCCGGTGCCGGTGCTCGTCGGCCTGCTCACGGCGGGCCCGCGCGGCCGCCATCCCATTGCGCACCGCCGTCCCGACCCCGACGACCGCGATCACCCAGACCAGGCCCAGCCCGGTCCGCAGATCGAAGCCGGCGAACCCGTGCCGGACGAACAACGCGATCCCCGCCGCCGCCAGGAGCGCTCCGCCGGTGCCCCCGGCGACGATCGGCCCGCGGATCTTGGTGAGCAGGAACAGCGCGATGGTCGGCAGCACGATCGCCGGCCCGCCCGGGTTGCCGGACGCGTAGTAGCCGAGCGTCAGTGCGGAGGTGAGCAGGAAGATCGTCATCGGGAAGCGGTGGACGATCAGCAGCGGTACCGCGATGGCG
Source organism: Amycolatopsis coloradensis (assembly GCF_037997115.1). NCBI lineage: Bacteria > Bacillati > Actinomycetota > Actinomycetes > Pseudonocardiales > Pseudonocardiaceae > Amycolatopsis > Amycolatopsis coloradensis. Next base: position 1,434,382 of record NZ_CP150484.1, read on the forward strand.
ACCAACCACAGCACGCCGGACGTGGTCAGCTGCGGCGAGTCCGGCTGCCAGCGTGAGGCGCCGCTCGTGGCGCCGAGGACGAACCCCAGCGGAAGCACCACGCGCAGCACGCGGCCCACCCAGGGGCTCCACGGAAACCGTTCTTTCAGCAGCACAGGGCGAAAGCTACCCGGGGCGGAGACGGATCGCGTCCGTTGAAAAGCGGCTTCCCGGCTACGCCGCCCGCGGTAGGCGCCGCAGGACCGAGATCATCATCAGCACGCCGCCGATCACCTGGACGGCCAGCACCGCCACGCGCCCGGTGGATCCCATGGTGAACGCGCTGAACAAAGCCCATGCCCCCGTGCCGGCCATCGCCCCGGCGCCGGTCCACACCAGCACCAGCCGCGGCCAGAACCGTCCTCGCGACACGTTCGCCAGCGCGATCGCGGCGAGGACGCCGAGCACCGCGATCACGACGTCCTGGCCGCGGGCCGCGATACCGCCGGTCCCGAACGCCCAGATCGTGTGGCCGATCGCCGTGACGAGCGCGGCGACGATGCCGAGCAGGCCCGCCACACCGATCGTGCCCGGCTTCACGGTGCCGGTGACGACGAACCACCAGCGATCGCGGGCGTACAGCACGAACGCGGTCAGCAGCAGGATGCCCTGCCAGGCGAAGCCGCCGTAGACGACGGCCCAGACCCAGTTCTCCAGCGGCATTTCGGTCAGTCGCGCCGTGGACAGTTCGGCGATGATCACCGGGAGGTCCAGCACGATCGGCGCGAGCAGCCCGGTGCCGATCCAGATCGGGAACAGGACCAGCGGCGCGGGGATCCGGCGGCCCCAGGAGTAGGTGAACGCCAGCGCGAGGAGCACCGCGACGACGTCCATCCCGCCGGTGACCAGGTTCGCGAACATCATCAGGTCGGAGTCCACAAAGGACGGATCACGCAGGCCGAGGCTGCCGCCGGTGACCCAGGACGCCTTGAGGGTCAGGTACGGGAGCGTGCCCAGGATCGCGGCGTAGCAGACGATCAGGCGAGCACTGGAGATCTTGGGGGGAGCCATCGCTACGGTCATGCTCACCAGCGTCGGCGTTCGCGCCGCGGAAAGGCTCCCTCGCGAGCCTCGTCCGCCTCCCCCTTCAGAAGGAGCTGGGCAGTTTCGCCGCGGTCTCCTCGTCCGCCGGGGTCAGCGTCGCCAGGGAGATCTCGGAACGCCGTCCGAGGTACAGGTACGAGAATTCGAAGCGCAGCAGGCCGACGTCCGGGTGCAGGTAGCGCTTGACCACGATCCGTTCGGTGGAGACGTCGTGTTCCTTCCACATCCGTTCGAAGAGCTCGGACTCCTGTCGCAGGCGTTTGACCAGGTTCTTCCACGCCGGCTCGGCGATGTGTTCGGCCATCGCGGCGCGGAAACCGGCGACCACCCGGGGCAGGTTGAGCTCCCAGTCCGGGAGCCTGCGGCGCCACTCGGGATTGGTCAGGCACTGGATCAGCGTGTTGCGCTCCTCGAACGGGATGTCGTCGAGGCCGCCCATCAGCCAGTCGTAGGCCCGGTTGTAGGCGAGGATGTCGCACCGCGCGTTGCGCACGCAGACCGGGAACGGCTCCAGTTTGTTCATCATCCGGTGGATGTTCTGGCTGAGGAGTTTGCAGTCCTTCTCCAGCGGCGGCTCGGGCGCGCCGGCGAGGGTGAACAGGTGCGTGTGCTCGTGCGGGTCGAGCCGCAAGGTGCGGGAGATCGCGTCCAGCACCTGCTCGGACGCGTTGATGTCGCGTCCTTGTTCGAGCCACGTGTACCAGGTGACCCCGACCCCGGCCAGCTGCGCGACCTCCTCGCGGCGCAGTCCCGGCGTGCGGCGCCTGCCGCTGATCGGCAGGCCGACCTGGTCCGGGGTGATGCGCTCGCGGCGGCTGCGCAGGAAGGCCGCCAGTTCGTGCCGTCGCACCTCGGCCACTCGCGAATCGGCGGTCATGGTCACCTCATCAGGTTCGCAAAGCTCGAAGCCGGTTACCAGGTAGTGGCGGTACCAGGATAAACACACTCCTGGTACCAGGGTCGAGATCGGCTGATCGTGGTACTCATGACTTCCACGCAAGTTCCGGCGACGCCTGCCCGCGTCGCCGCCGGACCGGCCCTGACCTCGGCGGGCCTGGTCACCGTGCTGCTGGGGGCGGCACTTCCGCTCATCGACTTCTTCATCGTCAACATCGCCCTGCCCGCGATCGGTTCGGACCTCCACACCTCGTCCGCCACCTTGGAACTGGTGGTCGCGGCCTACGGGATCGCCTACGCCGTCCTGCTCGTGGTCGGCGGACGGCTCGGTGACGCCTTCGGCCGCCGCAAGCTGTTCCTGATCGGGCTCGCCTCGTTCACCTTCACCTCCCTGCTCTGCGGGATCGCGCCGACGGCGTTGACGTTGGTGCTGGCACGGGCCGCGCAGGGGGCGGCGGCCGCGCTGATGCTGCCGCAGGTGCTGTCGATCATCCAGGCGACCACGACCGGCGAACGCAGGGCCAAGGCTCTGGGTCTCTACGGCGCGACAGCGGGGCTTTCGATGGTGCTCGGCCAGTTCCTCGGCGGGGCGCTGGTGGCCGCCGATCTCTGGGGCACCGGCTGGCGGCCGATCTTCCTGGTCAACGTGCCCGTCGGGATCGCCGGTCTGCTGGTCGCGCGGCGGCTCGTTCCGGAGAGCCGCTCGCGGAACCCGCTCGGCGTCGACCGTCCCGGCACGATCTTCCTGGCGATCGCGTTGGTTTCGCTGCTGCTCCCCCTGGCGGAAGGACCGGTGCTGGACTGGCCACTGTGGACGATCGCGCTGCTCGTCGTCTTCCCGTTCGCCGCGGCCGGATTCGTCCATGTCGAGCGCCGGATGGAACGCCAGGGCGGGGTCCCGCTGCTGCCGCCATCGGTGATGCGGCTGCCGAGCGTGCGGCAAGGGCTGCTGGTCGGGGTGCCGTTCTTCGTCGGGTTCAGCGCGTTCATGTTCGTGTTCGCGGTGACGCTGCAGGACGGGCTGCACCTCGGCCCGCTGGGATCCGGTCTGGTGACGGCGCCACTTTCGCTCGCGTTCTTCGCGATGTGCCTGGTCAGCAGCCGCCTGGTGACGCGGTTCGGGCAGCGGGTGGTGGCTGCCGGTCTCTCGGTGCAGCTGCTCGGGCTGCTGGTGCTGATCGGCACCGTGCTGCTGGAGTGGCCGGACCTGGGAGTGCTCGATTTCGTGCCGGGGATGCTGCTGTGCGGTCTCGGTCAGGGACTGGCGATGACGACGGTGTTCCGGATCGTCCTGTCGAAGGTGCCGCCGGAGATCGCCGGGGTCGGCAGCGGGATGCTGACGACGTCACAGCAGGCCGCGATGGCGTTGGGCGTGGCGACGCTGGGAACGTTGTTCGCCTCCGCCGGCGCCGGGCCGCTCGGGATGAAGGGCGCGTTCGTGCTGGTCATCGGGATTCAGGCGGTGCTGACGGCCGGGGTGATCACGGTGGCCCGGCGGCTGCCGGATCCACGGGGCTGAGAAAGTTCGAGTTCACCCGTCGGAGTTGTGGCTCCCCGAGCGACGATGGGGATGTGACGGAACCACGGGTGCATCGGGACCCGGCCTTCGCGCTGCTTTCGCTCTACGAGACGGCGTTGCCGGAGGTCTACGGGTACCTGCTGTCCCGGTGCGGTGATCGCACCCTCGCCGAGGAGCTGACGTCCGAGACGTTCCTCGGCGCGGTGAGGGCCTGTCGCAAGGAGTTCGCACCCCCAGTGAGCACCGGGTGGCTGATCGGCGTCGCCCGGCACAAGCTCGCCGATCACTGGCGGCGCAAAGCACGTGAGGAACGCGGGCTGCGGCTCGTCCACGAGGAGGAGTACACCGATCCGTGGGACGAACGGCTGGACGCGCTGCTGGCACGAGAGGTGCTCGCGTCGCTCGGGGCGCATCATCAAGCCGCGTTGACGCTTCGCTACGTCGACGGCCTCCCGGTCGCGGAGGTCGCCGAGCATCTCGAGCGCACGGTGCACGCCACGGAGGCGTTGCTCGTGCGGGCCCGTTCCGCGTTCCGGCGTGCTTACCAGGAGAAGGAGGGTCGCGATGCCTGATCCGTTCGACGCGCTTCGCGCGCCCTCCGAGCCTGTCGAGCCTGACCCGCTCTTCGCCGCCGACCTGCGCGACAACCTTCGTCGCGCCGTCCTGAACGGAGCCGAGATGACACTCGATACCGATGCCGAAGTCCGCTCTTTGACGCCGTACCTCGTGGTGACGGACGCCCGCGCCGCGCTCGACTTCTATGTCGAGGTGTTCGGGGCACGGCGGCGGTCCGATCCGATCGTGATGGAGGACGGCCGGGTCGGCCACGCGGAACTGGCCATCGGGGACAGCGTGCTGATGTTCGCGGAGGAATTTCCCGAACTGGGCATCGTCGTGGCGCCCGCCGGTGGCCCGCTGATCCGGGTCGAGGTCGCGGACGTCCATGCGGCGGCCGCGCGGGCCGTGGAGCTGGGCGGGGAACTGCGACGTCCCGTCGCGGACGAAGGCCACGGGCTGAGCGGGGAGATCAAGGACCCGTACGGCCAGCGGTGGCTCGTCGCGCAGGCTGCGTCTCGGCCCGCTTCGGGCACTACGCCGATCCGGCACGGCGAAGCGGGTTACTTCACTTTCCAGGTGCCCGACGACGAACGCGCGAAGGCGTTCTACGGAGCCGTTCTGGGCTGGCAGTTCTCGCCCGGGCGGGTCGAAGGCGGCTGGGGCGTCGAAGGTTCCGGCCTGCAGGGCGGACTCTGGGGTGGCCCGGGACGGCAGGTGGGCTGGAAACTCATGTACGCCGTCGACGATCTCGCCGCCGCCCTCGACCGTGTCCGCGCCCAAGGCGGCCAGGCAGGCGAAACCGAACAGCAGCCCTACGGCCTGAGCGCCGAGTGCGTGGACAACCAGGGCATCGAATTCTGGCTCTGGGAACAGCCGCGCTCCTGACCTCAGCGACCGGCCGCGTAACCCTGCATGCCGCGCGCGTTGGCGGCGGCGCGAAGCACGCCGCCGGACCGCGACACGGCCGAAAGCCGCCCGAGCGCCCAAGGTCCCGCGTCGACCACGGCGTGCCCGCGCGCGGCGAGAGCGTCCATTGTGGACTGACCGAGCCGCGACTCGACCACGAGTTCCCGCGGCGTCCACGAACGCGGATAGAACGAACTCGGGAACGCGGTCGTATGCCACGCGGGCGAGTCGATCGACTCCTGCAGGTTCAGCCCGCCGAGCGTGTGCGCCAGCCAGAAACACAGCTGCCACTGGTCCTGCTGGTCGCCGCCGGGGGTCCCGAACGCGAGCACCGGCTCGCCGTCACGCAGGCCCATCGACGGCGAAAGCGTGATCCGCGGCCGCTTCCGAGGTGCCAGCGAGTTCGGCAAACCCTGTTCCAGCCAGAACATCTGCCCACGCGAGTCGAGACAGAAACCGAGTTCCGGGATCGTCGGGCTCGACTGCAGCCAGCCACCCGACGGCGTCACCGAGATCATGTTCCCTGCCGCGTCGACGACGTCGATGTGCACGGTGTCGCCGCGAGTCTCGCCCAGCGGTCCGACCGTCGGCTCCCCTGTCGCACCGGAGCCGGATTCCAGTCCGCGCAGCTTTTCGAGGATCGCGGGCAGCCTCGGCGAAGGACCACCGGGCCGGAGTTCGGCGGACGCTTCTTCGGTGATCAACGCGCGGCGGACGTCCGCGTACTCGCGGGAGATCAGCAACTCGATCGGCACGTCGGGCGAATCCCCGTACCAAGCCTCACGGTCCGCGAACGCCAGTTTCGTCGCCTCGACGGCCAAGTGGATCGTGCGTTCCGTCGGAATACCATCCACATAGGACAGTTCGTCGCGCAGCCCGTCCAGCAACCGCGCCTGCTGCAGCAACGCCGGGCCCTGCGTCCAGGCGCCCATCTTCACCAGGCCCCAGTCACCGAAGTCGACCTGCAGCGCATCCTCGTACGTCGCCTCCCAGCCCGCGATATCCTCGCCGGTGAGCAGACCGGCGTGATCGCGCCCGGAATCGTCACGGAAAGCCTTGCGGCTGAACGCTTCGATCGCCTCGGCGACGAAACCTTGCGACCACGCGCGGCGTCCGGCGTCGATCTGTGCCTCCCGGCCACTGACCGACTCGGCCTCGGCGACCAGCCGTTCCCAGGTGTCCGCGAGGGCCGGGTTGCGGTGCAGCCCTTCGGCGGGCTTGCCATCCGGCAACCAGAGTGCCGCCGACGTCGGCCAATGCTCGGTGAAGAGGTCTTGTACCGCGCGGATCGTGTCACCGACCCGGCTGACCAGCGGAATCCCGTTGCGCGCGTACGAGATCGCGTAGCCGAGCACGTCACGCAACGACTTCGTGCCGTGATCCCGCAGGAGCAGCAGCCAACCGTCCCAGGCCCCCGGGACGGTCGCGGGGAGCAAACCGCTTCCGGGAATCAGGTCGAGCCCGAGATCCGCGAAGTACTCCGGCGTCGCGGCCGCGGGCGAGACCCCCTGACCTGCGAGAGCTCGCGGAGTCCGATCCTCGGCGGTGACGAAGATGCCGGGGACCTGCCCCGCCGGGCCGCACAGATGCGGCTCGGCGACCTGCAGGACGAACCCGGCCGCTACCGCCGCGTCGAAGGCGTTGCCGCCGTTTTCGAGCACCGCCATGCCGGTGGCCGAGGCCAGCCAGTGCGTCGATGCCACCATGCCGTGGGTGCCGGCCAGTTCCGGCCTGGTCGTGAACACGAGGCCGATACTACGCTTTGCTAACTACTTTTTCAGTCCCAGTGGTTGAAGAGGGCCTCGCCGAGGTTGTCAGGCCGCCAGTACCTGACGTCGTCTTCATCGACCCAAGGCCACTCGGCCTGGTCAAGCGGCCCCTCGAGCTCGGCACGGGTGAAGATCCGGCAGGCGGGGAGCAGTTCTTTCAAGACGGCCAGCAGACCCGGCTCGTCGATGAAGGTGAGCGAACCGGATTCCACCGGCGTCGCGGCGATGCCGAGCCCGTGCCAGGTCGCGTTCTTGCCCCAGTCCCGCGTCCACAGCACGGCGACGGTGCGGTGGGGATAAGCGATGTGGCACTGGTCGAAATTCGGCACGTAATAGGAGTACTGGAACTCCTTCACATCACCGGCCGTCCGCCGGGCAGCCTCGTAGCAGGCCCGGCGGAATTCCTTCTGGTCCATCACCCACCGAAACTATCCCCGCGCGATCACCGGGGCGTCATAGTTTTCGAGCGTCGCCGCGTTCGCCGCCCGCGAGGTGATCCACGTGAACACCTTCGTCATCGGCCGCGAACCCAGTACCCGGTACAGGAAGTTCCGGTAGCCGACCATGAACCGGGTCTTCGGCGCGAGGAACGTGCCGATCCCGGCCGCCTGCTTCTGCGAGACCTTCACCGGACCGCGCAGTTTATCTTCGTAGCGCGCGAAAGCGACTTCGTGATCGCCCTGCGCGGCGGCGAGTTCCCCGGCCAGGATGTACGCGCCCATCATCGCGAGCCCGGTGCCCGAACCGCCGGGACCCGCGCACCACGCCGCGTCGCCGAGCAGCACGACCCGGCCCTGCGACCACTTGTCGAGGTGGATCTGGCTGAGTGAATCGAAATACAGCGCGTCGACGTCGCCAAGGCCTTCCAGCAGCGTCGGGGCTTCCCAGCCGAAGTCGGCGTAGCGCTCGGCGAGGACCTTCTTCTGCGCCTCGACGTCGCGTCGCCGCACCTCCAGCGACTCCGACGCGAAGACAAGACTGACGTTGAGCGCCGCACGGTCATGACCGCTGGCGACCATGACCGTCCGGCCGGGGACGCTGCAGATCTGGCCGAGATGGTCGAGGCCGAGGTGGTTCGGCACGGTGAAGCCCGCGGTGTGGAAGCCGAGGTCGGTGCGGAATCGCTCTTCGTCGCCGAACGTCAGCCGCCGCACGCCCGAGTGCAGCCCGTCCGCGCCGACGACCAGGTCGAATCTGCGTGACTCGCCGTGGGCGAAGCCGACGTCGACGCCGTCCGCGACCTCGTCCAGCCCGGTGATCCAGTCGCCGAAGACGTACTCGACGTCGTTTTTCGTGTGGTCGTAGAGGATGCGCGTCAGGTCTCCGCGCTCGATCTCGACTTCGCCGCTGAAGAAGACGGACGGCATCTGCGCGACCTTCTTGCCTCGCGTGTCGACGATGACCTGCGCGCCCATCGCGGTCTCCTTCGCGCGGATGTCTTCAAGGATCCTCATGCGCTTGAGCAGGGTCATCTGCTCGCCGCGGAAGTCGACCGCGCTGCCGCCTTCGCGCAGGGCCGGGGCGCGTTCGACGACGGTCGGCGCGAAACCGCGCTTCCGCAGCCAGAAGGCGAGGGCCGGGCCCGCGATGCCGGCGCCGGAGATCAGAACGGTGGTCGTCATGGCTGCTCCCTGGGTTCGTGATGCCGGGAACGACCGTACGGCAGATTTGCACGCTTGGTCAAGCCGCTTGGTTAAACCAAGTGGATAAACCGCGTGGTCTAGGATCCGGGCATGGGTAATCGCGAGGACCTGATGGCGGGCGCCATCCAGTGCTTGAAGGAAAAAGGCTGGTCACGCACGACGGTGCGGGACATCGCGACGGCGGCCGGGGTCAGCCACGCGGCGATCGGCTATCACTTCGGATCGCGCGAAGCCCTGCTGTTGACGGCGTTCTCGCAGGCGATGGACGACTGGGGCCGAGAGATCCAGATCGAGATGCGGAGTGCCGTCGACCCCGACGCGTCGCCCTCGGAGCAGTACGCGGCGTCCTGGCGCGCGATGATCGACTCCTACGGGCGCAACCGGCAGCTGTGGATTGCCTCGATCGAGGCGTTCGTGCAGTCCGAACACCACCCTGAGCTACGTAAACAGCTCGCCGCCGCGCAACGCGAGGGCCGCCGGGGAATGGCCGCCGGCATCCTCGGGATCGACGAGGACACCCTCACCGAGGCGGACGAGCGCCGGATCGGCGCGGTCGCCACGGCCCTGAATTCGGGCGTGATGCTGCAGCACATGCTCGACCCGGAGAACGGCCCGACGGCCGAGGAGGTCGTGGACGGGCTGCTCAACCTCGTCTCCCTGGTGCGATGAGGCAGGTGGGTCAGGAGACGGCGACCGTCCGCCGCAGCGCCGCCCGCGGCCGCCCGACGCCCTGCCACGACAGGCCGACGTCCAGGATCCGTTGCGGGTCGAGGAGATTGCGCGTGTCGACGACCGCGTCGCCGTCCATCTGCTCGGCCATGTAGGTCCAGTCGAGCCGCTTGAACTCGTCCCATTCCGTCAGCACGACGACGGCGTCGGCCGCCTTCGCGACCTGGTACGGGTCGTCGACGACGGTCATGCCGTCGATGTGGCCGCCGACGGCGGGGTCGTAGGCGGTCAGTTCCGCGCCGAGCGCGCCCAGCACCGAAGCGACCGCGAGGGCTGGCGAGTCGCGCAGGTCGTTCGTCCCGGCTTTGAACGCCAGCCCGAGGACGCCGATCCGCGAACCGGCCAGCGTGCCGCCGACGGCGCCGGCGATCTTCGCGACGATCCGGTCCCGTTGCGCGATGTTCTCCTCGATCGCCGAGGTGAGCAGCGTGAAGTCGTACTGCACCGACTCGGCGACCCGGACCAGCGCGCTGGTGTCCTTCGGCAGGCACGAGCCGCCCCAGCCGGGGCCGGGCTTGAGGAACGAGCGGCCGATGCGCCGGTCGTAACCCATGCCCTCGGTGACCAGGTCGATGTCCGCGCCGAGGCGTTCGCACAGTTCGGCGATCGAGTTCACGTAGGACAGTTTCATCGCGAGGAAGCAGTTCGCCGCGTACTTCACCAGTTCCGCGCTGGCCGCGTCGGCGACGACGACGGGGGCGGCGAGATCGGCGTAGAGATCGCCGACCCAGCGGGCGGCCGCGACGTCGTCCGAACCGACGACGATCCGGTCGGGGCCGAGGAAGTCCTCCACCGCGGTGCCTTCACGCAGGAACTCCGGGTTCGACACGACCGGCACGTCCGTGCGGCCGAGCATCGCCTGGATGCGCTTCGACGTCCCCACCGGAACGGTCGATTTGGTGACCAGCGCGCACCCCGGCGGGATGACGTCGCCGATCTCTGTGGTCACGGCCTCGACGGCCCGCAGGTCCGCCGAGCCGCCCGCGCCCATCGGCGTCGGCACACAAAGGAAAACGGCCTCCGCGTCATGAACCGCGTCGCGCGCGCCGACCACGAATTCGAGTCTTCCGCTGGTCAGTCCCCTCGACACCAGCTCGGACAATCCCGGCTCCAGGATGTCCACCCGTCCGGCGGAGAGCCTTGCGACCTTCGCCTGGTCGACATCGACGCAAGTGACTCGATGCCCCAGGCCGGCCAAGCAGGCTCCCGTGGTCAATCCGACGTAACCCGTCCCCACCACCACGATCCGAGCAGCGCTCATGGTGCTGAAGGTGACAGCCGGAGTTGACCTCCGAGCGAACGGAATGCTTCAGGTCCGAATACTCCTCACGACATGCTGCGCACCCGGAGTGAGCCATCCCACCCAGGCCCGATGCGAACGAGCGTTAACCTATGAACGGTTGTCGACGAAAGGGAGAACATGCAGATCACCGATACCGCGGCGCTCGTCACGGGTGGCGCGTCCGGGCTCGGCGGCGCGACCGCGAAGGCGCTCGCCGCGAAGGGCGCGCGGGTCTTCGCGCTGGACCTCGCCGGTGCCATCGCGAACGCCGAGCAGATCGAGAACGTCACCTACGTCGAGGCCGATGTCACCGACCCGGAGCAGGTGCGGGCGGCGGTCTCGACCGCCGCCGAGTCCGGGGTGCCGCTGCGGACCGTGGTGAACTGCGCCGGGATCGGACCGTCCGCGCGGATCCTTTCGAAGAAGGGCCCGCACGACCTCGCCCTGTACGCGAAGGTCGTCCAGATCAACCTGATCGGCTCCTTCAACGTGCTGACGCTGGCCGCCGAGGCCATCGCCAAGACCGAGCCGCTGGCCGACAACGCGCGCGGCGTCATCATCAACACCGCGTCGGTCGCCGCCTTCGACGGCCAGATCGGGCAGGTCGCGTACTCGTCGTCCAAGGGCGGCATCGTCGGGATGACCCTGCCCGCCGCGCGCGACCTCGCGTCGCACGGCATCCGCGTGCTGACCATCGCGCCGGGCATCGTCGACACCCCGATGCTGGCGACGGTGAGCGAGGAGTTCCGCGCTTCGCTGGCCGAGGGCGTTCCGTTCCCGAAGCGGCTCGCGCGGCCGGACGAGTACGCGCAGCTCGCGCTGTCGCTGATCGACCACGACTACCTGAACGGCGAGGTCATCCGGATGGACGGCTCGCTGCGCATGGCCCCTCGCTGAGCCTCCCCCACGTGACATGAAGGACTCCTTCATCGCGAAATTTGCGATGAAGGAGTCCTTCATGTCAGATCAGGGGCGGGTGAGGCGGACGTCCAGGCCGATCCCAGCGGTGGTGACCGCACAGGTCCGGAAAGAGGTTTCGGCGACCAGCCCGCTGAAATCGACAGGCGTGTAAGCGCGCCGCCGCAGTTGGCCGANAGAGGTTTCGGCGACCAGCCCGCTGAAATCGACAGGCGTGTAAGCGCGCCGCCGCAGTTGGCCGAGTGTCTGCCGGGTCGCCAGCGCGGCCAGCTTGCCGAGCTTCATGCTCGCGACCTCACGCACGATGTCACCGTCGGTCGCGTCCCGGTTCATGTCCTGCACCACCGCCGTGCCACCCGGGCGCAGCACGCGGTACATCTCGTCGAGCGACTTCACCGGCCACACGAAGTTCTTGAACGCGGCCTGGCAGACGACGAAGTCGAACGTCTCGTCGTCGAACGGCATCGCCGCGACGTCACCCTCGCGGAACGAAACCTCGACGCCTTCGGCCCGCGCGTACTCGCTCGCGATCTCCACGAACGTTGGCGCGACGTCCAGTCCGGTGACGGAAAACCCGAGCCGCGCCAGTTCGACGGCGAAGTAGCCGGGGCCGAAGGCGACCTCGAGGATCTTCGCGCCTTCCGGCAGGTTCGCGGTGAGTTCCCGCGCCTGCGTCCGCCAGAGTTCGATCTGCGGTTCGGTGCCGCGCTGCCGGGCGTAGTTCCGCGCCAGCGCGCCGCCCATCTCCGGGATGAGCTTGAACCGCTTCCTGTCCTTGATGTTCGTCATGGTCACTCCAGGTTGGTTTCCCGGAGCCCGGTTATCCTCGAAGTGCCGTCTCGTGGCCGGGTTCCGGTTGCGGGATCGTCACCCCGGCGGGGTGCTGCAACACCTCGCCGGGGTTCTTTCGGCTAGCCGGTGCTCCCCCTTTCGGCCAACAGGGCCCGCCATTCGGCGAGACCGGGCATCGAGCCGGAAGTCAGTTCCCCGAGGATCGAGCGGACCCATTCGGCTTCCGCCACTCGGATCGCCAGGTGGTATTCGAGTTCGAGCAGCACCAGCCGCGGGATCTCCTCCAGCAGCCGCGCCAGTTCGGCCCGGGTCGAGGCGATGTCTTCGTCCAGTGCGGCCAGCCGGGTGCGGAACAGGGCGATCACCTCGTCCGGCCCGAGCCAGCCCAGCACCGACAGCCCGGCGACGAACTTCGGCTCCTCCGGCGCGAGTCCGGCCAGCAGTTCACGCAGCCAGTCGAGCATCTCGTCACGGCCGGCGTCGGTGATCCGGTACACCGTGCGCTCGGGGCGGGCACCGTCGCGACCGCTCTCGGCGGCCTCGATGAAGCCGTGTTTCCGCAGGTTGCCGACGACCGTGTAGAACGAGCCCCATTTGATCCCCATGTCGCGGTCCTTGCCGCGGCTCTTCAGGATCGAGGCCATTTCGTACGGATGCATCGGCCGCTCGTTCAGCGTGGACAGGATCGCCAGCGCCAGCAGATTCCCGACCTTCCGCCGCTTCAACACGCCTCCTCGTTGACGAATACTCGTCTACGAGTATCCGCAGGGACGCGCGTGATCGCAAGCTTCCCGGCGACCGGGTGCTCAGAGGTCGTTCATGTACGGTACGGACGTCTGCGCGTGGTCGGTCATCCAGTTACGCAGCGCGTGCGTCGCCAGGACGTCGTCCTCGTTGTAGCGCAGCAGGCGCTCCCGCTGGGCGGCGTCCGGGAGTCCGCCGTCCATGCCGACGGCGTCGCGGTACCACCTCATCGACGCCTCACCGCCCGCTTCCGGGTCGCGCCAGTCGAATCCGGCGACCGGCGCGATCACCTTGAGCCCCTTGCCCTGCGAGCAGAGGAACTGGTCGGTGACGCTGCGAAAGAGATCGATCCACTCCTCGGAGTCCACAAAGGACGCGATCTCGGCCTTCTTCGGAACGCCGGGGTACTCGCCGAACCGGTCGGCGGAGCCGAAGAGCCAGCGGTTCTCGGCGAGCGCGTTGTAGCAGTAGGCGCGGAAGGTCAGGCCCGCGGCGAGCGTGCGCTCGCGGACTTCGGTGAACCAGGCCCAGAACTCGGCGAACGACCGGGCCTCGTCCGCGGTCGGCAGCGGCTCCCACGTCGCGAACGCGCGATAGCCCTGCTCCATCCCGATGTCGGCGCCCGTCAGCAGCGAACCCCACAGGTACGCGCCGGAATCGCCGAAGCTCTCCATGTCGACGTCGACCTCGACGTCACCGCGCGGGACCTCGACGCGGTCGACCTTGCGCACCATCGTGAGATCGGCGAGCCAGGCGCGCGCGAGGATGATCGCGTCGGCGAACGTGCCGCCGGTCCAGTTCATCGGCGGCGGTTCGTCGGCCGGATCGAGCGCGGCCAACTTGTCCACTGTGGACACCCCGGCGCGGCGGAGCTCCATCGCGTCCTCGCCGCGGACGACCAGGCTGACGTCACGGGTTTCGGTGAGCACGACCTCGCACGTCGGCCACCACGGGCAGCGCCGGCATTCGAGAACGCGGGACGGCTCGGCGAGCGGCTCCTCGCCCTCGGCGGCGGCGCTCGCGATGGCGAGCCTGTCGACGAAGCGGCTCTGGTACTCCGTCAGCGCGCTTCGGCCGCCCGGCCAGGTGGCCGCGGACAGGTCGTGCCAGACGACGACGTCCGCGTCGAGCCCGATGACGCCGCCGACGGCGCGGTGCCCTTCGTGCTTTCCGAGCGCTTCGAGCATCCGGTAGAGGTGCGCGAGCCGCATCTGGTCCCGCGGCTGCGAGCGGACCTTTCGCGCCGGATCGGGCAGCCGGTTCGCCGGATCGAGGTCGGTCATCACCGTGGTCGGCGCGCCCGCGCCGCGATCGGTGATGCGGTGCCGCACGACCAGCACCGGCACGTATCCGTCACCGGTGTGGACCAGGAGTTCGGAGCCACCACGCCGGTGACCGGCGCGATCCACCGGGAGCAGCGCGCCCCAGACGTAGCGCGCTTCGGCGGCGAAGGCCTCTTCGGTGAGCTGCACGCGCTCGGCGGCCGGGAGGTCTCGGGGGATCTTGACCCAGGTCGCGTCGGGTCCCGTCGCCTCCATGAGGCGCTGCACGATCGCCTCGCGATGCGCTGACGCGTCGGCGATCCGCTGCTGCGCGGCGGGGTCGGGCGGGGCGAGCGGGACCTCGCGCATCGCCGGATCGTGTTCCAGGTGCACGCGACGCCGGCAGCGGCTCACCGCTCCCGCGTCCAGTAGCACCTCGTTACTCACAGGCAACACTCTAGAAGGCGTCCGGCAAGCCGACATGCCCGCCACATCGGGGACCAGTAAGTTCGTCTGTGACACAGCGTGGGAGGTGCCATGGCGCGCAAGGCCAAAGCCGTCGAGGGCGAAGGCAGGTTTACCCCGAAGAAGGCGAAGAACGCCGTCGCGGTGGCCAAAGTGCTCGGACCGGCCGTACTGCCGGTGATCGCGCCGTACGCCGTTCGAGCGGCGGGTGCCGCGCGAGAGCTATACGACCGTTATCAAGCGAAGAAGCTCGGCGTCGCCATCGACCAGCTCGGCGAGTACAGCGGACGCGGTGCCGCGCTGCACGCGCGGATCGCGGGGCTGACGCAGGGACTCGCGGAGCTGAAGAGGTCGGCGAAGGCGACCGACGCCGACGCGGCCTTCGCGAAGGACACCCAGGGGACGCTGGAGCAGCTTTCGGCGACCGTTCGCGCTTCGGAGCGGATGCCCGCCGCACGGCGGAAGGCGGCGCATCGGGCCGTGGCCGGGGAGCTGGACCAGCTGGAGGGAAAGCTGCTGCACCGCCTCGGGATCTGAGCGAGCTGAAGGGAGCTTTCCCCGCATGAGATGCGAGGAAAGCTCCCTTCGCCGCGTGTGATGCGGGGAAAGTCCCCTTCAGCCCCCGGCTAGGAGATGAACCCCTTCTTCTTCATCCACTCGTAGGCGACCTCGCCCTGGTCACGACCGTCGACGTCGACCTGCTTGCACAGCTCGATCATCTGCTCGTTGTCGAGGGCCGCGGCGACGGCTTCTAGCGGTCCCCGCAGTTCCGGGTGCTGCTTCAGGAATTCCGTCCGCAGCGTCGGCACGGCGTTGTACTGCGGGAACGCCTTCTTGTCGTCTTCGAGGACGCGAAGGTTGAGCCCGGCGATCCGGCCGTCGGTCGTGAAGATCTCGCCGATCGGGCAGGTCCCGCTCGCCACGGCCGAGTAGATCGTGCCGATGCCGAAGTTCTTGATCACCGGGTTCTGGAACCCGTACGCCCGCACGGCGGCGGGGAAACCGTCCTGGCGGCTGGTGAATTCGGTCTCCAGGCAGAACACGTTCTGATCGGGCTTCCGCTTCAGGAATTCCGCCAGGTCCGACGTCGTCTTCAGGTCGTTCGCCGCGCCATAGGCTTCGGTGACAGCGAAGGCGTACTGGTCGTTGAGCGGCGAGTAGTTCAGCCAGGTGACGCCGAACTTCGCCTCGTCCGCCGCCTTCGTGGCTTCGTACTGGGCTTGTTCCCCGCCGGGGACGGGGAGTTCGTTGCCCTGGTAGTTGATCCAGCCGGTGCCGGTGTACTCCCACGTGACGTCGGTCTGGCCGGCGAGCAGCGCCTGCCGCGACGAGTTCGAGCCCTTGATGTCGGTCAGGTCGACGACGTCCGCGCCCGCCGCGGAAAGCGCCATCTCGGCCATGTAGCCCAGGATGATGTTCTCGGTGAAGTCCTTCGAGCCCACCGTCACCTTGACGCCCTTGAGCGACTCGATGGGCTGGATCGAACCGGGTTCGATCTTGTACGGCAGCGCGGTGTTGACCTCCAGCCCGCACGCGGAAAGCGTGCCGCACAACAGGACCGCACCGAAGATCGCCTTGAGTCGCATGTCAGCGCAGTCCCTTCGGTCCGAAGAACTGTTCCGCCACCGCGCCGAGCCAGTCGACCAGCAGCGCCAGCGCGACGGCGAGCACCGAGCCGGTGATCAGCACCTTCGTCAGGTTGAGCTTGTAACCGGTGTCGATCAGCAGGCCGAAACCACCGGCGTTCACGAACATGCCGAAGGTCGCCGTGCCGACGGCCAGCACCAGCGAGGTCCGCAGACCGGCCAAGATCAACGGGATGGCCAGCGGGAACTCCACCCGCCACAGCACGCCGGACGCCGACATGCCGATACCGCGGCCGGCGTCGATCAGCGCGGGCTCGACCTGCTGCAGGCCGACCATCGTGTTCCGCAGCACCGGAAGCAGCGAATAGAACGCCAGCGGCAGCGCCGCCACCCACAGCCCGCCGGTGGCGCCGGTGACGATGAACCACAGCACCAGCACACCGAGCGCGGGCGCGGCCTGGCCGATGTTCGCGACCGCCAGGAAGACCGGCGCCGCCCATTTCGCCCACGGCCGCGTGACGAGCACGCCGAGCGGCACCGCCACGGCGACCACGATCGCGGTGACCACGACGGTCATCGCCAGGTGGTCGCGCAGCGCGGCCAGCAGCCCGGCGGCGTTGAGCGTTTCCTTCTCCGTCGCGGTGAGGTCACTGGCGAAGACCCAGATCAGCACCCCGGCGACGATCAGCAGCACCGCGGCGGGCTGGGCGAACAACCGGACCCGTTCGGCGCTTCTCGACGAGGACTCGGTGGAGAAGCCGGTATCGACGGTGGCCGTCATGCGGTCACACCTTCCGCCGGGCTGTCGTCGGAGTGCTCCTCGCGCAGCTGCTGGATCGTCGAGATGACGGTGTCGAGTTCGATCGTCCCGGCGTACTCGCCGCGCGCGCCGGTCACCGGGACGCTGCCGCCCTCGGCGAGCATGGCTTCGAGCGCGTCCTGCAGGGTCGACTGGAGGCTGACGTAGTCGCGCAGCGGTTTGCCCGCGGTCGACAGCGACGTCGCCTTGGTCAGCTCGCGGACGTGCACCCACCGCATCGGACGGCGGCGCTGGTCGAGCACCAGCACGAAATGCTTGCGCTGCTGAGTCAGCTTCTCGCGCACCGAGGACGGCGACTCGCTCACCGTCGCCGTCAGCGCGTCCTGCTTCAGCTCGACGTCACGGACCCGCAGCAGCGTCAGCTGCTTCAGCGAGGCGCCGGCACCGACGAAGCCGGCGACGGTGTCGTCGGCCGGGTTCGCGAGGATCGCGTCCGGGGTGTCGTACTGCAGGATCTTCGACTGGTTGCCGAGCACCGCGATCTTGTCGCCGAGCTTCACGGCCTCGTCGAAGTCGTGGGTGACGAAGACGATGGTCTTCTTCAGGTCGGTCTGGAGCCGCAGCAGTTCGTCCTGCAGGTTGCCGCGGGTGATCGGGTCGACCGCGCCGAACGGCTCGTCCATCAGCAGCACCGGCGGATCCGCCGCGAGCGCCCGCGCGACGCCGACGCGCTGCTGCTGTCCACCGGACAGCTGACGCGGGAACCGGTCGCGGAAATCGGCCGGGTCCAGCCCGACCAGGTCCATCATCTCCTCGACCCGGTCGTTGACCTTCTTCTTGTCCCAGCCGAGCAGCCCCGGCACCACGGCGATGTTCTGCGCGACGGTGAAATGCGGGAACAGCCCGGCCTGCTGGATCGCGTAGCCGATGCGACGGCGCAGGGTGTCGACGTCGAGCTTCAGCGCGTCGTCGCCGCCGATGGTGATCCGGCCCGACGTCGGCTCGATCAGCCGGTTGATCATCCGCATGGTCGTGGTCTTGCCGCAGCCGGACGGGCCGACGAAGACCACGATCTTGCCGGCGGGCACCACCATCGAGAAGTCGTCGACCGCGGGCTCACGGGTGCCGGAGTAGCGCTTCGTGACGTTCTCCAGCTCGATTTCGACGCCGGATACGGTTTCAGGAGACTCAGCCACGGACACCCCTAGAGACGGTCAAACGGTTGATCAGTACGTAAACGGCGTCGAGGACCAGTGCGAGGACGACCACCCCGAGCGTCCCGGTCAGTGCCTGGTTGAGGGAGTTCGTGCTCCCCGCGTTGGTGAGGCCGGAGAAGACCTCCGAGCCGAGGCCCGGTCCCTTCGCGTAGGCCGCGATGACCGCGATACCCATGAGCATCTGCGTCGCGACCCGCATACCGGCGAGGATCGCGGGCCAGGCGAGCCGCAGCTCCACCTTGGTCAGCACGCCGAAGCGGCTCATGCCGATCCCGCGCGCCGCGTCGCTGACCGCCGGATCCACGCCGCTCAGCCCGACGATCGTGTTCCGCACGATCGGCAGCAGCGCGTAGAGCACGAGGGCGATGACCGTGGTGTTCGCGCCGAGGCCGAACACGGGAATGAGAAGCCCCAGGAGAGCGAAGGAGGGGACGGTGAGGATCGTGCTCGCCAGCGCCGTGGCCACGGCCGACCCGATCGGGCTGCGGTAGACGGCGACGCCGATCACCACGCCGAGGACGGCGGCCAGGATCGTGCACTGCACGACCGCGCTGACATGGAGGAGCCCTTGGAGGGCGAGTCTGTCCCACCGATCCGAGATGTACTCGAAGAGATTCATCGCGTGCTGGTTCTCCCGCCGCCTCTGGGTGAGACTCCTCACCCATTCGGAGTAGCTGTATCGGGAGCCTGACTACCCAAAAGCCGCGCGGTCAAACCCCTGTTTACCGCCTTTTATCCCGTCAACCTTCCCCATTCGGCCTAAATGGGCAAACGCACGCGCTGGTCCGGCGGTGTCTTTCCCACTGCTCACCAGCCGGGAGGAGATCGACCACTCGGACGTACGTCGAATACCCTTCACCCGTGAGTAAAGGCAGCCATCACCGAAGCGCGTTACGCGCTGTGCGTGGTGGCTTGCTCGGCGTGAGTTCCGCGGCGCTGGCCGTGACCGCGCACATGATCGGGGACGGCGATCTCCCCGATACGGCGATGACGTTGTTGCTCACCGTGCTGATCGGCTGGAACGCCGCCGCGCTCGCCGAGAAGGCGCGCGGGCCGCTGGCCACCATCGTCGACCTAGGCGCCGGTCAGGTCGTGATGCACCTCGTGCTCAGCTCGTTGAGCAGCCACGAACCGCACGGCGAACCCGCACTCCTGTCGGGCGGCCTCGCGATGACCGTCGCGCACGTCGTCGCCACGCTGATCACCGCGTTGCTGCTGGCCAAGGCCGACGGACTGCTGCTCGGCGTCCTCGCCTGCCTGCGCGCGCTGGTCCCGTTCATCCTCAACGCACTCCCGGTACCCGCCGCGATGGCGTCCCCGGTGCTCGCCCGTCCGGCCGGACCCGGGCACCTCGTCCGCGTGGACCTCCGCCGCGTCCACGGCAGGCGTGGCCCACCACTGTTCTCCTGAACCCCAGCTCATCCCCCGTAATCGGCGCGGTCCCCGAACCCGCCGTCTCATTCACGTTCAGGAGTTCTTCGTGTCCAAGCACGTCTTCAAGCGCGCCGGTTTCCTGGCCGCCACCGTCGGCATCGCCGGCCTGCTCTCGGCCGGGGTCGCCTCGGCCCACGTCACCGCCAACGTCTACGGCCCCCAGCCGTCGAAGGGCGGCTACGGATCGATCTTCTTCCGCGTCCCCAACGAGGAGAAGGACGCCGGCACCATCAAGGTCGAGATCACCGTCAAGCCCGAGTACGCGCTCAGCTCCGTGCGCGCCAAGCCGCTTCCCGGCTGGAAGGCCGAGGTCGTCAAGTCGAAGCTGCCCGCCCCGGTGACCACCGACTCCGGCACGCAGATCACCGAGGCCGTCACCAAGGTCTCCTGGACCGCGGAGCCCGGCACCAAGATCGCCGCCGGATCGACCGAGTTCCAGGAGTTCCAGATCAGCGCGGGTAAGTTCCCGACCAACGTCGACGCGATCGAGTTCCCCGCCACCCAGACCTACGAGAACGGCAAGGTCGTCGAGTGGAACCAGCCGACCCCGGCCTCCGGTGAGGAGCCCGAGCACCCCGCGCCGACGGTGAAGCTCGCCGAGAAGAGCGCTGACGGACACGGTGGCGGCCACGGCACCGACACCAAGGCCACGTCCGAGGAGTCGCACGCCGCGTCGTCCTCTTCCGACAACACCGCCCGCTGGCTCGGCGGCGCCGGACTGGTCGTCGGCGCGCTCGGCCTCGGCGTCGGCGCCGGTGCCACCCTGCGCGCCCGCCGCGCCACCGCCGCTTCCGGCACCAGCGACACCGAGGGAACCAAGTAAATGCGTAAAGCGATCGTCGCGCTGGCGATCACCGGGGTGGCGTGGCTCGCCACCGCCACCCCGGCGCTGGCGCACAACGTCCTGATCTCCTCGGACCCGGCGAAGGGCGCTTCGATCGCCGCCGGGCCCGCGAAGATCACGCTCACGTTCGACCAGTACGTCCAGAACGCGAACGTCAACCAGATCGCGGTCATCGGACCGGGCGGCGGCCAGTGGGCCGAAGGCCAGGTCGAGGTCCGCGACAGCGTCGTGACCGTGCCGCTGCGGCCGCTCGGCCCGGCGGGCGAGTACAAGATCGGCTACCGGATCCTGTCCGCGGACGGGCACGCCGTGACCGGCGAGGTGCCGTTCACGCTCACCGCCGCGGGCACCGGGACCCCGGCGAGCGCCGACGCGGCGCGCAGCAACGCGGGCCAGACCGAGACGGCCCCGGCGACCGGCGGCGAAGGCTCGTCCGGGGTGCCGATCTGGGTGTGGATCGCGGGCGCCGTCGTGCTGCTCGCCGTCGGACTGACCGTCGCGCTGCGCACCGGCGCGGGTGACAAGGAGAAGAGCGGCTCATGACCCAGGCCGAGACCACCTCGCGTGCCCGCGTCGCCGTCCTGTTCTGCGTGGTGACGGCGGGTATCGTCGGCGCCCTGATCGGTGTCGCGCTGACGGCCACCGCCCCGGTCCCCGGGGTCGCGCAGGTCAGCGAGGTGGTCTCGGTCTCGATCCCGATCGTGCGGGTGCTGCTGGACATCTCGGCGGTCGCCACGATCGGGCTGGCGCTGCTTTCGGTGCTGGTCGGCTACGACCGGCCGAAGCTCTCCGAGCCGATCATGCGGATCGCGCGGCCCGCGAGTGTCGCGGCCGCGCTGGTCTGGGCGACCACCGCGCTCGTCGCGCTGATCCTGCAGACCGCCGAATACCGCCCGGGTTCCAGCACGCTGTCGATGTCGGACGTCGGCGGCTACATCGCCGACGTCGGCGCCGGGAAGGCGCTGCTGATCGTGGCGGTGCTGGCCCTGCTGCACGCGGGACTCGGCGTCCTCGCCCTGAAACACGGCGAGAAGGTGCCCGCCGAGGTCCGCGTCGGGCTCGGCCTGTTCGCGCTGCTGCCGCTGCCGGTCACCGGGCACGCGTCGAACTGGAACTACCACGACTACACGATGATCTCGATGGAACTGCACGTGATGAGCGCCGTCGCCTGGACCGGCGGGCTCGGCGCGATGGCGGTGCTGCTCGTCGGGAACCGGACCCTGCTGGCGCACGCCCTGCCGCGGTTCTCCAAACTCGCGACGCTGTGCCTGATCCTCGGCGCGGCGACCGGGCTGTTCAACGGGTTGATCGAGATCTCGCTCAACCCGTCGCTCGGCTTCTGGGAAGGCGTCTTCACCACACCTTACGGGCAACTGGTGCTGCTCAAACTGTTGTGCACCGGCGTGATCGCGAGCCTCGGCGCGTACACGCGCTGGAAGCTGATGCCCCAGATCGTCCGGCACAACCGGACGGCGCTGGCCGCGTGGGCGACGCTCGAACTGACCGTGATGGGGCTCGCGTTCGGCTTCGCCGTCGTCCTCACGCGAGCCCCTGTCGTGCCGACCACCTAGTTCGCCGGTGGTTCGCCACGACCCTCAACTGTCCACAAGGGACACCAAGTCTGCCCCGTGTGCCCGATATGAGTGCTTTGCCCAGGGTTCGCGAGTGGCGATGATCGTTCTAACCCTCTTTGCCACTCACGACCCCGAAGCCGAACTGTACATATCAGAATAAATCGGGCATTCAAGCGGCGCGGGATGTCCCTTGTGGACTCTCTGAGCAGGACAGGATCACCGGCCGGGCCGAAACCACGCCACCCCCGGACACCTCATCCCCTAGTGAAGCCGGCCGACACAGCCTGCACGACCGGGGTCCGATCACGCCGTATTCGCCTCACCCCTCAGTTCTCCACCGCGTATCGCAGAAGCACGACGCCGTTCTCGAACGCGGTGACCTCGATCGGCTTCAGCTCCCGCCGGTCCTGGAAGACACGCGTCCCCTCGCCGCGAGTCACCGGGCAGACCATCAGCCGGATCTCGTCGACGAGGCCCGCGTCCAGCAGCGACCTCATGAGGGTCGAGCTTCCCCACAGCCACAGGTCCTTGCCGCGCTGTTCCTTGAGCTCGCGACGGTGGCGGCGGGGTCGCGCGTTACGGTCGCGGCGGGGAAACCGCCCCAAGGGGCGTCGTCCAGCTTGGACGACGCGACGAACTTGGTGAGGTTGTCGAGCTTCTCGCCGTACTCGCCCTGCTCTTGGGCGTGCGGCCAGTAGTCCTTGGACATCGCGTAGGTGTTCGCTCCCAGGATCATCGTGTCGACCGAGGCCGCAGTCCTCCTCCGCGGCGATGTTGTCGACGGTGACCCACTGCTGAACGATGAGCTTGCGCATGTCCGTCCCTCCGGTTCGCGCGGCCACTCCGGCCGCGTCCGCCCCGGGGACGAAGCCGTCGAGCCGGTCTCGACATCACCCGCGCGACTTTTCGCGAGCTGTTACACGCCTTGCTCCATCCGGCCGCATTTGACCGATTTCGCTGTCCTCGCCGGACCTACGCCGGGATGCTCTACGCGTTCGCTGGGGTTAACCCGAAGAGGGGATGGTAGATGGGCGGCCCGTTGCCGGGTGAAAGTGAAGTCAGCACGCCACAGGTACCGCGTCAGCGATCGGCGGTGAAACTCACCAGGCAGGTGAGTTCGGGCCCGCGTCAGCTCCCGCCCGCGCCCGCGCATTTCACCAACCGCACGGCCGAGCTCGCGCTGCTCGAAGAACTCCTGTCCCAGGACGGCACCGACGGGCCGGCGGTGCACCTGATCAGCGGCCAGGGCGGGATCGGGAAGACGGCGCTGGCCACCGCGTGGGCCCGGCACCTCGGCGACCGGTTCCCGGACGGGCACCTCTGGGCGGATCTCGGCGGCTTCAGCGCCAACGGTCCGCTCTCCGCGAGCGAAGCCCTCGGCCGGTTCCTCCGCGCTTTGGGTGTTCCGCCGGAAGGGCTGCCCGCGGACGTCGAGGAGCTCACCGCCCTCTACCGCACGACGACCGCCGAACGACCGTTGCTCGTGCTGCTCGACAACGCGGGTTCGACCGAACAGGTGCTGCCGCTGCTGCCCGCCGGCGGCGAAAGCCTCGTGATCGTGACGTCGAGGCGCCGTCTGGGCAGGCTCCAGACCGAACATCGCGCGCGGCTGGTCGAGCTGGCCCCCTTCGGTTCCGCGCACAGCGCCGAACTGCTGGGCCGCGCGGTCGGCGCGGAGCGGGTCGGCGCCGAAGCCGCGCAGGCGCGGGCCATCGCCGACCTGTGCGGCGGCCTGCCGATCGCCCTCACCACGGTCAGCGCCAAGCTCGCGGGGCGGCCGAAGATGTCGCTGGAGAAGATCGCCACCGAGCTGGGGAAGGAATATCGTCGACTGGCCACGCTCTCGACGAAAGAGGCGCAATCGGTGGAAGCCAGCTTCAACCTCTCCTACGACGAACTCCCCTCGGACGCGGCCGCACTGTACGCGGCGCTCGGCCTGCATCCCGGACCCGACTTCGGCGTCGGCGTGGCCGCGGCGTCGATCGCCGTCCGCGAGGAGGTCGCCGAAGACCTGCTGGACCAGCTCGTCGACGTCGGCCTGCTGATCGACCGCGGCGACGACCGGTACACCTTCCACGACCTCGCGCGGCTGCACGCCAAGGAGAAGACGGCGGGCAACGAGTACGACCGCGACATCGCGGTGCGCCGCATGCTCGAGTGGTACCTGCACACTGCGTCCAAGACCACCGCGATGACGGTCCCCGACCAGGACCCGATCCCGTACCGGTACGAATACCGGCCGCCGACGCCGGTCTCGTTCGAGTCCGCCGACGAGGAACTCGCCTGGCTCGAACGGGAACGCGAGAACCTCATCGCCGCCGTCGAGACCGCCGAAACGTGGCAGCTGCCGGAACTCGGCTGGCAGCTCGCCGCCGCGATGTGGCCGCTCTTCCTGCTGCGCAAGCACTATCCGGACTTCCTCAAGGTGAGCCAGGCAGGCGTGCGGTGCGCGCGGGCGTGGGGCAACGCCTCCGCCGAGGCCCTGATGCACAACCGCAGTGGAGCCGCCTGCCGCGGCACCGGCCGGTACGACGAAGCCGTCGCGCATTACGAGGCGGGCCGCGAAGCCGCACGGAAGGCCGGGAACGAGGTCGTCGAGATCCGGTCGGTGGAAGGGCTCGGCCTGGTCGCGCTGGCGCAGGGCAGGCTCGAAGACGCGGTGACGTGGTTCACCGAAGACCACCGGCTGAGCGAACGCCAGAACCGGACGCACGACGTCGGGCTCGCGCTGATCAACCTCGGTTCGACCCAGCTCAAGGCCGGGCGGCCGGATCCCGCGATCGAGCACCTCACCCGCGCTCGCGAGGCACTGGCCGCCGATCCCTACAACGTGGCCCGCGCCCGGACCGAACTCGGCCGTGCCCTCACCGCGGCCGGGGATCTCGCGGCCGCACGGACCGAACTCGAAGCGTCGCTCGCCACCATGGAGGCCAGCGGGTCGCGGTTCGAGGTCGCCAGGGCGCTGTCCGCCTTCGGCGAGGTCGCCGAGGCGGAAGGGAACCCCGAGGAGGCTAGGCGGTTCTACGACCGGGCGTTGCCCATCCTCGTCGGCCTCGGCCGCCCGGAGGCTGACGCTCTGCGCACGCGACTGGAGCAGCTCTGACCCGGTGGCCCCAATCGGTACCCGGCGACCGGGTGAGCTCGCCGCGCCGAATGACGCAGCGTAGTTGCAAGTTGCACATTCGGGGGAGCATTGGGTCAGGAGAAGTGATTAGCCCGGGCGAATTCGTCACCGATTGATCGGCGAATTCGGACAAGCGACGAACGGTCATTCGCCGTCGGCGAATGCACGTGCAGACGCCTTTCCCGGGTGAGTCACCGATACCGGTTCCAGCGTGCCCCGGTGCGCCCGTCCCGGAGATCGTTCAACCGTTTCCGCAGTTCATCCCGCACGCTGGGATGACTGCGAAGAATCGGGAGAACACTCGTCGTGAGCTTGAGTTCGCGGATGGCGCGCAGTACCGAGAAGCCGGACCAAGTGGTCACGTCGAATCCGTATCGCTGCGCGAACACGCGATAGCGGGCGGGTGGATCACCGAACCGTTCACGGCCGACGGCGAGCGGCGTCAGATCCCATTCCGGCGGCCCGACACAGGACGAATCGAAATCGCACAGCACCGGCCCGTCCGGCCCCGGGATCACGTTCCCGGTGTGCGCGTCCCCGTGGACCAGGCCGCGGGGCAGGGGGAAGTCGAGGTTCGCGAGCGCGGCTTCGAGCTCGGCACAGCGTTCGAGCAGGAACCGCCGGTCGCCGTCGTCCAGTTCCTCCGCGTCCGAAACCCGGGCACGGACCGCGGCGACCGGCGCCCATTCGGCGAGCCCCTCCGGCGGTTCGAGCGCGTGGACCCGGCGCAGGAGCGCGGCGAGGTCGGCCGCCTTCGCCTTCCGGCCCGTCCCCGGCACCTTCCACCAGACCGTCACGAGATGTCCGCCGACCGGCAGTGGCTGGTCAAGGCCGGGAACGAGGCGGATGGCGGGCACGTCGTGCCGTTCGAAGTGCCGCGCGACCCGCACGACCGTATCGACGCGATGCCGCAGCCGGGTGGAGCCGACGATCCGGACGACGAACGGCGCGCTCGCCAGCTCGTAGACGGCGTTGTTGGTGAACCTCAGCAGGCGGGCACCTTCGGGGTCCACACCCAGCAGATCGCACGTCCGCCCGAGGGCGTCGCTCAGGATGGCGGGCGTGAACCGGCCGCCCGGGCCGATCGGCTCAGGCGGCGTAGAACGAGTTGAGGCGGTCGGCGAGGTCACGGGCGTCGGCGTTGTTCCGGCGGCGTTCCGCCTCGACCTGCAGAGGTCGCATCCGGTCCTTCACCCGCTCCGATTTGATGCCCTCGGCGCAGTCGATGGCCTTCGAACCCACCTTCGCACCGTGGTCGAGGTCGCCTTCGAGCAGGTGGTTCGTCGCCAAGGCGCTGAGCATGAACGTCTTGCTGCGGGCCATGTCGTCGGTGTAGGCCTCGACGGCCTTGGTCAGCGCCGGGATCGCGTACTTGGTGTGCTCGACGTTCTTCTCGGCGAGCACGGTGTGCACGGTGCCGATCATGGCGTAGACGTCGGTCTCGGTGAAGAACTTGACCCAGGACTCGGCCTCGGCCAGATCGGCGCGGGCGAACTCGTCCTTGCTCCGGCCGAGCAGCTTCGTGGCCTGCTCCTCGTTGCCCATCATCGCGTAGGCCCACGCCTCGTTGGCGCAGAGCACGGCGACCGCCAGCTCGGAGCCCGATTCCTGGGCGGCGATCTGGCCGAGCTGGAACAGTTTCAGCGCGTCGTTGGGAGCGTCGTTGTGCAGGTAGACCCGGCCCATCCGGTACAGCACGTTGGCCACCAGCGGGTGGCTG
The DNA here is from genome assembly GCF_037997115.1 of Amycolatopsis coloradensis. NCBI lineage: Bacteria > Bacillati > Actinomycetota > Actinomycetes > Pseudonocardiales > Pseudonocardiaceae > Amycolatopsis > Amycolatopsis coloradensis. Next base: position 1,461,208 of record NZ_CP150484.1, read on the forward strand.
TCGCCTTGTTTGGCCAGGTCCAGCGCGTTCGCGAAATGGCCGCGCGCGGAATCCATGAGCCCGGTGTCGAAGGAGGTCCACCCGGCCAGGCTGTGCAGGTCGGCGAGGGCGACGTACAGCCTGCTCTTGACCATCTCGGTGCCGGTGGACTCGAGCATCTGCTGTCCCCAGGACAGCTGGGCGACCACGGCGTCACGGCAGAAACCGCCGCCGTACTGGTAGTCGAGGGACCGGAGCGCTCTGGTGGCGGCTTCCACTTGACGGACGTCGGTCATGCCGATCCGCCCGGGGGCGGGCGTCTTGGCGGGCCCCGCCGACCACGTACCCGATTCCGGACCGAACACCGCCGCACCCATCGTGACCTGGGCGGCGTGCGCGAGGAACCTCCGTCGCTTCACGGACTCGTCCTCCTCCGCCTGCTTGCCGTCGGCAGCACCGACGACCTTTATCGCTGTCGCCTCGTCATAGGCGAGACCCATGTATCCCCTGGGGACACCAAGGCCGTCAGCGATGCGGGTGAGCACGTCGTACGCCATCACCTGGCGACCTTTGAGGATCTCGGACACCTCGGACTGCGACTGGCCGGTCATCGCGGCGATCTGACGCTGCGAAACACCGTGCTTGCGCAACAGCCGGTACACGGAGGAGATCTCCCGTGTGGCCAGTGCGGCTCGCATCTCCGGCTGCTCCCAGGCATCCGGCGGCACGGGGTGACTCTGGCGACTCGAACCGCTTACAGCGTCCGAGCCGGCGACAGCGCCGCTACCGATACTGGCGTCCATTGCGCCCCCTCACAGTTCCGTTGGGGTCGAGAAACAGCGTAGGCACACCTATTCAACCGTGCGAAACATCGGATCGCCCGTCGTGATCGGCCCGGCAGAAGTCGTTTGACCGCTTACCGTGAAACCTCGTCCGGTCACCGCTATGACGGCGGTTCGACCTTCTATCGCACTCGGTTTCACATCACTGTAGTTGTCAGATCTCCGTGACCGACCGGCCACCGGCAGCGATCACAGAGAGCTACCAAGTCTCCGAACCCCCGCAAGGGTGCGGACACGCGGATACGAAGACGACGTGGAACGAGAGAGCGGAGAAGAGCCAGTGGAGTTCGTGGACTCGATCGCAACAGGCTCCATCACCGCGGGACGGCCCGGTATGGCTATGCGCCACCTGCGTGCGGCCGGCCCCGTCGGTCAGCAGACGGTCGCCAACCGTCCGGTCTCCCCGTCCGCCCCGGTCGACCCCCGTACCGCGAGTGTGCGCCGTTACGAAGGCGGACAGCTGGTCTGGCGGGTGCAGTGCGGCGATCTCATCAGCCGTGAACGCGCCGTCACCGTGTTCGTCGAAGACAACCAGGTGGTTCTCGTCTCGCCGCCAGGAGAGACCGCGCGCCTGACGTCCGGCCAGCTCGGCCAGCTCAGGGCAGCGCTCAACGAAGCCGCCAAGATGGCGGAAAGGTAACGGTGAATTCTCCGTGGATCAGGTCCTAGGGCAAGTTCTCCGCAACGCTGTTTGGGAACGCCTCGACATGCTCTCCGATCTCGCGACCAGGGCCGACGCGCAGTCGCTCGTCTCGGTAGCCCGCTCGGAGCTCCCCCGCCTGACCGAAGGCTGGCGCGCGATGCTCCAGGCGCACGAGCCCGACGAGCGCGGGGACTGCCCCACCTGCTCGACCCGCTGGCACAAGTGCAAGGCCCCCTGCTCGGTATGGCAGGTCGCGCACGAGCACCTGGTCGCCGGTGGCCTCGCCCCCCAGCAGACCGCGGCCACCCAGGACCACCGGCGCGAAAGCCGCCGCCGTGTCCCGGGGCAGAGCAGGGTCAGCGCGGCTGAAACGACCGGCAGGCACGCGCTGGTCACCCCGCGCCGTCCCGCCATCGGCGGCGTGCACGCTTAGAAGAATCTTGAGAAAACACAGCTTGAAAGCCGGGCGAGTGAACGGCGGTCCGAGCGCCCCCTCGGCAACCACGCCACGATCTCGCCTCCGCCGGCAGTGGTTCGCGCGTACCCCCGAACGCGACGAGCCGCTCTCGGTAATCACTCCGGTCCCCACCGCGATTAATCGAAAATTATCGGCAGAACACCTAGCGAAGGCAGTAATCGGTCGCTAGGTTGATGATCACAAACGCAGCGCGATACCTGCCCCGGAGCGCGCTGCCATCCCCCGAACCCCGCGGGCCGGTGCCGTTGCACTCCCCTCCCCCGACCGGCACCGGTCCGCGGTCTCCAACGTTCTAGCGGACGCCCTTCACCCGCGTGACCAGCACCGCGGCGATGACCGTGGACAGCGCCGAAGCCGCGAAGAGGCTTGAGTATCCGCCCAGGTAGGCCAGGATCGGCGCGGTCAGCATCGGCGCCACCACCTGCGGCAGCGAGTTCGCGATGTTGATGACCCCGAGATCCTTCGCCCGGTCCTGCGCGGCGGGCAGCACCTGGGTGAGCATCGCCAGCGCGACGGCCATGTACGCGCCGAAACCGACACCCAGCAACGGTGACGCCGCGAGCGCGGCCGTCCAGTTCTGCCAGACGACGAGCAGCGACGCCGCGACCGCCATCACCGCCGAGGCCGCGAGGACGTACGGCTTGCGCCGTCCCGACTTGTCGGAGAAATGCCCGGCGACGAGCGCGCCGACGACGAGCGCGGCACCGTAGAGACCCATCATGATCAACAGGCCGGTGTCCGGATCCTCGTAGTGCACCGCGTCCTTGAGGAAGAACAGCAGGTACAGCGTCCCGAACGCGTTGCCGAGGTTGATCATGAAGTGGCAGGCCCACGCCCAGGCGAAGTCCGGATGCCCGCGCGGGGAGACCCACAGGTTCGCGAGCACGTCCCGGGTCCGGGTGGACGGGCGGAACGCGACCGGCAGCCGCGCGTCCGGCGTGCGCAGGACGAACGCCGCCGCGCCCGCCAGCACGATGGCCGCGCACACCGCGTATCCCAGCGGGAGACCGGCGAGGTCGAGCATCACCACGACCACCACCGCGCCGAGCACGGTCCCGAGCATCTGCGCGATGCCGACGAGCCCGCCGACCTGCGCACGCTGGGGCACGGGCACGCGGTCCGCGATGGCCGAGACCAGCATCGCGAGCATCCCGTTCAGCCCAGCCTGGACCAGGCACCAGCCGAGCACCATGACCGCGACGTTCGGCGCGAACGCGAGGACGAGCAGACCGGCCGCGGCGACCGCCGCACCGGCCGCCGTCCACGGATGACGGCGGCCGCGAGCGGAGCAGGTGCGGTCCGACAGCAGGCCGATGGCCGGGTTGGCGATCAGCGCGACGACCGCGCCGATTCCGGTGACCAGGCTGAACACCGCTTCTTTATTGGCGGCGTCCAAAAGCTCGGCCTGCTTCGGCAGGAGGACCTGGATGGGCGCGTAAACGCCGAGCCAGAGCGCGATGTTCGCGAAGAACAGCAGGCTCATCCAGCCCGCGCGGACCCTGGTGACCGGTTCCGCGAGCGCCTCGGGCAGCTCTCGGACCTCACTCATGGCGGATCAGATCCCGGTACCAGCCGAAGGAGTCCTTTGGCGTGCGCTTCTGCGTCTCGTAGTCGATGTGCACCAGCCCGAAGCGCGGCTGGTAGCCCTTCGACCACTCGAAGTTGTCCATCAGCGACCAGACGAAGTACCCGCGGATGTCGACACCGGCGTCCATCGCCTCGCGCACCGCGACGAGGTGGCTGTCGAGGAAGTCGATGCGCTCCTGGTCGTGGACGTGCCCGTCTTCGGCGACGACGTCGTCGAAACTGCACCCGTTTTCGGTGATGTAGACGGGCGGGAGGTGCTCGCGGTAACGGTCGTGGAAGCCGACGAGAAGATCACGCAGCCCGTGCGGGACGATCGGGGAATCGTTGGTGGTCATGGGATATCCCTCGATCGCGCGAAGCTCGAAGGGCAGCGGATTTCCTTCGCCGGGCGCGGCGACGCCCTGCGGCTCGTAGTAGTTCACCCCGTAGAAGTCGAGCGGCTGCGCGATGGTGGGCAGATCATCGGCGAAGCCCGCCGGGAGATGTTCGACGACTTGTTCGGGATATCGGCCGAGGAGCACCGGATCCGCGTAAGTGCGATTGATGAGGGCGTCGATCCATTCGCCCGCGGCCTTGTCCTCCGGCGAATCGGAGGCGGGCCAGATCGGCGAATGATTGTTGGCCGTGCCGACGCCGCGGGCACCGGCGGCGCGGAGCGCCTGGACGGCGAGACCGTGCGCGAGATTCTGGTAGTGCGCGGTGGGCAAGGCGTCGAGCAGGAGCGTCTTGCCCGGGGCGTACTCGCCGATCGCGTAGCCGAAGATCGACATGACCATGGGCTCGTTGAGCGGGATCCACATTTTCACCCGATCGGAGAACCGTTCGCCCACGATGGCGGCGTACTCCCCGAAGCGTTCGGCGGTATCACGGGAAAGCCAGCCACCCTTGTCTTCGAGCGCCTGCGGGAGGTCCCAGTGGAACAGCGTCCCGGTCGGCGCGATGCCGGCGGCACAGACTTCGTCGAGTAATTTGTCATAGAAGGCAAGGCCTTCGGCGTTGGGCTTGCCTTCGCCGCCGGGCTGGATCCTGGGCCAGGCGAAGGACATCCGGTAGGCGCCGACGCCGAGTTCGGCCATCAGCGCGATGTCCTCGGAGTAGCGGTGGAAGTGATCGGCGGCTATTTTGGCGTGCTCAGCCCGCGCGATCTTTCCCTCTGTTTCGGTGAAAGTGTCCCAAATGGACTGTCCTCGGCCGCCTTCCCCGGTCGCCCCCTCGATCTGGAAGGCGGAGGTCGAAACACCCCACAGGAATTCGGACGGGAAGGTCGGATTCTCCACCGGCGGCACACCTTTCCTCTTCAGACTCGGCCGAACATGAAAAGTTCTCAGATACTATGCCTTCACTCGACCGGGGGGAACCCTGTCGGCACGATAAAGTCGCAGATCAGCGAAGGAGGAGCCCGAGTGTCCGACATCCAGGCCGCGAAACCCCAAGCGGAGACCACTCCGCTCCGGCGGCAGCCCGTCCAGCAGCGCAGCGCCAAGCGGGTGGAGCAGATGCTCGACGCCAGCGCCCAGCTGATCGACGAACTCGGTTACGACGCATTGACGACCACGCTGATCGCGAAGCGCGCCGGCGTGGCCGTCGGTTCGCTGTACCAGTTCTTCCCCGACAAGCGGGCCGTGGTGCAGGCGCTGACGCAGCGGAACCTCGAACGGTTCGTCGCCTCGGTGTCGGAAACCCTGAACGATCTCGCGCCCGAACACTGGTGGGACGTCGTGGACTCGATCCTCGACATCTACCTAGCGATGCACCGGGAGGTTCCCGGCTTCTCGAAGGTCCACTTCGGTGACGTCGTGGACCGGCAGCTCCTCGACGAGACCCGCGACAACAACGCCGTCATCGTCGACGCGCTCACCGACGTGCTTTCGGCGCGGATCCAGTCGCCGCCGGACGACATCCGGTTCGCGCTGACGATCGCGAACGAGACGGCCGACGCTTTGCTGAAGCTGGCCTTCCGGCGGGACCCGCGAGGGGATGAGCGGATCGTGGCGGAGGCGAAGTCGGTGGTGAAGGGATATTTGGCGAGCAAGTTCGGGGAGGCCTGAGGTCTCTTCGCTCGCCGGCTCCCGCTGGGCGCTAGCTCGCGTCCGCCGAGGTTCCCAATGTCGCATTTGAGTCGCTGAGCGTCCCTGATGCGACATTGGGGACGCTCAACTCGGCCCACCTGGTGCCGAAGGACGCTTTCCCCGCGTCCGATGCGGCGAAGGACGCCTTCAGCCCACTTCTGTCCACTATGGACGCCCGGCGGTGCTGCCGGACGCCACGACGGCCCCCTCTGAGACGCTCAACGTCCACAAGGAGGCCTTCGCGTTACCGGTGGATCCCCCATTGCTCCATTCGTGTCCACCGATGCCCGATCCCCGACCCCACCAGTCACACAACCCCCAGGAACCACGCCCACACAGCCCCTGACCTGGGCTTACCCGGTTATCCACATAACCTGTCCACACCCACCCACAGTTGTGGACAACCTCGTCCCTCACCCCTCGGATCCGCCGTCCCCGACACCCCCTCCCGATACGCTGGTGCGGGGCGCGCCCCCCAGGGATGGGTGGGGGGTGGGGTCGCGCGGGTCAGCCGAAGTTTTGGGATTCGCCTCGGTAGGTGGGGACGGTCCGGTCGACGCGGTCGCCGACGACGACGTGGTAGTGCGTAAAGCGTTCGGCGAGTTCGCCCGCCTTCGCGTGGCGCAGCCAGACGCGGTCGCCGAGCCGCAGGTGGCGGGCGGCCTCACCGGAGACGGGGGTCTGGACTTCGCCGGCGCCTTCGAATCCGAGTAGCGAGAGACCTTCGGGCAGGTAAGGCGTCGGGAGCCGCGAAGACTCGGCGGGGCCCGAAGCGATGTAGCCGCCGGAGAAGAGCGTCGCGACCTTCGGCGCCGGGCGGCGGACAACGGGAAGCGCGAACATCGCGGCCGGGCGCGGCGAGAAATGCGCGTAGCCGTCGAAGAGGGTCGGCCCGATCAGGCCCGAACCCGCCGCGATCTCGGTGACGGCCGCTTCGGCGCCGGTCGATTCGACGCTGCCGCTGCCACCGCCGTTGACGAATTCCAGGTCGGCCAAGGCCCGCACCGCGCGGACCGCGGCCGCGCGGCGTTTCGCGATTTCCACAATCGACTTCCGCTGCATCCAGCCGACGAGCGAGTTCTTGACGCCGCCACCCGCCGCGTCGCCGAGCCCGGCGATCTGACCTTCGTACGCCATCATCCCGACGAGCCGGAAACCCTTGCGGGACAAGATGGTCCGCGCGAGATCCGCGGCCTGCCTCGGACTGAAGACCGGCGAGCGCCGGGTGCCGACGTGCACCCCTGGCAGCGGCCGCCACGATGCGTCGAGCTCCAGGCAGACGCGGATTTCGGGATGCCCCTGCCCCAGCGCGGCATCGACCAGGTCGAGATGTTCGGGCGAGTCGACCATGATCGAGATCGCCGCCCTGGCCCGGTCGTTCGCCGCCAGCCGGCGGAGCGCGCCGTGGTCGGCGGTCGGGTACGCCACCACGATGTCCTCGGACGTCCCCTGCTCGACATGCCAGACGGCTTCGGCGAGCGAGTAGCACATGAGGCCTTCGAAACCGGGCCGCGCGAGGACCCGTTCGAGCAGATACCGGCAGCGCACGGACTTGCTGACCACGCGGATCGGTTTGCCGCCTGCCCGCCGCAGCAGGTCGGCGCCGTTCGCGTCGAACGCATCCAAGTCGACAACCGCGAACGGAGGATCCAGGTCCTTCGTCGCCAAGTCGTACACCGTCGCACTGGTCACCCGAACTAAGGTACGACAGAAGGGCTTGAAACGCGAATACTATTCACTTACTGTTTCGGCACTCGGACATCTCAAGGGCAGCAGCTCACGAAACGGGTGGCTCATGACACGGTGGAACAACTGGGCCGGCACCGCGTCGGCGTCGCCGCTGCGCGTGCATCGGCCGCGGGACACGGCCGCGATCGCCGAGGCGATCGGCCGGTCCGCCGCGGACGGACGGCGCCTGCGCCCGCTGGGCAGCGGTCACTCCTTCACCGCGATCGCCGCGGCGGATTCCGACGCCATGGACCTGACCGGCTGGACGGGCATCGCGTCGGCCGACGTCGCGAAAGGCCTGGTCACGGTCCGTTCCGGCACCACGCTCAAGCAGCTCAACGCCGAACTCGACGCGCTGGGCCTGGCGATGACCAACCTCGGCGACATCGACGCGCAGACCGTCGCCGGCGCGATCTCCACCGGCACCCACGGCACCGGCGCCCGGCTCGGCGGCATCGCCACCCAGATCGCCGCGCTCGAACTCGTCCTCGCCGACGGCAGCGTGGTCACCTGTTCGACGGACGAGCGCCCCGATCTTTTCGCGGCGTCGAGGGTCGGGCTCGGCGCGCTCGGCGTCATCAGCACGGTCACCCTGCAGTGTGAATCTTCGTTCCTGCTCTCCGCCCAGGAGCGGCCGGAACCGCTCGAAGAGGTCCTCGAAGGCTTCGACCGGTTCGCCGACGAGAACGACCACTTCGAGTTCTACTGGTTCCCCTACGGCAAGAACGCCCTGGTCAAGCGCAACAACCGGCTTCCGGCGGACAGCGAACGCCGTCCGCTTACCAAGCTGAAGGAATTCGTCGACTACGAGGTCACGGAGAACATCGCGTTCGGCGGCCTGTGCCGTCTCGGCCGCGCGGTGCCGAAACTCGTGCAGCCGCTCGGCCGGTTCGCCTCGAACATCCTCTCCGCCCGCGAGTACAGCGACACGTCGCATCGCGTCTTCGTGACCCACCGCGGCGTGCGGTTCGTCGAGTCGGAGTTCGCGATCCCCCGCGAAGCGCTGCATGACGTCTTCTCCGAGCTCCGCGCGTTCGTCCCGAAGCTGGAGAACCCGGTCGCGTTCCCGGTCGAGGTGCGCGTCGCCGCCGCGGACGACATCTGGCTTTCGACCGCGAACGGCCGCGACTCCGCCTACATCGCGATCCACCAGTTCGTCGGCATGCCCTACCGCGAGTACTTCGCCGGATTCGCGTCGATCGTCGGCGAGGTCGGCGGCCGCCCGCACTGGGGCAAGATGCACGACCTCGACGCCGCCACACTGCGCTCGCGGTACCCGCGCTTCGACGACTTCCTGCGGGTCCGCAAGGAGGTGGACCCGGCCGGGGTCTTCACGAACACGTACCTCGACCGGGTCCTCGGCACCGCTTAAGCCGTTTCGAACAAGGCGCTGACCGACTCGCCGTTGTGGATCCTCCGCATCGCCTCCGCCAGCGCGGGCGCGATCGACAGGACTCGCAGCTTCGGGCTCTGCTCCTCCGGCGGGATCGGCACCGTGTTCGTGCAGACGACCTCCAGCACGTCGGGCTGGCTGCCGATCCGTTCGAGCGCGCCGCTGGAGAAAAGGCCGTGCGTGCAGGCGACTCGGATCGAGCGCGGCTTCAGCTCGCGCAGTTTGGTGAGCAGCTCGATCACCGTGCTGCCCTTGGCGATCTCGTCGTCGAGGACGATCACGTCGCGGCCAGTGATCTCGCCGATCACCGAGCTGATCTCGACCCTGTCGTCGGCGAAGCGCTGCTTCGCGCCGGCGGCGACCTGAACGCCGAGCAGCCGGGCGAAATGCGCGGCCTCCTTGGCGTTGCCGAGATCCGGCGAAACGACGGTGGTCGCGGAGAGGTCGTACTGGCGGAAGTGCTTCGCCAGCTCCTGCAACGCGTGCAGGTGATCGACCGGAACGCTGAAGAAGCCGTGCACCTGCGGCGAATGCAGCGTCATCGCGAGAACCCGGTCGGCGCCGGCGGTCGCCATCAGGTCGGCGACGAGACGGCCGCCGATCGAGATCCGCGGCGCGTCCTTCTTGTCCGAGCGGGCGTACGAGTAGTGCGGCATGACGACGGTGATCCGCTTGGCCGACGCGCCCCGCGCGGCGTCCAGCATCAGCAGCAGTTCGACGAGATGTTCCTGCACCGGCCGCACCAGCGGCTGGATCAGGAAGACGTCGCGCTCGCGGCAATTCGCTTCGAGCTGGACTTCGAGACAGTCGTTGGCGAATCGCTGCACCTTCACAGGATGCAGGGGAACGCCGAGATGGGCGCAGATCTCTTCGGCGAGCTCGGGATGTGCGCTGCCGCTGAAGACCGCGATGTCCTCGCGCAAGGACCTACTCCGTTCAGTCAAAAGACGGATTACGTCCACACACTAAGGTTTCACAGAGCGGAAAAGGCCTGAGAGATAGCAGTATCACCCGAGATCGCTTCGAGAACGCGGCCCGCCGTCGACGGGGCGTCGAGCAGCGCGACGAGAATCGCGGCGACGTCCTGCCGGGGAATGGGCCCGCGTCCGGTGGATTCGGCGATCAGGACCTTGCCGGTGCCCTCGTCGTCGGTGAGCTGGCCCGGTCGAAGGATCGTCCAGTCGAGATCGCGGGCGCGCAGATCGTCTTCGGCCGCTTTCTTCGCCTTGAGGTAGATCCGGAAATCGTCCGGGACGTCCGCGGTCTCCCATTTGTCCGCACCCATGGAGCCGACCTGGACATGCCGCCGGACGCCCGCCCGCTCGGAGGCTGCCGCGAAGAGTTCCGCGGCCGCTCTGTCCACAGTGTCCTTGCGGGCGGTGCCGCTGCCCGGCCCGGCGCCCGCCGCGAAGACGGCGGCGTCGGCACCGTCGAGCATCTTGGCGACGGCGTCCACATCGGACTTTTCCAGATCGAGGACGACCGCCTCGGCGCCTGCCGCCTCGAGATCGGCGATGTGGCCGGGGTTGCGCACGATCCCCACCGCCTGATCACCGCGTGCGGAGAGCAGTTTCTCCAGTTTCAGCGCGATCTGTCCGTGTCCACCCGCAATGACTACTCGCATGGACCCGACCGTAGCGCGTTCAGTCCACTTCGGCAGGGAGCTCGGTCTCGCGCAGCAGCTGGTCGTAGACGATCTCGTTGACCAGGCGCGAGACCGGGTCCTCGTCGAGGATCATGCGCTCGCCGTGGCCCTCGAGGTCGAGGTCGGCGACCGCGTTGGGGTCGGCGGTGACGATGCCGAGCCCGTAGGCGCGGGCACGCGGCAGGCAGTTGCCGACGTAGTCTTCCGTCAGTACGGCAGGCGATGGGAGAACCATCGCGGCCTCGCCGTAACGTGCGAACGGAACCGCGGAGGCCATCGCGGTGCGCCAGTGCCGGGCGACCGCGAGGACGCCGATGATCTCGGCGGCCGGCGCGGGTGCGGTCGCGGCCAGCTCTGGCCATGTCCAGGTGTCGACGGTGGCGCGATCGATGACGGGACCCATGCCCATCGCGATGCGCTCGGCGTGCACGTCGGTACGGAGCCGGGCGACCACGCAGATCTTGCGGCCGAGCACGGTGGTCTCCGGCAAGACGATGCCGTTCCAGCCGAGCAGGGCCGCCGCCTTGCGCGAAAGCTCCCCGACGCTCGCGGGCAGTTCGATCGGCGGCACCACCCGGCTCGGCAGTGACCGGCTGCGCTTCGCGCCACCGGCGACCGTCGAGCTCTCCATGTTCGGTGTAGCCGCCACGTTCCGCCTCCTTCGAACCTGGTTTCCCTAGGGCTCTTCATCCCGTGCCACCTCGGTGGAAGCGGCACATGATCTGTCTAACAGGGCGGGGAGGCGACGGCGCCGGACAACGGGAGTGGCTGCGATCGGCGGCGCCTTGTCATCGGTGACCGGTCGGTAGGCGGTCATCGGACTTCAGTCCGACGTGCCGCCAACCGAGTGAGGGAGAGGTAAGTGGTGTCACCCGGCGTCTCCGAACGGTCACGAGTACGGACTGATCGCCACCGAACATCGGCGCGGCAAGGGAAGTAAAACGTTAGGCCATTCAGCCCAGTGAATACTCATTCCACTTTGGACCTTCGCAGGTCAGGTCACGAGATCGTCGCGGTGCGGAGGAGTTCTTCGACGCCCGGTGTCCGCCACTCGTCCATCACCACGATTTGCCTGTCCGCAACGAACCAGATCCGCTGAGTCACTTGCGTCTCGCCGCTTCCACCCGTCTGTCCACGAGGAACACACTGGATCGTCCACTCCTCGTAGGTCGCCGATGTCCCGCCCACCGGTGCGGTGGTGGAAACCGTCCGCACGGCGTCACCCTCTTGGCGGAGGTCCTTTCGCCCGGCGGCGTTGCAGGCCCGGCCGCCCGCGCTGCGCCGATAGAACTCACCGGGCCGGTACGGCGGCTGTTCCGCCGACTGCTGAGTGTTGTCCGTGAGCAGGACGTACTTGCAGTTGAAGTACTTCTTGGGGTCCGGGCAGCCCGGATCGACGAGCACCTTCTCCAGCCCCTGCGAGACCACGGACCAGCCCTGCGGCAGATGCAGCGTCAGCGCGCCCGCCGAGACGTCGGTGACTCCCGGCGCGGGCGGAGCGGACGAAGTTCCCTTCAGCGGTTTTCCGCCGGTCACGCCCTCGACGAGCTCCGGGTTCAGGAGACCGCTCAGCTTGTCGTACGGCAGCGTGTAGTCCTGGACTCCGCAGGCGGTGGCGAAGCCGAGCAAGTTGAGGTCGACGGTCACCTCGACGACCGCCGGGGTGAACGCGAGCCACACCTTCGGCTCTTCGGCGAGATCGGCCGTCTTGAGGGGCTGGTACGGGAAGGTGCTGCTGACCGCACCGCACTGCTGTTTGTCGGGCCAGAGCAGTTCGGCGAGGGTCCGCAGCCCGTCGTCGCTGAACTTCCCGGGGGCGAACAGCTCGGCGGGAGTGAGCGCCTTGCCCTCCTTCAGGTCGATGGTCACCGCGGCACGACCATTTCCCCAGGTCGAATGCGGTTTGTTCGCGAGATCGTGCGTGTAGCGCACCGAAAGGTACCGCTCGTTCTGCGAGCGCACGTCGGCCTTCGTGAGGAGCTTGTACGGGCCGCGTTCCGGCTCCAGCTTGGCGGCGCCCGGGCCGGTCTTGCGGTTCCAGTCGTCGATCGGCGCCGTCAGTGCGTCGTTGACGCGCTTCAGCCAGGCCTTATCGGTGGACCCGGTCACCTCGGGGTGATCCCCGCTGTACGCGATGTTCGTCCCGGGCACGGTTCCGGTCCGGGTCTTCATGGCGACCTTGAGCGCGACGGCCTGTTGCGTGGTCGGCGGAGACGGCGGCGGCGTGCTCGCGTCGGAGAAGACGACCACCGAGCCGACCACGGCGGCCGTCGCCGCGACGACACCGATGGCGATCTTCAGCCCTGCCGCGATCCCGCCGGTGGACGCGGCCGCCGCGCCCGTCCCGGCGGCGGCGACCCCGGGCGCGGCCGCCGTACCGGCACTGAGCAGGACCAACGGGGTCGCCGCGGCGAGCACACCCGCCGCCTTCGCCAGCCGTGACCAGCCCTTGCGCTCCCATTCGTCGCCGTAGCCCGCGCGGGCGACGCGTTCCAGTTCACTGACGAACATGAGCGCGTCGACCGGTCGTTTCGACGGGTCCTTCGCCATTCCCAGCGCGACGATCTCGTGCACCGGCTGGGGGACTTCGCCGAACGGGATGGGCGCGTGTTCGTGCAGCGTGCGGAGCACTTCGGTGTCGTCGGCCTGGTAGGGCCGGTGCCCGGCGACGCACTGGAAGAACACGCAGGTCGCGGCGTAGACGTCGGTCGCGGGCGTGGCCTGTCCGCCCGACCACTGCTCGGGAGCCATGTACGCGGGCGTGCCGACGGACGGGCCGCGTTCCCCCGCCAGGACGGCCGTGCCGAAGTCGACCAGCTTGCTCTCGCCGGTGTCGGCGACGAGGACGTTGGCCGGTTTGTAGTCCCGGTGGACGACGTGGGCGGAATGCGCCGCGGCCAGGCCGAGCAGCGAACCCTTCAGAACCGCGAGGGCGGCCTCGGGTTCGAGTGTGCCTTCGGCCTGGAGCACCGAACGCAGGGAGACGCCGTTGATCGCCTCCATGACGATCGCCGCGCCCTGCGGCGTCTCGAAGAACTCGTGCAGTTTCACGACGTGCGGGCTCGACACCCGGTGCAGCGCCAGGGCTTCCTGCCGGAACGCGGCGAGATGCGCGGGGTCCGCGGCGAAGCGGGAGAAGAGGTACTTGATCGCGACGAGGTGGCCGGTGGTGTCCTGGCGTGCGAGCACCACGCGGCCGAAGGTGCCCGTGCCCAGCTGCTCCAGCTCGGTGAAGCCGGACAGTCTCCACTCGTCGTTCAGTTCCACTGCGCCTCTTCCAGAATCTTGTCGAGGCCTGGAGTGTTCCACTCGTCGACGATCACGAGCCGTGTTTTCGGCAGGAACCAGACCCGCTGGGTGACCGTGCCGCCGCCAGAACACGTGAGCCGCCACTCTTCGTAGGCTGCCCGCTTCGTCCCGACCGGGCGAAGTTCCTTCATCTGGAGGGTAGGTGCTCCCTGGGTCTCACCGGGTGCGCCGATGGAATGGCACGGACGCGGGCCGGTCGAACGGTTGTACGGCTTGCCTGGTTCATACGGCGGCGTGGCCGGGTCGGCCCGCGAGTTGTCGCTGAAGACGACGCCCGCGCAGTGGAACGGCTGCGTCCCGCCTCCCGCGCACTGGTCGGCGGTCACCAGGTAGCGCTCGATGGGGGCGCCGGAGAGCAGCGACCACTTTTCCGGAGTGGTGATGGTGAAGGCGCCGACGTTGTCCACTTTGGTGCGTTGCCCCTGCGTGCCGCCGAGCAGGTTCACGACCCCCGGGCTCAGCAGGTGGAGGAGGTGGCGGAATTCGACGGTGACCTGGGTCGGGTCGCAGACACGGGGGTAGCCGAGCACGGATCCGTAGACGTAGAACGTCATCCCGTTCGCGGTCGGTGCCGCTTGCAGCACGGTGTCGCCGGTGACGGACCACGGATCCGACATCGCGCGGGCCGGCAGGTGCTCGGGCGAGCTCGGCGCGTCGGCGAGGCAGTCACCCGGCCTGGCGGCGTCGAAGAGCATGTCTTCGAGCATGAGCATCCGGTCGGCGGTGCCGTCGACGTTGTCGAAGAGCCGCGCGGTGGGGATCGGCTCGCCCTTCGTCAGGTCGATGACGACAGGACGGATGCTGAACCCGCCGTGGTTGCCGAACTGGACGGAGTCGATCGAGCGTTTGTAGACGACCGAGAGCAGCTTGTCGTCCTGGCGCAGGATCTCGGCTTCGGTCTTCATATGCGGGATGTCGCCGTCGGGTTCCCGCTGGGGCGGGTAGCTGTCGGGCCAGAAGCCCGCGAGCCACCCGTCGATCGGCGCCATCAGCGCCTTGTTGACCCGTTCTTCGGCGGCCTTGTCCTTCAGCCCGCTGATCCGGACGTACTTGCCGTTGTAGTCGAAGCCGTCGAGCTTTTCGGTGCGGGTGAGGAGGTCGACCTTCATCGCGGCGACGGTCGTCGTCTGAGGCGGCGCTTCGTCACCGTCGGCGTTGACCACGACGACCGTGCCGACGGCGGCCGCGGTGACGGCGGCGACCGCGGCCGTCACCTTGAGACCGAGCGCGATCCCGCCACCGGTGGTGGCCGCGACCCCGCCGCCCGCGATGACCGGTGCCGCGGCCGTCCCGGCACCGAGCAGGGCCAACGGGGACAGGGCGACCAGGACACCGGCGCCTTTGGCGAGCCAGTGCCAGCCGTTGCGCTCCCAGTCCTCGCCGTACGCCTTCCTGGCGGACGCCTCCAGTTCGGTGACGAATTCGGCCGCGCCCGACGGCCGCTGGGCGGCGTCCTTCGCCATGCCGCGCGCGATGAGGTCGCGGACCGGTTCGGGGACCTCGCCGAACGGGATCGGGGCGTATTCGTGCAGCGTGCGCAGCACTTCGGTCTGTTCGGCCTCGTACGGCCGGTGCCCGGCGACGCACTGGAAGAACACGCAGGTCGCGGCGTAGACGTCGGTCGCGGGCGTGGCGATGCCGCCCGCCCACTGCTCGGGCGCCATGTACGCGGGTGTGCCCGCGGCGACCCCGGTCTGCCCGGCGAGCACGGCGATGCCGAAGTCGACGAGCTTGCTCTGCCCCTCCCGGGTGACCAGGACGTTGGCCGGTTTGTAGTCGCGGTGGACGGTGCCCGCGGCGTGCGCGCCGGCGAGACCGAGCAGCGAGCCCTTGAGGATGGCCAGCGCGGCTTCGGGTTCGAGCTTCTCCTGGCGGCCGAGGATCTCTTTCAGGGAGATTCCGTGAACGGCTTCCATGATGATCGCGGCCCCTTGCGGGGTCTCCACGAACTGGTGCAGACGGGCGATGTGGGGTCCCGAAACGCGGCTCAGGATCTGCGCCTCGTGGCGGAATTCGGCCAGCCGCCGCGGGTCTGCCGCGAACCGCGCGTACAGGTACTTGATGGCCACGACCTGCGCGGATTCGTCGTGGCGAGCCAGCACGACCCGGCCGAATCCCCCTTCGCCCAGCGACCCCATCTCGGTGAAACCCGGCAAGGCCCAGTCGTCCACAGATTCCTCCGCGATTCCCGATCGTGTCCCCTTGGAGGTGAGCTGCGCCGCAGCGGTTCCCCGCCTTCCGGGTTTAGGGTTACTCGTCGGTCACTTAGCCCGTTGCGATGGAGGAACGATGCGTTCGCCGAAGGATTTCTTCGCCCCGCTCGCGGTGGGAGCGCCGGAACCGCTCCGCCAGATCCCCGTGCCTCCTTCGCGGATGATCCACTTCTTCGATCCCAGCAACGAGAAGATGGCCGCCAAGGTCCCGGATATCGCCAAGAAGGTCGACGTCCTGCTCGGGAACCTCGAAGACGCCGTGCGCGCCGACCGCAAGGAGGCCGCGCGGAACGGGCTCGTCTCCATCGCGAAGTCGACCGACTTCGGCAAGACGCAGCTGTGGACCCGCGTCAACAGCCTCGACTCGCCGTGGGTGCTCGACGACCTGATCACGCTGGTCACCGAGATCGGCGACAAACTCGACGTGATCATGGTGCCGAAGGTCGAAGGCGCGCAGGACATCCACTACGTCGACCGGCTGCTCGCGCAGCTCGAGGCACGGGCAGGCCTGACGAAACCGCTGCTGGTGCACGCGATCCTGGAGACCGCCAGCGGCGTCGCGAACGTCGAGGAGATCGCGGGCGCGAGCCCCCGGATGCAGGGCATCTCGCTCGGCCCGGCCGACCTCGCCGCGAGCCGCCGGATGAAGACCACCCGGGTGGGTGGCGGGCACCCCGGTTACCTGGTGCGCACGGACCCCACCGGTGAAGACCTGAACGAGGGACGCACGACGTATCAGCAGGATCTGTGGCACTACACCGTCGCGCGGATGGGCGACGCCTGCGCGGCGAACGGGATCCTGCCGTACTACGGGCCGTTCGGCGACATCCGCGACGTCGTGGCCTGCGAAGACCAGTTCCGCAACGCGTTCCTGCTCGGCTGCGTGGGCGCCTGGAGCCTGCACCCGGTGCAGATCGACATCGCCAAGAAGGTGTTCTCGCCCTCGCCCGAGGACGTCGCCTGGGCACGGCGCGTGATCGCCGCGATGGGTGACGGCACCGGTGCGGTGATGATCGACGGGAAGATGCAGGACGACGCCTCGGTGAAGCAGTGCCGGGTGGTCGCCGAACTCGCGGACGCCCTCGCCGCCGACGATCCCGAACTCGCCGCCGCCTACGACGCGGCCAGCAGTGTTTGACATCGCGCGTTCGCGGACACGTCTACGGGCCGCGACTGATCGGGTACCCGTCAGTCGCCACCGCACGGCGACCCGCAGCCGCGTCAGCGAGGCCTGCCGGCCGAAACGCGCGACCCGAAAAGATCAGGAGGCTTCCGAATGAACCCCCGGCGTTCCGTCCTCTACATGCCCGGCGCGAACGAAAGAGCGCTCGAAAAGGCCAAGACGCTGGACGCGGACGGGCTGATCCTCGACCTCGAAGACGCCGTCGCGCCCGACGCGAAGGAAGCCGCACGTGAACGCGTTTGCGCGGCCGCGTCGTCGAAGGAGTACGGCTCGCGCGAGGTGACCATCCGCGTCAACGGCCTCGACACCGAATGGCACGACGCCGACCTCCGCGCCGCCGCGCAGGCCGGCCCGGACGCCATCGTGGTGCCGAAAGTCAACTCCGCCGCCGAGGTGCACAACATCGAGCGCGCGCTGGAGCTCGGCGGCGCGCCGGATCACACGAAGATCTGGGCGATGGTGGAGACGCCGGTCGCGATGCTGCACGCCGAGGAGATCGCGTCGGCGTCCGAACGGCTCACCGTGCTGGTCATGGGCACGAACGACCTGGCGAAGGAGCTGCACGCCGAGTTCGTCCCCGGCCGCGCGCCCCTGCTGGGCGGGCTTTCGCTCGCGCTGCTGGCCGCGCGGGCGACCGGCAAGGCGATCCTCGACGGCGTCTACAACGACGTGAAGGACCTCGAAGGCTTCGAGGCGGAATGTGTGCAGGGACGTCAGTTCGGCTTCGACGGCAAGACGCTGATCCACCCGGCGCAGCTGGAGCCGTGCAACCGGATCTTCGCGCCGTCCGAGGAGGAGATCACGCGCTCGCGCAGGATCATCGCGGCGTTCGAGGAAGCACAGGCGGCCGGGCAGGGCGTCGTGACCGTGGACGGGCGGATGATCGAGAACCTGCACGTGGACAACGCGCGGCGGATCCTGGCGCTGGCCGAGGCGATCGGCGGCTAGCCGGGACGGGCGGCCGACAGACTCGTACACGAACTGTTGGCCGTGATGTAGGCGGCGACCTGCGGGGAAATGAGCGCAGCGAGGTCTTGTACGTCGTTGCGGTGCCCCTGCAGGTCGACGGCCAGTAGCGGCTCATGATGAGCGACTCGGTTACGAAGCCTGTGCAAGCGCTCGACGTGCTTGTCGACGTCACGGCGATCGGCACCGGCGCGAAAGGCCAGGTGCAGGTAAGGAATCCACAGCGGGTCGTGGTGACGTCTCGCGGACAGATATCGCCAGAAGCCGAAACTCAGCTCGGCGATCACCTTTCCTGGCGACGGTGACGCACTCGCGGCACAGGGACGTTTGACCTTCGGGGTCGCGTTCTTGATGGCTTCGGCCAGCAACCTCCGGCTCGTCTCGTTGACGTCGTACCGCGTGCCGTTCGCCGCCTTCTGCCACCGCGACGGGAAGATCGTCGTCGCCTGGAAGACCCAGTGTGGCGTCCCGGCCGAGACGGCGTGACCCAATGCCCGGTCGTAGGCGTTGCGCAGGGCCACTTCCAGGTGGCACAGGTCGTGGTGGAACGCCGCGGATACCGCCGTGTTCCACTCGTACAACCGCACGGCCTGCTCTCGGTCCTGGTTCGCCGCTTGCAAGTAGACCGCGAACCTCGGCTTCGACAGCCAGGTCTCGATCCAATCCCCCGCGCGAGCGCTGGGCACTCTCGTAGCTCCTCTGCTAAGCTGACCGACGAATAGCCCCGGATGGCCCCTGACCTATTGGTCATGTCACCGGGGCTTTGATCTTTTTGTTGCCGGTCGGCAAAGCAATGCCCTCGCGGATCCTGCCGCTGCCGAGGCGATCGGCGGCTGACGCGTCTAGTCCTCTGAATGCGGGTCAGGGCCAGGGGCGCGGAGTGGGGCGAAGGGATTCGTAGGCGGCAGCGGCGCGAAGGACGTCGAGGTCGGCGAAGCGGCGGCCGCTGAGCTGGAGACCGATGGGTTGGTCGTCGCTCGCGTAGCCGCAGTTGATCGAGACAGCGGGCTGGCCGGACATGTTGTACGGCACGGTGAACGCGATGTGCTCGAACGGGCGGCGCGGGTCGTTGGTCGGCGAGGGCCATTCGGCGGGCGGGGCCGAGACCGGGCAGGTCGGTGACAGGACGACGTCGAAAGGTTCGGTCGCGCGCAGGGTCGCGACGGCGATGGCGTCGATCTGCGCGAAACCGCGGTAGGCGTCGACACCGCTGACGTCGGCGCCGCCGGCGGCCCAGTCGGCGATGTACGGCAGGACCTTCGCGCGGCGCTCTTCGGGCAGGGCCGACATGTCCGACCAGGCACGGACGCGCCAGAAAGTGTCGAGGCCGTCGAGCATTTCCCGGCGCAGGAACGGCGAAACCGGCTCGACGACGGCACCCGCGGCCTCGAAGACGCGTGCGGCTTCGGTGACGGCGGCGATCGTCTCCGGCAGCACCGGAAGACCGACACCCGGGTCGAGGTGGAGCCCGATCCGCAGTCCCTTGACCTCGCCCGGCAACGAAGTCCAAGCGAGCGACGAGGGCGGCAGCGAAAGGTGGTCGCGACCGTCCACACCGGACAGAACGCTCATCAGCAGCGCGGTGTCGGCAACGGTCCGCGTCATCGGCCCGGCGACGCGGCCGAGGAACGGCGGATCCACCGGCACCCGGCCGAAACTCGGCTTCAGCCCGACCAGGCCGCACCAGCCGGCGGGCAGCCGGATCGAGCCGCCGATGTCGGTGCCGACGTGCAGCGGGCCGTAACCCGCGGCGGCCGCCGAACCGGCACCGGCGCTGGAACCGCCGGGCGTGCGCGTGGTGTCCCACGGATTCCGCGACGCGGTGTGGAAACTCGACAGCCCGGACGTCAGCATCCCGTAGTCCGGCATGGTCGTCTTGCCCAGCAGGACACCGCCGGATTCGCGCACGCGAGCGCCCGCCGGGGCGTCTTCGGGCGCGGGTTCCAGCGCGGTGGCGGCCGTGCCGAGCGGGACCGGGGTGCCGCGGGTCGCGATGTTCTCCTTGAGCGTCAAGGGAACGCCGTCGATCGGGCCGAGCGGTTCCCCGGCGTGCCAACGGCCTTCGGACGCTTTCGCGTCTTCGC
Organism: Amycolatopsis coloradensis; assembly: GCF_037997115.1. Classification (NCBI taxonomy): domain Bacteria; kingdom Bacillati; phylum Actinomycetota; class Actinomycetes; order Pseudonocardiales; family Pseudonocardiaceae; genus Amycolatopsis; species Amycolatopsis coloradensis. The sequence goes on from NZ_CP150484.1 coordinate 1,481,327, forward strand.
GGGCGCCACTCGGGTCATACGCGTAGAGCGCGTGCAGTTCGGGTTCGCGTGCCTCGATGCGGGCGAGGACGGCTTCGGTGACTTCGACCGGCGACAGTGTCCCGGCACGGTACCGCGCGACAAGTTCGACAGCGGTCAGATCAGGCAACTCCGGCACGGCAGCACTCCTTTACGTCGCGGGCGGTTCGAAGCGGCCGTCGACCGCGGTCCAGCCGCCGTCCACCGCCAGCACGGAGCCGGTGACGAACGACGACGCGTCCGAGGCCAGATAGACGACGGCGCCCGCGAGTTCGTCCGGACGCGCCCATCGGCCGAGCGCGCCTTTGGTCGCGTACGCGTCGTACCAGCCCGGATTCGCCTTGATCTGCGCTGTCAGCGGAGTCTCGACGACGCCGGGCGCGATCGCGTTGACCCGTACCCCGGCCGGGCCGAACTCCGCCGCGGCCGTGCGGAACAGCTGCACCAGCCCGGCTTTCGTCGCCGCGTACGGTCCTTGCCCCGGCTCGACGGTGGTGCCACGGATCGACGAGAACCCGATGATGCTCCCCCGCCCCCGCTCGACCATCCCGGCGCCGAACGCGCGGACGACCTCGAAGGTCGCGCCTAGGTTCAGCGCGATCACCCGGTCGAATTCCTCGCGCGAATATTCCAGCAGCCGTTTGCGCACGTTGGTCGCGGCGGTCAGCACCACGATGTCGATCTCGCCGAGTTCCGCCGCCGCCCGCGCGACCGCACCGTCCGAGAGCAGGTCGATCTCGTACGACTCGCCCACGCCGGTTTCCTTGGCGGCGGCGACATCGCGGTCCGCGACGATCACTTCGGCGCCGTGCGCGGCCAGCGCCTTCGCGGCTTCGCGGCCGATCCCGCTGCCACCGCCGAGGACGACGGCTCGCTTTCCGTCGAGCCGGAACAGGTTCTCATAGCTCACGGGCGCAGCACCGCCATTCTCGTCACGGTCAGTTCTTCGACCGCGAACCGCGGCCCTTCCCGCCCGATACCGGAATCCTTCACGCCGCCGTACGGCATGGTGTCGGACCGGAATCCGGGTACCTCGTTGACGACCACGCCGCCGACTTCGAGCTCGTCGAGCGCGCGGAACGCCGTCTTCAACGACGTGCTGAACACCGAAGCGTGCAGCCCGTAGCGCGACGCGTTGACCGCCTCGAACGCATCGTCCACAGAGGACACGGTTCGGATACAGACCACGGGGCCGAAGATCTCCTCGTCCCAGCATTCGAGGCCGTCGGGCACGTCGAGCAGCACGGTCGGCCGGATCACCGTGCCCTCGACACCGCCTCCAACCAGCCGCGCACCGGCCGAAGTAGCTTTGTCGACCCACTCCTGGACGCGCAGTGTGGACCCCGGATCGATCAGCGCCGAAACCCGCGTCTTCTCGTCGCGGGGATCACCGGTGACGACCTCGCCGAGCCGCGCCAGCACCCGTTGGGTGAACTCCTCGGCGACGGCTTCGACGACCAGCACCCGCTGCACCGAGATGCACGCCTGCCCCGACGCGTAGAACCCACCGCGCAGCACGGCGTCCGCGGCCGCGTCGAGATCCGCGTCCTCGGCGACCACCAGAGCGGCGTTGGACCCCAGCTCCAGCAACGTCTTCGTGGGTGCGGCGTCGCGGGCGATCCGGTGCCCGACCAGCGCGGATCCGGTGAACGACACCGCGCCGACCCGCCGGTCGGTGACCAGCGCCGAGCCGACGGCCGCGTCGCCGGTGACGAGCTGGACCATGGCGGGCAAGTCGGTCAGCGAGCGCACGAGATGCACCAGCCACAACGTCGCCAGCGGCGTCTGCGGCGCCGGTTTCACCACCACTGGGCAGCCCGCGGCGATAGCGGGCGCGATCTTGTGCGACGCCAGCAGCAGCGGATAGTTGAATCCGGCGATGCCGACCACCACACCGATCGGCTTGCGTTTCCAGAACCCGACCAGCCCGTCGCCGGACGGCAGCAGGTCGAGCGGGACGGTCTCGCCGTGCAGCCGCGAGACCTCCTCGGCGGCGGCCTGCCAGGTGACGATCGTGCGGGCGACCTCGACGCGGCAATCGACCAACGGCTTGCCGGTCTCCAGCACCAGAAGCTGCTCGAAGTCGGAACGCCGGGCTTCCAAAGCGGCGGCGACGTCGTTCAGAAGCGACCGCCGGGTCCGCGACGGCAGGGCCGCGACCTGCTTGAACACCGCGACCGCCTCGTCGATCGCGCGCGTGGCCAGCTCCGGCGTCCCGACCGGCGCCCGGCCGATCTCGCTCCCGTCGTACGGGAAGACGACCGGCTGTATGTCTACAGTGGACACCCACCCGTCACCGATCGGCAGCCCTTCCGGATATTCAGGCATCGTCCCCTCCTCTCAGCCGCGCCAGCTCGGCCCGCAGATTCGGCGCGGCCGCCAGCAGTTCCCTGGTGTACTCGTGTTCCGGCGCGTCGTAGACCTGGTCGACGTCGCCGATTTCGACGATCTCCCCGCGCCGCATCACCGCGACCCGGTCGCACACGTGCCGCACCACGCCGAGGTCGTGCGAGACGAAGATCAGCGTCAGCGAATACAGCTCGACCAGCGACGCGAGCAGGTCGAGAATCTGCTTCCGCACCGAGACGTCGAGCGCGCTCACCGGTTCGTCCGCGATGAGGACGCTCGGATTCGGCGCGAGCGCCCGCGCGATCGAGATCCGCTGCCGCTGCCCACCGGAGAACTGATGCGGATAGCGGCCGGCGGCGTCCTCGGGCAGGCCAACGGCCTTCAGCAGTTCCGCGACCCGCACGGGATCCCGGCGGCCCAGAGGTTCGGAAATGATGTCGCGCACCCGCATCCGCGGATCGAGCGAACCCATCGGATCCTGGAAGACGATCTGCAGTTCCGACCGCAGGAAGCCGAGTTTGCGTTCGGGCAGCGTGTCGATCCGTTGGCCTTGGAACGAGACACTGCCCGCCGTCGGTTTGTCGAGCGCGGCCAGCAGTCTGACCAACGTGGACTTTCCCGAACCCGACTCGCCGACGATCCCGAACCGCTGACCTTCCGCGACGTCGAACGAAACTCCGCGCAGGGCATGGATGTCGCGCCGCGTGTAGCGACGTTCGAGGTCGCGTACTTCGAGCATCATCGGCTCGCCTCCAGATCCGAAGCGGCCAGAAGTTTCTTCGTGTACTCGTGCTTCGGTGCGGTGAGCACCTCGCGGGTGGTGCCTGCTTCGACGATCTCGCCGTCCAGCATCACCAGCACCCGCTCGCATACTGACGCCACGACGGCGAGGTCGTGCGTGATGAACAGCAGCGCGCAGTCCCGCTCCCGCACGCCGTCGAGGATCAGTTCCAGGATCTGCGCCTGGACGGTGACGTCGAGCGCCGTCGTCGGCTCGTCGCAGATCAGCAGCTTCGGGTCGTTGGCCAGCGCGATCGCAAGGACGACGCGCTGCCGCTGCCCGCCGGACAGCTGATGCGGATACGCACGAGCGACGCCTGGCAGCCCCACGGAATCCAGCAACGCCTCGGCCGCCGCCCGATGCTTCCCGCCGTCGCGGTGGATCCGCATCGGCTCGGCCACCTGCGCGCCCACCCGCATCGCCGGGTTCAGCGCGGTCATCGGTTCCTGGAACACCATCGACATCTCGTTGCCGCGCAGCCGCGACAGTTCCTTCTCCGGCGCGCCCAGCAGTTCACGGCCGTCGAGTTTCACCGAGCCGGAGGCGGCGAGTTCTTCGGGCAGCAGGCCCATGATCGACAGCGCCGTCAACGACTTCCCGGAACCCGACTCGCCGATCAGCCCGACCCGCTCACCGCGTGCGATACCGAACGAGACGTCGCGAACCAGGTGGCCGATGCCGAGACCGTGTACCTGCAGTGTCATAGCGGTCATACCCGCGCCGCCAATCGGGGGTCGAGACGATCGCGGAGGCCGTCACCGAGCAGGTTGAAGCCGAGGACGGCGATGGCGATCGCGACACCCGGCACGAGTGCGAGCCTCGGGTGCAGGGTCAGGAACATCTGGGATTCCTGGAGCATCCGGCCCCACGACGGCGTCGGCGGCCGCGTGCCGAACCCGAGGAACGACAACGCCGCTTCCGCGAGCACGGCGATCGCGAACGACACCGACGCCTGCACGATCAGCAGCCCGGAGATGTTCGGCAGCACATGCCGCGCCGCGATGTTCAGCCGCGAGCGCCCGGCCGACCGCGCGGCCAGCACGAACTCGCTGCTCATCACCTGCAGCGTTCCCGAACGCGCGATCCGCGCGAACGACGGGATGGTCGCGATGCCGATCGCCACCATCGCGGTCAGCGTGTCCGCCCCGAACACCGCGCCGAACATGATCGCCAGCAGCAACGCGGGGAACGCGAGCACGAGATCGTTGACCCGCATGACGAACTCGCCGAGCCAGCGCGACGACATCCCGGCGAGGATGCCCAGCGGTGTCCCGATCAGCGCGGCGATGCCGACCGCGACCACACCGACGTACAGCGTCGTCCGCGCGCCGACCATGAGCTGGCTCAGCACGTCGCGCCCGAAGCTGTCCGTGCCCAGCGGATTGGCGCCGCTGAAGTCGTGCAGCCGGTTGGCCGCGTCGACCTTCACCGGATCGAACGGTGTCCACACGAACGAAAGGAGCGCGGCGAGCACGATCAGCGCGACGAGCACGCCGCCGATCACGAGACTGCGGCTACGCATCAGGAACCCCGCAATCTCGGGTCGAGCACCGTGTAGAGGACGTCGACCACGAAGTTCACCAGCAGCACGCCGACCACCAGGACCAGCACGATCCCCTGCACGGACAACAGATCCCGCGACGCCACCGAGTCGAGCAGCATGCTGCCCAGCCCCGGCAGGACGAACACCCGCTCGACGACGACCGCGCCGATCAGCAGCGTCGAAAGTTGCAGGCCGAGCACCGTCACCACCGGCACGGCGGCGTTGCGCAGACCATGGCGGAACAGCGCTTGGAACGGCCGAAGTCCCTTGGACCGCGCCGTGCGCAGATAGTCCTGGCCGAGCGTGTCGAGCACCGCGGACCGGACATACCGCGTGAGGACCGCGCCCTGCACGAGCCCCAGCGACAGCGCGGGCAGGACCAAACCGCGGAGAAATTCGCCTGGGTCCTGCACGGGCGGTGTCCAGCCACCGGAGGGCAGCCAGCGCAACTGCACCGCGAAGATCTGCACGAGGATGATGCCGGCGAGGAACGCGGGGATCGCGACACCGATCTGCGACAGCCCGGAAAGCGCGGTGCCGTCGGCCTTCCGATGCCGCACCGCGGCGAACGTCCCGGCCGGGACGGCGATCAGCAGCGCCACCAGCATCCCGGCCCCGACCAGCCACAACGTCACGCCGAGGCGGTCGGTCAGCGCGGGCCCGATCTCCTCGCGCGTGACGTACGAGCGGCCGAAGTCGCCTTGCAGGACACCGCCGATCCAGTCGAGGTACTGCGTCACCAGCGGCCTGTCGATGCCGAACTCGGCGCGGGTCTTCGCGACCAGTTCCGGCGTCGCGTTGACGCCGAGCGCGACCTGCGCCGGGTCACCCGGCAGCACGGCCATGAACAGGAACACCACGATGGACGCGACCAGCACGCCGGCCACGAGGATCCCCAGGCGGCGGAGCACCTTGACCGTCATCGCGGCGCCAATCCCGTGAGATCGAAGGACTCGCTGACCTGGTTGCGGATGAACCCGGTCACCTTGTTCTTCGCCACGATCACGTTGGGGAACAGGAAGAGCCAGTCCGCGGCGGCGTCTTCGGACAGCCGCCGCGCGACCTGGCGCATCGCGTCGACCTGCTCCTGGGGCGTTCCGGCGTCGGCCTTCACCAGGTTCTGCTGGACGGGCTTGCTGTCGTAACCCCAGTAGTACTTCGGCCTGCCGAAGGTCACGATGTCGCGCGCCTCGACGTGCTGGATGATCGACAGGTCGTAGTCGCGGTCGGTGAAGACCTGTTTGAGCCACACCGCCGGGAAGTCCAGCGGCTCGATCGTCACCGTGACCCCGACGTCCGCCAGCTGCGACGCCACCACCTGCGCGGACGAGACGGCGTACGGCAGGTTGGGAATCCTCAACCGGAGCGAAAGATTCGGCCGGCCCGCTTCAGCGAGCAGGGCTTTCGCCTTCGCGGGATCGAACGGGTACGCGTTCGAAAGGTCTTCGTACCAGGGGTCCGTCGGCGGGACCATACTGCCGATGAGCGTGCCGCGGCCGCCCCAAGCCGTGTCCAGCAAGGCCTTCCGGTCGATGGCGTACGACAGCGCTTTTCGTACCCGGACGTCGTTCAGCGGAGGACGCGCGTTGTTGAACGCGAGCGTGACCTCGCTGTTGGTCGTGCCTTCGACGACGGTGAACCGGTCGTCGCTCTGGAACTGCGGGATCGAATCCGGCACGGTGATCGCGGAGATGACGTCGATCCCGTTGCTGAGCAAGGCGTTGTTGAGCGCCGTCGGATCCTTGATGTACTTGAGGACCACCGTCGAGTACGCCGGTTTCGTGCCCCAGTACGCGGGATTCTGCTTGAGCACGATGGAATCGCCGCGCCTGCGCGAAGACACCGTGTACGGCCCGGTGCCGACCGGTTTGTTCGCCAGATCCGCGACACCGGTCCGGCTGAACATCGCCCCCAGGCGGCTGGTGAGACTGAACAACCAGCCGTTGCTGGGCTTCGTGAGCACGACTCGCGCGTGGTCCGGCGCCACGACGTCGACCCGCTCGACGACGTCCATTGTGGACTTGATCGACACGGTCCAGTCGGTCTTCACGCGCATCAGCGAGAACTTGACGTCCTCGGCGGTGAACGGCGCCCCGTCGCTGAACTTCGCGTTCTTCCGGAGCTTGAAGTCGTAGGTCCTGCGGTCTTCCGAGACCGTCCACGATTCGGCCAGCAGCGGCACGATCTTCGCGTCCGCGTCGAGTTTCACCAGGCCCTCGTAGACGTTGTAGAGCAAGGCCTGCGGGATGGCGGCGCCGTCCGTGCGAGTGAAGTCGAAGTTCGCGGGTTCGGCGGTGTAGCCGATGGCGAGCGTGCCGGGATCCTTGGCCACCGTGGCACTCGATCCGGCGGAGCAGCCGGACGCCACCAGCAGCAACGCTGCCACTGCCGCGTGAATCCGGGGTTTCATCCTGCCCCCTGACCGGTAGACTGGTCTGACCAGTAAACCAGACGAGACGGCAGGGTCAAGATGGAATTCGAGCCGGTCGCCCCTGTCCGCGCGTACCAGCGTGTCGTCGAACAGATCGAGGAAGCCGTGTTCAGCGGCCGGATGAAACCGGGCGACCGGCTGCCGAGCGAACGCGAGCTGATGGTGCAGTTCGACGTCGGCCGCTCGACCGTGCGCGAGGCGTTGCGCGTGCTGCAAGCGGCGGAGATGATCCGCTCGCGCCCTGGCGACCCGCGCGGCCCCGAGGTGCTGGCCGCCTCCCCCGCCGCGTTGCACCGGTCGATGCACCGGCTCGCGCGCGCCGACCACATCGGCCTGTCCGAGCTGTTGCAGTTCCGCATGGTCCTCGACGGTTCCGCACATCTGCTCGCCGCGCAGCTCAGGACCGAGGACCATCTCGCCGAGCTGGACGCGGCGCTGGAGGCGATGCGCGAGGGGGTCTCGAAGGGGTTCGCGGAGTTCTCCCACGCGGACGTCGCGTTCCACGAGGCCATCGCCCGCGCGACCGGGAATCCGCTGCTGGTGATCAGCGGCGAGGTCGTCCGCGGTGTCGTACTGGAACTCATCGAGGACAAGCTGGAACACGCCGACGACCGGACGGCACTGATGCGCAACTGGCTGGCACACCACGAAGAGGTGCTGGGAGCGATCCGTGACTCCGACGGCGAGCGTGCGTCGAGGCTGGCGAAGCAGGCCCTGTACGACAACTACGCCGAGTACGTCCCCGAGGAGCAACGTCGCCTCTTGCGGCCCCTGCTTGCTTGACCGCCTCTACACTCGCTCAGGTGGGGGATATCGAGAAACCTTCAACAGCTCGCGAGGGTGTCGGTCTCGCGCTGTCCGGCGGCGGCTACCGCGCGATGTTGTTCCACACCGGGGCACTGTGGCGGCTCAACGAACTCGGCTGGCTGTCTAAGATCTCGACGTTCTCGAGCGTCTCGGGCGGCTCGATCGCCGCGGGCGTGCTCGCGCACGCGTGGTCGGACCTGAAGTTCGAAAACGGTGTAGCGGACAACTTCTACGACGAGGTCGTCGCGCCAGTGCGGAAACTGGCACGTACCCGGCTCGACATCCCGGTCACCTTGCTGGCCATGGCGATGCCCTGGCGAAGCGCCGGTGAGGAACTCGCGCGGGTGTACGCGAAACACCTGTTCGGCGACTGCTGTCTCAAGGACATCGACCCCGGCGGCCCGCAGTTCGTCTTCACCGCGACGAACCTCCAGGACGGCGCGCTGTGGTGGTTCTTCCGGCAGAACGGGCCGCACGGGAACATCCCGCTCGCGACCGCGGTGGCCGCGTCTTCGGCCTTCCCGCCGATGCTTTCACCCGTCGTGATCCACGACCCGCTTTCCGACGAGCGGAAACGCAAGATCGTGCTCAGCGACGCCGGCGTCTACGACAACCTCGGCCTGGACCCGGTCGAAGGGCACGCGACGGTGCTGGTCAGCGACGCGGGCAAGCGGATGAAGGTCGCGCGGAAGGTCAAACGTGACTGGGGGCGGCAGTTGCTGCGCGTCCTCGACGTGATCGACAACCAGGTGCGCGAGCTGCGGCGGGGCGCGCTGCTGAAGTCCTATGTGGAGAAGGATTTCAGTGGCGCCTACTGGGGTTCCTACGTCGATCTCGAGAACTTCGAGCTCAACGATTCGCTGAAGGCGCCCGTGGATCTCACGCACAAGCTGGCGGAGACCCCGACGCGCCTGACGAAACTGCCGGAAGTGGTGCAGGAGCGGTTGATCAACTGGGGTTACGCGGCCTGTGACGCGGGGATGCGGAAGTGGGTCGACACCGAGGCGGTGGCTCCCGACGGGTTCCCGTTCCCGGCCGCGGGCCTGGGCGTGGGCTGAAAGCGTCCTTCACCTCGTCAGATGCGACGAAAGCGTCCTTCACCGCGTTAGATGCGGTGAAGGACGCTTTCAGCCCACGTCAGGCGACGAGGTTCGCGTAGACGATCACGTTGTCCTTGTAGCTGTGCTCTTCCTTGTCGAAGACACCGCCACAGGTGATCAGCCGCAGCTGCGGCTTGTCCGTGTTGCCGTAGACCGCTTCCTCGGGGAACTGGTCCTTGGGGACCTGGTCCTTCTTCTCGACCACGAACTTCAGGCTCTTGCCGTCGCTGCGGTCGACGAGCACCTCGTCGCCCGGGTTGACGTCCTTGAGCTTGTAGAAGATGCCCGGCTGCTTGTTGCCGTCGACATGGCCGAGCAGGATCGACGGGCCGACGTCACCGGGCACCGGGGAAAGCCGGTACCAAGCGGCCTGCATCGGGTTCTTCGCCGACGGGACGGACATCTTGCCGTCCTTGCCGATCGCGACCGTGACCAGGCTCGATTCCGCGCCGATCTTGGGAATCCGCACGTTCGTCGGGCGAGTCCCGTTGAACGGTTTGACGACCGGCGGCGTCGATTCCGCCGCCGCCTGCGCGGCGGGCGGGGCGGGTTCGTCGGTGCCGCATCCCGTCAGCGCGAGGGAGAGCACAAGGGCGGCCGCGACCAAGCGGCCGCCCTGCGTCAGGAGCTTCATCGGATCAGGCCGCGGTGGCGCCGAAACCGGTCTCGATGCCGCCCTTGGGCTTCAGCTTGACCTGCTTCTTCGGCTTGTCGTTGCCCGGCGCGGTCGCGCCGCCGCCGACCGTCCCCTCGAACTCGATGTCACCCTTGCCCGGCTTGCCGTCGCAGGTCCAGGTGAAGGTGCTCGCGGTGCCCTTGAAGCCGGGCTTGGCCTCGATGATGTAGATCCACAGGTAGGCCTCGCCACCGTCCTGGAACGAGTCGACGATGGTGAAGTCCGGCGCGGTGACGTCGGCGGGCTCCGAACCGCAGAGGATGGCCAGCGCACCCTCGTTGCCCTCGACGTATCCGGCGCCGACGTTCAGCTCCGGCATCGGCGGGGTGGTGCTGGTCGGCGCCTCAGAGGTGGAGGTCGGCGACGGCTTGCCGGAAGTCGGCTTCTCCGAGGTGGAGGTCGGCGTCGGCTCCTGCGAGGACGACGAGGCCGGGGCGCTCGTCTCCGTTGTCACCTTGCCACCCGAGTAGGACGGCGCGGCCGGAGTCGAGGACGAAGCCTCGCTCGACGGAGCCGGAGGCGTGGTCGTCGTTTCGGTCTGCGCCATCGCGACCGGCGTCACGGCCAGCGAGATGACGGCGCCGGCCAGCACCGCGCCCGCGAGGCGGCCCAACGTCTTCTTCAAAATGATCTCCCAGTGGAAACATCGCAACACAGGGTGACCCCCACCCTGAGACCACCCGAAAGGAATCCCACGTTCGGGTGACAGCGTGATCCTGCCGGAAAAGTACAGCGGAGCCGTAGCGGAAAAGTCGTGACAAGAACCACTGGGAAAACCGGTAACGCCGGAATACCCCTGCCCGATAGAAGGGCCCGAAAGTCGCTCAACAGCGGGAAAACTCGCGGCGACGAAGGAATGTTAACACCCGGAGGGCCGGATCGGTTGCGATGCGGAAGTATTTTTTCCCCGCCCGCCGAACCGCCCGGAATCGCCGGTTTTCCTGGCCGGATCTCCCTTTTTCGAAGACTCTCCGCACACTTGCCGCCGACCGGTTCACACGTCCGGACCACGTTTCGGTGAAGGCCTGACCATTTACGGCCGGATACCGGTGCCGGGCAACCCGCAGGTCACGATCAGAACACCAGGAACAAGGCCACGGCTAGGGAGAGCACGCCGAGGAGGCCCGCGCCGAACAGCCAGGGCTTCGGCGACGTCCGGTTCCGCACCGCCCGGCCGCCGCCCACCACCGCGATCAGGAGGCCGAGGCCGAACCCGATCGCGGGCAGGAAGGTGGCGAAGGTCCGGTTTTCCGCGGCACAGGCCCAAATCGCGTCGCTCGGGCAGGGCGACGCCGCGAGCTCGGCCAGCAGACCCGCGGTGACGATCGCGAGGAAGCCGAGCACCAGGAGCCAGAACAGGCCCCACAGCAACTGACCGAGCCGCCGAGGCGGTTTCGTCTCGTCCACATGCTCAAGCTAGCCGAGCGCCGAGGCCAGATCCGTCCAGAGATCTTCCGGATCTTCGAGCCCGACGCTGAACCGGACGAGCCCGGCGGGCACGTGGGCGTCGCCCGCCAGCCAGGCCCGGCGCTCGACCAGGCTCTCCACGCCGCCGAGACTGGTGGCGGCGCGGATCAGCCGCAGCGAACCGATGACCTTGTCCGCGCTCTCCGCGTCCGGGAGTTCGAACGCGATCATCGTGCCGGAGCCGGGATAACGCACCCGGGTGATGGCGGGATGGTCGACCAGGCGCGCCGCCAGCAGGGCGGCCGTGCGCGTCTGCTCGGCGAGGCGGACCGGGAGCGTCCGCAGCCCGCGCAGGGCGAGCCACGCTTCGAGCGCTCCCGGCGTCGCGCCCAACCTGGTGCGCGCGTCGCGCAGGTCCTTCGCGACGCCTTCGTCGGCCGCGATGGTCAGTCCGAGCAGCAGATCACTGTGGCCGCCGATGAGTTTCGTCGCGCTGTGCACGACGATGTCGGCGCCGAGGTCCAGCGGCCGCTGCCCGAGCGGGGTGGCGAACGTGTTGTCCACGGCGACCAGGCCGTTCGCGGCGGCGGCGATCGTCTCGATGTCGATGACGTCGAGCGTCGGGTTGGTCGGCGATTCGAGCCAGAGCAGGTCGGCGTCCGCGGCCGCGACCCAGGCGGCCGTGTCGTCCGGCGCGATCTCGGTCACCACCAGGCGTCCGGTGCGCTGCGCGTGCGCGAGCAGGCCACGCGATCCCGCGTAGGAGAACGTCGGGACGCAGACCTTCGCGCCCACCGGCAGGGTGTCGACCACAGCGCTGAGCGTCGCGATCCCCGAGGCGAACGCGGTGGCGTGCCCGCCTTCGAGCGCGCCGATCGCGGCTTCGAGGGCCTCCCAGGTCGGGGTGCCGTCCTCCCGCGAATACGCGCGGTCGGCGCCGGCGTCGAAGGTGCTCGCCGCGACGATCGGCACGTTCAGCGGTTCGCCGGGGCCCTCCGGTCGTCCGGCGGCGACGGCGAGGGTGCGGGGTGACCAGTCGTTCGTGTCCACCCCGCCACCGTAACCTTCCCCCGCTAGTGGGCGTACACCTCGAACTCGTAGAGGGAATAGCCGTACTTCGTGCCGCGCTGGACACCGGCCATCCGGACGTGACGGGCGTCCACGGCGTCGAAGGCGACGTTGTCCTGCCCGCCGTCTCCGTCCACTATGGACGCCACGTCCCGCCAGCTCGTCCCGTCGGACGAGACCTGCACCTTGTACGCCTTGCCGTACGCCGATTCCCACCGCAGGACCACGCGGGAGACGCGCTGCACCGAACCGAGATCCACGGTGATCGACTGGTTGTCGCTCCAGTCGCTCGCCCAGCGCGTCGACAGGTTTACGTCGATGGCGTTGGACGGCGGCGAGTTGTACCAGCCCGTTTCGTGGCTGGTCGCGCTCACCGAGCGGCCGGTGGCGAGGTTGGCGATGTTGTCGCCGCGTTTCGCCGGGAACTCCACGACCTGCTGGAAGGTCGGCCGGTTCTGGGTGCTCATCTTGTCCTGCGTGATGCCGCCGAGCGCGCGGTGGATGATCGTGTCGGCGCACCACTGATCGCCCGCGGCGCAGTCGCCGTCACCGGGATAGACGGTGTTGGCGGGCTGCGCGGCCGCCTGCGTCAGCGAGTCGAGCAGCACCTGGCGGCAGGCGTTGAGGTCGCCCCCGCCGCAGTACTTCACGGTGAGCGGACCGGCGACGTTCTGCCCGAGTACCGAACGGATGTCCTTGTGCACGTAGCCCCACCAGCCCGCCTGGTACGACGAACCCGCGTGCGACTGGCCGACGTGCTTGCCGGGAACCTCGTTCTGCCAGCCCGACGGTGACTCGTTGATCTTCAGTACCCCGACCATGGCGCCGTAGGCGTCGCCCATACCCGGTTTGAACTGCGCGTTCACCAGCAGCGGCCACCAGGCGTCCATGATGCGGATCGCGTCGGCGTTGGCGTAGGCCTTGCTGCCCGGCGAAGTCTCCGAACGCAGACCGCCCGCGGCGAGCCAGGTCTTCAGCTTCGCCACCGCGTCCGCGGCCGGACCGGTCACCGGCGCCTTGTCGATCACCTTGAACAGCTCCGGCAGCACCTTCTCCGCGCGGAGGTCGGCGAGCGCGGCCTCCTCCATGGCCTGCGTGAGGTTCACCCGCGTCACCTTGGTGCCGCTCGAGATCAGCTTCTTGACCCGCGCGTCGATCAGATCGCCGCGGTGCACGGAACTCTTGTCCGCGCCGCTGGCCGCGTAGCCGTTGGCCTGCGCGTTGTTCCAGCTGATGTAGTAGTCCTGGTTGATCGACTGCGGATGCTGCGACGACGGCGTGTAGTTCGCGAGGTTGCCGTCGGGGTTCCAGCCCTGCCAGTCGAATCCGGCGTCGCCCTTCACCGGCATGGCCGGGTCGACGTTCGGGTTGCGGACCGGGTTCGAGCCCGAGTTGAAGTACGCGACGTCACGCGAGTCGGCGTAGAACCAGTTGTAGGTCTGGTTGACGTCGGCCGCCGCGGCCTGGAAGTCCTGCGCGGACTTGATCGCGTCCGGGTCGTTGAACTTCTGGAAGCCGATGATCGTGTCGATCTCGTGCTGGAACGTCGACCGCAGCGACGCGTACGCGACCGGTTTGCCGCCGACCAGCGCCCGGCTCGTCACCGGCCCGTACTTGGTGCGGAAGCTGCGCAGGGTGTACGAACCTTCGGCCGTGCCGTCGGCGACGGTGGGTTTCCAGGAGTTCTTGCGTTCGACGATCTCGAACGGCAGGCACTGCCCGCGGAACCGGTAGAAGTTGGAGTTCTTCGTCGGCGCGGAACCGTTCTGCTCGCACAGTTCGACGGCGTAGGTGTCGACGATGTCCTGCGACGCCGACGTCGCGCTCCACGAGTAGTCCTTGCCGCGGCCGAGCAGCACGTACATGCTGATCCCCGCGAACGAGGCGCCGCGGGCGCTGATGCCAGGGCCCTGGATTTCTTGCAGCATCAGCAATTGCGGCGCGAAGTAGCCGGCCTGCGGGCCGAAGACGGCGACCGGGTGCCCGCTCGCGGTCTTGGCGCCGGAGACCACCAGCGCGTTGGACATGCCGTGCTTCTCCGACAGCATGTTGCCCGGCAGGACGCCGTCGTCGAAGATGCCGCGGACGGCCTTCTGGTCTTCAGGCGCGGGAACCTCCACCTTGGCGGGTGCCGCCGTCCCGGCGGAACCGGTCGGATCGAAGACCAGCTGCTGCCCGGTGACCGAACCCTTGTCCGGCATCGCGGCGCCCTGCGGGTTCGACGGCGCCTTGCCGTAGTCGAAGGTCTGTCCATTGTGGAGGGTCTTGACGGTCTCGGGATCGTCTTCGGACCGGAGGCTCCGCCAGACCTTGTCGCCCTGTTCGAGACCGTACTTCTCCTGCATCGCCAGCTTCGCGATGGCGTTCTGCACCTCCCCGCCACCGCCGGCGCCGAACTGCGCTCCGACGACGGCGGCGAGGACGACGAGGTCGGTGAGCTTGAACGGCTCGATGGTCCCGGCGTTCGTGATCGCGTCGACGTGCCCGGTGAGCACGTACTCGCCGGGGAAGTAGCGGCCGCTGTGCGCGTCGGAGATGTACTTGTTGACACCTTGGACGTAGGCCTCGGCATCGGCTTTGCCCTGTGCGCCGCGCGGGCCACTGGCCGCCGCGTTGTCGATCTGCTTCTGCAGTTCCTGTTCGGTGTACGGCGCCGACGAGAAGAAGCTCTGCTCGAGTTCGCGGTTGCCCTGGGCGCCACCGGCGAACGAGGTCAGCTGGCCGCGGCCGACCCGGCGCATGATGTCCATCAGCCACAGGCGGTCCTGCGCGGCGGCGTATCCGGCGCCGTACATCGTGCCCGGCCGCGTCGTGCCGACGATCCGGGGCACGCCGGTCGCCTTGTCGCGGGTGATCGTCACGTCCGGACGCGGTTTGATCGTGCTCTCGACCTGCCCGGACGGAACCCCGAACGAGGCGTCGTTGAAGAACTGGTTGATCTTGTCCGTGGTCAGCGTCTTGTAGCCGTCGGCGAGCGAGGCGTACTTGCCGAGCTGATCGGCCGAATGCGCGGGCCGGGTGCCGAACGCCTTGTGCGCCAGGATCTCGGCGAGGGTGGCGTTCCCCTTCGTGCCTGGCGGGAGGATGTCACCGCACTGGCCGCCGCAGTAGTCGTCGAGCGCGGCCGCCACCACCGAGTCCGGTGGGGCTTCCGCGGCGTTCGCCTGAAGTGCCGGGACGGTTCCCGCCACCAGCGTCAGCCCCGCCAGCGTCGTCAAGACCCGTATGCCTCGTCGCATGAAAGACCTCCGTCGTCGGAGAGTGACGAGGCGCACACTACCCACGGGTATCCAAATTTGTGAAGACTATTCGCGTTCTTGCCACCGTTCGGCGGAACACTCGCCCTGCGGACCCGGGACCAGCGCAGGTATGTTCCAGGCATGTCTTCGCAGAAGCCCCAGATCGACCGCCCCGAGGGGCCCGCGCCCTCCGAGCTGGAGACGACCGACATCTCCGTCGGCGACGGCCAGGAGGCCAAGTCCGGCGACACCGTCACGGTGCACTACGTCGGCGTCTCGCACTCGACCGGCGACCAATTCGACGCGTCGTGGGACCGCGGTGAGCCGCTCCGCTTCGGCCTCGGCGCCGGCCAGGTCATCCCCGGCTGGGACCAGGGCGTCGCCGGGATGAAGGTCGGCGGCCGTCGCAAGTTGGTCATCCCGCCGCACCTCGCGTACGGCGAACGCGGAGCCGGCGGCGTCATCAAGCCGAACGAGACCTTGATCTTCGTCGTCGACCTCGTCGGCGTGAACTGACCCACACCCGCACCACGAAGGGAGCCTTCACCTCATCTAATGGGGCGAAGGCTCCCTTCGTCGCATCACACGAGGTGAAGGGCCCTTCAGCCCAGGCCGAACCCACTCACCAACCGCCGCCGACCGCACCGTGGGGGTCCGGGTGGTCGCGGTCACCGACGACGGGCCGGGCATTCCCGNGGCTACGACCAATACGGCGGCCAGCAGCAGGGCGGCTACGACCAGGGCTACGGCGGCGCACAGCAACCGGGCTACGACCAGTACGGCGGTGCCCAGCAGCAGCCCGGCTACGACCAGGGTTACGGCGGCGCCGCGCAGCAGCCCGGCTACGACCAATACGGCGGCCAGCCGCAGCAGGGCGGGTACGACCAGTACGGCGGCGGCCAGCAGCAGTACGGCCAGCCCGCCGCGGACCCGTACGCGCAGGGTGGCGGCTACGGCGGCCAGCCGGCGGCCGGGCGTCAGCTCGCCGCGAGCCTCCAGCTCGACGACGGCTCGAACCGTTCGTACTCGCTGAAGCAGGGCGGGAACGTCGTGGGCCGCGGCCAGGACGCCGACTTCCGGCTCCCGGACACCGGCGTCTCGCGTCGTCACCTGGAGATCACCTGGGACGGACAGAGCGCGACGCTCGCGGACATCGGTTCGACCAACGGCACGACGGTCAACGGCACCCCGGTGCAGACCTGGCAGCTGGCCGACGGCGACGTGATCCGCGTGGGCCACTCGTCTCTCGTGTTCCGTACGCAGGGCTGACCGGCGGCGTCCGGAGGGGGTATCGCAGAATTGCGGTGCGGGACCTGTGGTGGATCGGCACCGCGGGTCGTACGCGGAGAGCAGCGCTGTCCGGAGCCGACCATCCCGGACGGCACGGGCTCTCCGCGGCGTACAGGAGAAACGGGAGCGGACACAACAAGTGCCAGAGCTGGTCGTTCAACTCACCAGGGTGGGCTTTCTCGTGCTGCTCTGGCTCTTCGTGTTCGCCGCGTTGCGTGTCGTCCGTTCGGATCTGTACGCGGCCTCCGGGCTGCGAGTCGCCGTCCCGACGTTCGGTCGCAAGAAGAAGGAAACCAAGAAGCCGCGCGGCGGGAAATCGCCGCAGCAGCTGCTCGTGACCCATGGTGCGCTGGCAGGAACCAGGATCGCCTTGGACGGCAGGCCGATCCTGATCGGCCGCGCCGACGACTCGACCCTGGTGCTGGACGACGACTACGCGTCGACCCGCCACGCCCGGATCGCCCTGCGCGGGGAGGATTGGTACGTGGAAGATCTGGGCTCGACGAACGGGACGTACCTCGACCGGGCTAAGGTCACGGCACCCCTCCGGGTCCCGCTCGGAGTCCCCATCCGGATCGGCAAAACGGTGATCGAGCTTCGCCCATGACTCTCGTCCTCCGCTACGCGGCTCGCAGCGACCGGGGCCTGGTGCGTTCCAGCAACCAGGACTCCGTGTACGCCGGTCCCCGCCTGCTCGCCCTCGCCGACGGCATGGGCGGTCACGCCGCGGGTGAGGTGGCCAGCAAGGTCGTCATCGCCTCCCTCGCCCCACTCGACGACGACGATCCGAGCGACGATCTTCTCGCTCAGCTGCGTGAGGCCGTCCAGAACGGCAACGCGGCCATCGCCGAACTGGTCCAGCAGGACCCGGACCTCGACGGCATGGGCACCACCCTGACCGCCGTGCTGTTCGCCGGTTCGCGGATGGGTGTCGTGCACGTCGGCGACTCGCGGGCGTATCTGATGCGCGGCGGTCAGTTCTCGCAGATCACGCGGGACGACAGCTTCGTCAACGAACTTCTCGAACAGGGCCGGATCACGCCGGAAGAGGCCGCGGTGCACCCGCAGCGGTCGCTGCTGCTGAAGGCGCTCACCGGCCATGAGGTCGAGCCGAGCCTGACCGTGCGTGAGGCCCGCGCCGGTGACCGGTACCTGATCTGTTCGGACGGCCTGTCCGGCATGGTCAGTGACGAGACGCTGTCCGAGGCGATCCAGATCCCGGATCCGCAGGCCTGCGCCGACCGGATGATCGAGCTGGCGCTCAAGGGCGGCGGCACGGACAACGTCACGGTGATCATCGCCGACGTCGTCGACGTCGACTTCGGTGAGGACGCGCCCATCGTGGGCGGCGCCGCCGGGGACGGCAGTGACGAGTTCCACCAGGGCGACTCCCCCGCCGCCCGCGCCCGCGCGCTGACCCAGCCCGCGCCGCAGCCGCGGCCCGAGGTCCAGCCACAACAGGAGGACCCGAAGGTCAAGCGCCGGAGGCGATTTCGCTGGCTGGCGGGAGCTGTGGTCGTCCTGATCGTGCTGGCCGCGGCGGCGATCGCCACGCGGTATTTCGTGCTGAGCCAGTACTACGTCGGCGAGGGTCCCGGCGAGGAGGTCGTGATCTATCGCGGCGTCCCCGGCAGTGTCCTCGGCATCGACCTGCATGCCTTCGAGCAGGGCTCGTGCCCGCCGGGCGGGCTGTGCACCGACAAGCTCTTGGTGCCGGCACTGCAGGAGGACGCGCGGATCGCGGTGAAGAACGGCGTCAAGAAGGACAACCTCGACGACGCCCGTAAGTACATCGACGACTTCCTGCGGCCGCACAAGCAGCTGGCCGACTGCAAACCGAACTCCAGCTCGACTTCCACGCCGCCTACCGAACCGGCACCGCCGGTGTCGTCGTCGGCTGCCGCCCCTTCTACCCCCGCCTCGCCGAGTTCGGCGAATCAGCCAGCGGGGAGGGACTGCTCGACGCCGACCACGGCAGCACCAGGGGGCGGTAACTGATGAGCACGCCGCTCGCCGATCCGGCTTCGGCCCAGTTCGCCACGAACCCTCCGCGCGAGCTGCCCAAGCGGCGCGGCACCGAACTCGTCCTCCTGGCGTTCGCGACCTTCATCGTCACCGTCGCGCTCGTGCTGGTGGAGGCGAACCAGGAGCAGGAACTCACCAGCTCGATCATCTGGCTGGGGCTCTCGTACCTCGCGGTGCTGACGGCGGCGCATCTGGCGGTCCGCCGCTGGGCGCCGTACGCGGACCCGGTGATCCTGCCGTGCGTCGCGCTGCTGAACGGGCTCGGCCTGGTGATGATCCACCGGATCGACCTGGCGCTCGCGGAACGCGCGATCCAGCAGGGCAGGGAGTACACGCCGGACGTCACCAAGCAGGTGCTGTTCACGGCGATCTCGCTGGTGCTGTTCGTGGTGGTGCTGGTCGTGATCAGCGATCACCGCACGCTGACCCGCTACGGCTACACCTGCGGTCTGGTCGGGATCGTGGCGCTCGCGCTGCCCGCGGTGCTGCCGTCGAGCCTGTCCGAGGTCAACGGCGCGAAGGTCTGGATCAAGCTGCCGTTCTTCTCGATCCAGCCGGGCGAGTTCGCGAAGATCCTGCTGATGATCTTCTTCGCCTCGTTCCTGGTGACGAAACGCGACCTGTTCATGGTCGCGGGCAAGCGGATCGTCGGCGTCGAGCTGCCGCGTGCGCGTGACCTCGGCCCGATCCTCATCGCGGCGGCCGCCTGCCTCGGCGTGCTGGTGTTCGAGAAGGACCTCGGCACGTCGCTGCTGTTCTTCGGTGTCACGCTGGTGATGCTGTACGTCGCCACCGAGCGGGTCATCTGGGTCGTGCTGGGTGTCGGCTTCTTCGCCGCCGGCGCGATCATCGCCTACAACCTGTTCACGCACGTCCAGCAGCGCGTCCGGAACTGGATCGACCCGCTGGCCACCTACGACGACCCCGGCGGCGGCTACCAGGTCGCGCAGGGGCTGTTCGGGCTCGGCACCGGCGGGGTCGGCGGGACCGGCCTCGGCGCCGGCCGGCCGGATATGGTCCCCGAGGCCAAGACGGACTTCATCACCACCGCGATCGGCGAGGAACTCGGCCTGATCGGGCTCACGGCGATGCTGATGCTGTACCTGATCCTGGCGATGCGCGGGATGCGCAGCGCCCTCGCCGTGCGCGACACCTTCGGCAAACTCCTCGGCGGCGGTCTGTCGTTCGCCCTGGTCATGCAGATCTTCGTCGTCGTCGGCGGCGTCACGAACCTGATCCCGAACACCGGGATCACCGCCCCGTTCCTCTCCCGCGGTGGTTCTTCACTGCTCGCGAACTACATCTTGGTGGCCCTCCTGCTCCGAATCTCCGACGCCGCCCGCAAACCCGCGGTGCGGCCGAAGCCGCAGCAGCCGCAGGCGCCGCTCGCCGAAGCGCACACGGTGATGGTCCAGCGGCCGCCCGCGACCGGTGAGGGGAGCCCCTCGTGAACACCCCGCTCCGCAAGGTGGGTGTCGCCATGCTCGTCATGGTGGTGCTCCTGATGGCCAACGCCACCTACATCCAGGTGGTCAAGGCCGACGACTACCGCACCGACTCGCGCAACGTGCGCGTGCTCTACGACGAGTACTCCCGCCAGCGAGGGCTGATCGTGACGCCCGACGGCGCCGCGCTCGCGAAGGTCGACCCGTCGAACGACAAGTACAAGTTCATCCGGACCTACGCCGACGGCCCGATGTACGCGCCGGTCACCGGCTACTACTCGATCAACTACGGCTCAGGCGGTTTGGAGCGGTCCGAGGACGACGTCCTCAACGGTTCCGACCCGCGGCTGTTCGTGCGGCGTCTTTCGGACATGGTCACCGGCCGCGACCCGCGCGGCGGGAACGTGCGGCTGACGATCAACCCGGCCGTGCAGAAGGCCGCGTACGACCTGATGACGCGGAAGGGCTACACCGGCGCGGTGGTCGCGATGGAGCCCAAGACCGGGCGCATCCTCGCGATGGTGTCGACGCCGTCGTTCGACCCGAACAAGCTGGCCTCGCACACCACGAAGGAGCAGGTCGCGGCCTGGTCGCAGTGGCGCGACGATCCGAAGAAGCCGATGCTGAACCGCGCGATCTCGGAGACGTACCCGCCGGGTTCGACGGCCAAGCTGCTGGTGACCGCGGCCGCGCTCGAGGACGGCAAGACCGCGGACATGCCGGTCAACACCGCGCCCAACGTGAAGCTCCCCGGCACGCAGACGACGCTGGAGAACTACGGCGGCGCGGCCTGCAAGGGCAGCACGCTGAAGGAAGCGCTGCGGTACTCGTGCAACGTGCCCTTCGCTGAAATCGCCGGCGAGCTCGGCAAGGACAAGCTGAACGCGACGGCCAAGAACTTCGGCGTCGGCGAGGACCTGACCGTGCCGATGCGGGTCGCCGGGTCCTCTCTCGGCCCGCTCGAATCGAAGGCGGCCCTGTACCAGAGCGCCATCGGCCAGCGCGACGTGCGGCTGACGCCCCTGCAGGACTGCCTGCTCTCGGCGACCATCGCGAACAACGGGATGGCGATGAAACCGCAGCTCGTGCAGTCGCTGCTGGCGCCGAACCTGTCGACCATCGAGGACTACACCCCGATCGAACTGACCGGTGACGCCGCGATGTCCAGCGCGAACGCCGCGATCCTGCGCGACATGATGCTGGCGTCGGAAGAGAACACGAAGGGCGCCGGCAAACGCGGCGACATCCAGATCGCCTCCAAGACCGGCACCGCCGAGCACGGCAACGACCCGAAGAACACCCCGCCGCACGCCTGGTACACCGGGTTCGCGCCGGCGATGGACCCGAAGATCGCCGTCTCGGTGATCGTCGAATCCGGGGGTAACCGCGGGCTCGAAGCGACCGGTGGCACCGTGGCCGCGGAGATCGGCCGCGCCGCCGTCAACGCCATGCTCGGGGGTGGATAGCGGATGCTGTCCTCGGGTCAGCTGCTGGCCGACCGGTACAAGCTGACGAACCGGATCGCCGTCGGCGGGATGGGCGAGGTCTGGCAGGCCAGCGACACGCGGCTGGACCGGACGGTCGCGGTCAAGATCCTGAAGGCGGAGCTGTCCGGCGACGCGGAGTTCCTGCACCGGTTCCGGACCGAGGCGCGGATGACCGCGTCGCTGAACCATCCCGGCATCGCCGCGGTGCACGACTACGGCGAGACGGTCGCGGACGAGCTGTCGATCGCGTATCTGGTGATGGAGCTGGTCGAAGGCGATCCGCTGGCCGCGATCATCACCCGCGAAGGACGGCTGAACGCCGAGCGCACCTTGGACATCTTGGAGCAGGCCGGTAACGCGCTGCAGGCCGCGCACGAAACCGGTCTTGTGCACCGCGACGTCAAACCGGGCAACATCATGGTGACCCCGGCAGGGCAGGTGAAGATCACGGACTTCGGTGTCGCCAAGGCCGCCGACGCCGCCCCCGTGACCAGGTCCGGCATGGTGATGGGCACCGCCCACTACATCGCACCCGAGCAGGCGCTCGGGCACAACGCCGAACCGGCGAGCGACGTCTACTCGCTGGCCGTATGCGGCTACGAATGCCTCACCGGGCACCGGCCGTTCCTTTCGGAGAACGCGGTGACCGTCGCGATGATGCATATCCGCGACCTCCCGCCGCCGCTGCCGCCTGACGTGCCACCGGGCGCCCGCGCGGTGATCGAAGCGACCCTGATCAAGGATCCGAGACAGCGGTACAACAGCGGTGGCGAGTTCGCCGCCGCGGTGGCCGCGGTCCGCGCCGGGCTTCCGCTGCCGACGCCGTCGGGGCTGGTGAACGTGGCGTACTCCGCGGGTCAGCCCGTGATGCAGCCCGGCCCGCATTCGCCGCCGAACCCGATGGTGGCCGTCGGGCCGGCGTCGCATCCGGCGATGCACCCGGTCAGCGGCCCACCGCCGATGGCGGTCCGCCGCCTGCCGGGCAGACGGCCACAATGGGGCTGGTGGGTACTGCTCGCGGTGATCCTGATCGCAGTACTGGTGGCAGGAGCCTTCCTCATCGTGAGACTGGTCGGTTCGGGCAACGGACCGCAGTCGGGTGGCGTGGAAACCAGTGAACACGCGCCGGCTCCGGGTAAGGAGTCTGAAGGTCCTTCGCCGACATCCGCATACCCAGCGGTGCCGACGGAGGGCGGCACCGAGGAGCCGGCCGGACAGGCGAATCCGGGAATGATGAGCAGCAAACCTTGGACGGAATGGAACGGCACGCAGAGATGAGCACACCAAGACTGCTCAGCAACCGCTACGAGCTGGGCGAAACGCTCGGCTACGGAGGCATGTCGGAGGTCCACCACGGCCACGACGTGCGCCTGGGCCGGGAGGTGGCGATCAAGATCCTGCGTGCCGACCTGGCGCGGGATCCCCAGTTCCAAGAACGTTTCCGTCGCGAGGCACAGAACGCGGCGGCACTGAACCACCCGGCGATCGTCGCCGTCTACGACACCGGCGAGACGAACACCGAGTTCGGCCCGCTGCCCTACATCGTCATGGAGTACGTCGAAGGACGGACTCTGCGGGACATCGTGAAGACCGAAGGGCCGATGTCGCAGAAGCGGGCGATGGAGGTCATGGCCGACGTCTGCGCGGCACTGGACTTCTCGCACCGGCACGGCATCGTGCACCGCGACGTCAAACCGGCGAACGTGATGATCACGAAGAACGGCGCCGTCAAGGTGATGGACTTCGGCATCGCGCGCGCCATGCACGACGGGCAGTCCGCGATGACGCAGACCGCCGCGGTGATCGGCACGGCGCAGTACCTCTCGCCGGAGCAGGCGCGCGGTGAGTCCGTCGACGCGCGTTCCGACGTCTACGCCGCCGGCTGTGTGCTGTACGAACTCATCACCGGCGAGCCGCCCTTCACCGGCGACTCGCCCGTGGCGGTGGCGTACCAGCACGTCCGGGAAGACCCGAACCCGCCGTCGTCGGTGAACCCCGCGGTGGCGCCCGAGCTCGACGCCGTCGTGCTCAAGGCGCTCGCGAAGGGCCCGGCGAACCGGTACCAGTCGTCGGCGGAGATGCGTTCGGACCTGGTCCGCACGCTGTCCGGCCAGCGTCCGGCCGCGCCGATGGTGATGTCGGAGGACGAGCGCACCCAGGTCATGGACTCCGACCGCCGGGTGCCGCCGCGCTACGACCAGTACGAGGACGAAGAAGAGGACCCGGCCGCGAAGAAGAAGCGGCGTGCCTGGCTCATCGCCGGTCTCGTGGTCTCGCTGGCCGCCGTGGTGCTGCTGATCATGTGGCTGTCCAACGCGTTCAACAGCACCGGCGCGGAGAGCAAGGCGATCCCGAAGGTCACGGGCCAGTTCGAGTCCGCGGCGAAGGACACGCTCCGGGCCGCGGGGTTCAACTCGTTCGAACCCACCAAGAAGGTGCCCTGCACCGGTGAGGCCGTCAACGGCCTGCCCGCTTGCGACGAGAACCTGATCGACAAGGTCATCGCGATCAGCCCGGCCGAGGGGCAGATGACGCCGACCTCGGAAAAGATCACGCTGACCGTCGGCGCGAAACCGGGCAAGGTCAAGACTCCCGACCTCAAGGGCAAGAGCGTGGCCGAAGCCACGGCCGCGCTGACCGAGGCCGGTCTGAAGCTCGGCGCGACCACCGAGGAAGAGACCGAAGACCCGAACGAAGCGGGCAAGGTCATCTCGCAGAACCCGGCTTCGCAGGCCGAGGTCGACCAGGGTTCGAAGGTCGACCTCACGGTCGGCAAGTCCAAGGAACTGAAGACGGTCCCGAATTACAAGGGCAAGACGCAGGCCGAGGCCGAAGCCGGGTTGAAGGCGGCCGGGTTCACCCCGTCGGTCACCAACGTGGACTCCGACCAGCCCAAGGGCACGGTGATCGACCAGACCCCGAACGGCGGCAAGGTCCCCGTCGGCAGTGTGGTCAAGCTGTCCGTGTCGAACGGCAGCCAGGAGACCTTCGACATGCCGAACCTGAAGGGCATGCCCGAAGATCAGGCGATCCGACAGTTGCAGCAGCTGGGCTGGAGCGGTCAGCTGAACACCCAGGCGGACAAGAACGGCGACAAGGACGACGCGGGCAAGGTCAGCAAGACCAACCCGCAGGCCGGTTCGAAGGTCGCGAAGAACGCGCCGATCACGCTGTTCATCGTCGAAGGCGACGAGACGCCGACAACGACGTCGAGCTCGCGGCTCTTCCCGCCTCCGTGATCGATCGCTGACGCGAAAGGGCCCCGCACGGTTTCGTGCGGGGCCTTTTCATGCCGGCTGATCCCGCCAAAGAGACCTGGCACCTTCTCAACTATCCATAAAGGACTCGTTTCGGGAGGCGGTGCCCGATTTGCACGGTTTTACGAGGGGTCGTGAGCGAAAAAGAGCGTTAGAACCGCCCTTGCCACTCACGACCCTCTGTGGACATTCGGAGTACGGCCAGCACCTGTCGGCCGGCTCGAACCACTCCACCGCGAGCTGTGCGACGACATGCCGAACATCATGCGTGCCGTCGAAGAAGGGACAGCTTTGTCCTCACCTGTAACGGCACGCCTGTCGCCGGAAGCAGGGATCAAGGCGCCAAGCTGCGAAGAAACCCCTGGTAGGCCTGCTGAATCCGCCCGGCGCTGGTATGCACCACGACCGCCTTCGGTCGCGTCGCGACGAGTGCCACGAGCCTGTCGTACATGGCCGCGAGCCGTTCGGGGCCGCCCAGCATCTCGTGCGCCTCGACGTGTTCGGGTTCGGCCGCGGCGCGGGTGCGCTCGGCGAACCGCCGGAGCACGTTGTCCTTGGTGTCGAGGAGGACGATCTCGTGGAACTCCGCGCCCGTCTCCCCGGCGAGCGTTTCCAGTCGTTCGAGGAATGGGGCGCGGCCGAGGAACTGCGGGACGATCACGTCGCGGCCCGCGAGCAGATGGGTCCGCGCGGCGTTCACGGCGAGGTCGCGGGCGAGCATCCCGGCTTTCGCGGGGTCGTCGCGCCAAGCGCCGAGGAGGCCGCGGATCCGGTCGATGTCGAGATTCAAGGTCAACGGGTGATCTTCGGCGTACCGCCGGGCGAGCGTCGACTTCCCGCAGGCGGGTGGGCCGTTGAGCACGATGAGACGCGGCATCAGGCGTTGCGCCGCAGCAGGTGGCCGACGGCCGTCGCGCTCAGCAACAGGGCGGCGACCGCCGCCACCGCGGCCACCGTGAACGGGACGGCAAGCGGTTGTTGCGAGGTCAGGGCCCGCAGCAGCGGGTTGGCCAGCGGCAACCACTTCACCAGGAGCACGGCCGCGAGCGCGAAGATCGCGGCCAGCACGGACCAGCCGACGCGCGGGACCAGCAGGCGCGAACAGGGCAGTCCGATCGCGATCCCGAACAGCGCGCACAGCGCGTGCGCCGCGGCCCCGAGAGCGAGGGCGCCGATCGGGAAGCCGCCGGAGCGGAGGCCCGACCAGACCAGCGTCACGACGATCAGCACCGCGGCGCAGCCGAAGACGGCCAGGGTGGCGCCGCCGAGGACCGATCGCCAGCGTCGTGCGTGACTGAAGGTCACCAGCCGCTGGACCGGGTCCTCGACGTCGAGCATCGCGATCGTCAGCCAGCACGAGACCACCAGAAGCGAACCGGCGCTGATCCCGTACTGCGGCAGCAGCGGCGACTTCGGATCCGTGTAGAGCACGGTGTTCACCGCGAGGTAGGCGAGGATCGCGGGAAGGTAGCGCTGGGAATGGCCGAGCAGCGCGAGGTAGTAGCGGGTCATGGCGAGCACGGCGCCACCTCCCGGACCGAGAAGCCGCGGTTGAGCGCACGCAGCAGGACCGCGTCCGTGTGCCCGGCTTCCACCGTCAGGACGACTTTCCCGTCTTCGGCCACGGCTTGGCTGACGCCGGGTTCCGAGGACCAGTCGCCATCGGGTCCGTGAAGGACGATCCTCGTCGCGCCTTCTTCGACGTGGGTCAACAGGCCGTCGTCCATCCGGTAGACGACATCGGCATGGGCGTGCACGACGGCCGCGCGGTGGTCGGTGAAGACCACGCTCGCGCCCCGTTCCTTGGTCTCGGCGACGAGTTCACCGAGCACCGTGTGGGCCTCGACGTCGAGCCCGGACCAGGGCTCGTCGAGGATCAGCAGCTCCGGCTCGGCGAGGACCGCCTGCGCGAGGCCGACCTTCTGGGCGTTGCCCTTCGACAGGGTCCGCAAGGGCGCGTCCGGCCCGCCGACCAGCGCCAGCCGGTCCAGCAGTGGATCGATTGCCGACAAGTCGACATGACCGTCGATGCGGGCCATATGCCGCAGGTACGCCCGCGCGCTCATCCGCTGTCCCGCCGGGAAGCGGTCCGGCAGGTAGCCGACCCGCGGACTGCCCACGACGTTTCCCGAAGTCACCCGGGAAAGTGCGGCGAGGATCCTGAGCAGCGTCGACTTCCCCGAACCGTTCGAGCCGAGAACGCCGACCACGCGACCCGCCGGGATGTCGAGGTCGACGTCGGCGAGCACGGGTTCACCGCGGCCGTAGCGCTTACCGACTCCTTCGAGCCGGATCAGCGAGGTCACGCAGCAGCGGCCTTCTGCAACGCGCGGGTCTCCTGTTCGAGCTCGTTGACCCTGGCGTCGGGGACCGGGTGCCCGGCCGAAGCCATCCAGTTCGCCAGCATCCGGTGCCCACCCTGGGTGAGCACGGATTCGGGGTGGAACTGGACGCCTTCGAGCGGCAGCTCGCGGTGGCGCATGCCCATCACCACACCGGACTCGGTGCGGCCTGTGATCTCGAACACGGCGTCGTCGATGGTTTCGGGCAAAACGGTCAGCGAGTGGTACCGCGTGGCGGTGAATTCCGAGGGGAGCCCGGCGAGCACTCCGTCGCCCGAATGGTGGACTTGACTGGTCTTGCCGTGCAGCAGTTCCGGGGCGCGGTCGACGGTGGCGCCGAAGACGACGCCGAGGGCCTGGTGGCCGAGGCAGACGCCGAGCATCGGGATGCGCTTCTCGGCGCATTCGCGGATGACGTCCATGCTCTGACCAGCGCGTTCCGGGGTGCCGGGGCCGGGAGAGACGAGCACCGCGTCGAACTCGCCGAGCTTGTCGATCTCCACGACGTCGTTGCGCCAGACGGTGCAGTCGGCGCCGAGCTGGGCCAGGTACTGGACCAGGTTGTAGACAAAACTGTCGTAGTTGTCGACGACGAGCACGCGCATGGAGCCAGCTTAGCGGCTCCCACCAGGTGGACCGTACGCCAGATCACAATGATTGTTAGGGCTGCCTAACTTACCGTGGTAGGAGTGAGCCGTTCTCTTCGTGTAGCCATCGTGGGTGCCGGTCCGGCCGGCATCTACGCCGCCGACATCCTCGACAAGTCCGACGCCGACGTGACGATCGACCTGTTCGAGCGCATGCCGGCGCCGTTCGGGCTGATCCGGTACGGCGTCGCGCCCGACCACCCCCGGATCAAGGGCATCGTCACCGCCCTGCACAAGGTCCTCGACAAGCCGAACATCCGGCTGCTGGGCAACGTCGACTACGGAACCGACCTGAAGCTCGACGACCTGCGCCAGTTCTACGACGCGGTGATCTTCTCGACCGGCGCCATGGCCGACCGCGCGCTCGACATCCCCGGGATCGACCTCGACGGCAGCTACGGCGCCGCCGACTTCGTCTCCTGGTACGACGGGCACCCGGACGTGCCGCGCACCTGGCCGCTGAACGCCACCTCGGTCGCGGTCCTCGGGGTCGGGAACGTGGCGCTCGACGTGGCACGGATCCTCGCGAAGACCGCCGACGAGCTGCTCAGCACCGACATCCCGGACAACGTCTACCAGGGGCTGAAGGCCAGCCCGGTCACCGACGTGCACGTGTTCGGCCGCCGCGGCCCGGCACAGGCGAAGTTCACGCCGCTGGAGCTGCGGGAGCTGGACCACTCGCCGAACGTCGAGGTCATCGTCTACCCCGAGGACATCGAGTTCGACGAGGGCAGCATCGCCGCGCTGCGGGCGTCGAAGCAGATCGACATGGTCGTGAAGACGCTGCAGGAGTGGGCGATCCGCGACCAGGGCGACCGGCCGAAGCGGCTGCACCTGCACTTCCTGCACTCGCCCTGCGAGATCGTCGGCGAAGACGGCAAGGTGACCGGCCTGCGGACCGAGCGCACCGAACTGACCGGTGACGGCAACGTGCGCGGCACCGGCGAATTCCACGACTGGGACGTCCAGGCCGTCTACCGCGCGGTGGGCTACCTGTCGTCGCATCTGCCGGAGATCCCGTTCGACCACACCACCGGGACCGTGCCGAACCAGGCGGGCCGGGTGCTGGACATCGACGAGGAGCAGGTGCCGGGCGTCTACGTGACCGGCTGGATCAAGCGCGGCCCGGTCGGCCTCATCGGCCACACCAAGGGCGACGCGGCCGAAACGATCGCGAGCCTGCTGGCCGACGCCGACGCCCTGACGGCCCCGGCCGTGGACGACCCCGACGCGATCCTCGGGTTCCTGACCGAACGCGGCGTGCCCTTCACCACCTGGGAGGGCTGGGGCAAACTCGACGCCCACGAGAAGTCCCTCGGCGCTCCGCACGGCCGGGAACGCGTCAAGGTCGTCGAGCGCGAAGAGATGACCCGCATCTCGCGCTCCTGA
This sequence comes from Amycolatopsis coloradensis, assembly GCF_037997115.1. NCBI lineage: Bacteria > Bacillati > Actinomycetota > Actinomycetes > Pseudonocardiales > Pseudonocardiaceae > Amycolatopsis > Amycolatopsis coloradensis. Next base: position 1,510,628 of record NZ_CP150484.1, read on the forward strand.
ACCCGTTCCCTGAAGGCCTCCTTCCCTACGCTCAAGGTAGGGAAGGAGGCCTTCACGGCGTGCCCAAGTAAGCGAGGACGGCGAGAACGCGGCGATTCGTGTCGTCCGAGGCGACGATGCCGAGCTTCGCGAAGATGTTCGCGGTGTGCTTCCCCACCGCCCCTTCGCTGAAGTGCAGCCGTCCGGCGATGGCCGCGTTGGAACAACCCTCCGCCATCAAGCCGAGCACCTCGCGCTCGCGTGGGGTCAACGCCGCGAGTGGGTCGGATGCGTTGCCCGCCACCAGTTTCGCGATCACTTCGGGATCCATCGCGGTCCCGCCGCCCGCTACCCGCCGCACCGCGTCGATGAACTGGTCGGCGTTGAAGACGCGGTCCTTCAGCAGGTAGCCGATCGCGCCCGCGCCGTCGGCGAGCAGCTCACGCGCGTAGAGCTGCTCGACGTGTTGTGACAGAACGAGAATCGGCAGTCCGGGGAGGTCACGCCGCACCGCCAGGGCGACCTGAAGCCCCTCGTCGGTGAGCGTCGGCGGCATCCGGACGTCGACGACCGAGACGTCGGGCCGGTGTGTGCGCAGCGCCCGTTCCAGTTCCGGCCCGGTGCCCACCGCCTCGACGACGTCGAAACCGTGCGCGGTCAGCAAATGCGTCAGGCCGTCTCGGAGGAGATATTGGTCCTCGGCGACGACGCATCGGGGTCGAGCTGGCACGGGATCTCCATGATCGCCTTCGTCGGCCCGCCGAGCGGGCTGGTCAGAGCGAAACTACCGTCGAACGCGCCCAGCCTGCGCTCGATCCCGCGAATCCCGCTCCCCCGGGCCGCGTTCGCCCCTCCCTTGCCGTCGTCGGTCACCTCGATCCGCAACAGACCGTCGTCGTAGTCGAAGTCGATCGACACTCGCCGCGCCTCGCCGTGCTTCGCGGCGTTACCCAGCAGCTCGCTGACCGCGAAGTACGCGCACGCCTCCGCGGGCTGCTCCAGCCGAGGCAGGACGCCGTTCACCGAAGCCCGCAACGGACTGTCGAGCGCCATCGCCCGCACCGCGTCACCGAGCCCGCGCTCGGACAACACCGGCGGATGAATCCCGCGCACCAGCAGCCGCAACTCGGTCAGCGTCTCGGACGACGTCTGCCGGAGCTCGGCGGCCAGCCGTTTCGCCGCTGCCGGATCGCTGTCGATCAACGCTTCGACCGCGCCCAGCTTCATCCCCATCGCGACCAGCCGCGACTGGACCCCGTCGTGCAGGTCCCGCTCGATGCGCCGCAGCTCGGCGGCCTGCGCGACCGACGCGTCCGTCCGCGTCTGCTTCAGCCGTTCGACGCGCTGCGCCAGCCGCGAAGCCTCTGTCGGCCCCAGGAGCAGCTTCGCGAAACGCGCTCCTTGGCGGGCGAGCCACGGCGCCGCGGCCAGTCCGGCGACGAACGCCGCCACGGCGACCGGAGTCAGCGCGAGCGCTTGCCCGAACGGCCGCAAGACCCAGAGCGCGACCACGCCCCAGAGACCGAAGAACACCAGCGCCGCCGTCGGCACCACCATCAGCAGCAGCACCACGGAGTTGACCACCGCGGCCGCCATGTCGCGCCAGGTCGCGCGGTCGGACATCGCCCAGCGCCAGCGCGCCAGCCGCGCCGGCCACCACGGTGTGTCGTACAGCTGCCGTCCGTGCTGGTACATCCCGTCCGCGCGCGGGACGGGGAACGGCGGCTCCGGCAGGTACGGGCGGTCGATCCGCACGCCGGTCCAGTTCTTGGCCTCGCGGCGCAAGGTGTCGGTCACCGTGCGGCCGGCGACGACCATCGTCGCGAACAGCGGCGACGGCCAGATCAGGGCGAGCAGCGCCGGGATCACCATCCCGAGCTGGGCGGCCGAAAGGGCGAACAGCCCCATCTGGAAACCCAGCGCCTTCAGTCTCTTCTTGATCCAGCCGTCTCCGTCGCGGGCCGGGCGGGGTCCGAGCCACCAGCGCGTCCACTTCCCGTACAGCCGGAGCGCGCGCGGTCCGGTCAGCAGGACCGCCGGCGCGAGCACCAGACCGGCCAACGGATTCCACAGCTGCCAGCCGAGATCCCGGCCGGTCGCCGGATCGTCGGAGATCCACTCGAACCGTTTGGTCCACCGGATGAACCAGGACCGCTTGAACAGGCTGTTCCCGTCGCGGTACCAGCCGTCGCGCTCGCGTTCCGGCTCCGGCGGCGCCGGCCGGTAGGGCGGTTCGACGTCGACACCGCACCAGCGTCCGGCCAGCCGGCGGGTGAGCGCGGCGCGCGGACGCGTCCCTTCGAGCGCCAGCGTGTAGGCGAAGACCAGGCCGACACAGAGCAGGCAGAAACCCACCAGTTCGAGCAGCAGGTCCAGCCAGCTCACCAGCGCCAACCCCGCGAGCACGAAGCCCCGGCGCACTGAGGTGAGGTAGGTGCGGATCATGCGACGAAGTCTTCCCCACCGCCCCGGCCCGGCACAGTGACCACAGGCCCCCGATCAGGGTGGGCCCAGCCCCACCCCAGGTGTGGGTTCAGCGCCATTCTGGCGAAGTTCCTTGCGCCATAACGTTTTTCGCATGCCACTCATCGAAGTCAGCAACCTCCGCAAGACGTACGGGGAGCACGTCGCGGTCGACGACGTTTCGTTCCACGTGGAACAGGGCGAGATCTTCGGGATCCTCGGGACCAACGGCGCGGGCAAGACCACCACCGTCGAATGCCTCCAGGGCCTGCGGACGCCGGACGCCGGCACCATGTCGGTCCTCGGCCTCGACCCCGGCAAGGAACACGGCGCCCTCCGGCAGCGCCTCGGCTCGCAGCTCCAGGAGAGCCGCCTGCCGGACAAGATCAAGGTCCACGAAGCGCTCGACCTCTACGCGTCCTTCTACGCGAACCCCGCCGACACCGGTGACCTGCTCGCGAAACTGGGCCTCACCCAGCAGCGGGACAAGTACTTCGGCAAGCTTTCCGGCGGACAGAAACAGCGCGTCTCGATCGCGCTCGCGCTGGTCGGCCGTCCGGAGATCGCCGTCCTCGACGAGCTGACCACCGGACTGGACCCGCACGCCCGGCGCGACACCTGGAAGCTCGTCGAGACCGTGCGCGACACCGGCGTCACCGTCGTCCTCGTCACGCACTTCATGGACGAGGCCGAACGCCTCTGCGACCGGCTCGCGATCTTCGACGCCGGCCGCGTGGTCGCCACCGGCACCCCCGGCGAGCTCCGTGACCGCGCCGGTAAATCCACTTTGGACGAAGCCTTCGTGACCCTGACCGGCCGCGACTGATCGGAGGAGACGAAAATGAACACACTCGCCAACATCACCCGCACCGAAACGAAACTCGCCCTCCGCACGCCCGGCTTCGTCATCGGCGGGCTCGTGCTGCCGACCGCCATCACGGCCGTGCTCGGGGCGATCCCCGGCATTCGCGCGGAGAGCGGGACAACGACGGGTATGCGCTTCCTCGACGCCTGGGTGCCGTCGATGATCGTGCTCACCATCGCGATGATGGGCCTGCAAGCGATCCCCGGGATCATCGCGTCCTACCGCGAACAGGGCATCCTCCGCCGCTTCGCCACCACCCCGGTGCACCCGGCCCAGCTGCTGGTGGCGCAGCTGATCATCAACGTCACCGTGACGATCGGCGGGGTCGGCATCCTCCTCGTGACGGCGGGCGTCGTCTTCGACGTCCCCAGCCCGCGTCACCCACTCGGCTTCCTGCTGACGTTCGTCCTCGGCACGACGGCGATCTTCGGTCTCGGCCTGATCGCCGCGGCGGTCGCCAAGACCAGCCGCGCCGCGGGCGGGATCGCGATGATCGCCTACGTCCCGATCATGTTCCTCGGCGGCGTCTGGCTGCCGCGCCCCTTGCTGCCGGAGGCCATCCGGGACATCGGCGCGTACGTCCCGCCGGGCGTCAAAGCCCTCGAAGACGCCTGGACCGGCACCGGCGCCCAGCCGCTGCAACTCACCGTACTGGCGGCTTTCGCGGTGGGCAGTTGTGTCGTGGCGGCGAAGCTCTTTCGCTGGGAGTGACGACCGCTTCCGCCAAAGTGGTGATGATGATCGTTTTCTCTTGTGGCCGGGGCCGAGGGTGAGTAGTCAGGGAGATGGCCCACGTTCACTGTGTCTCTCTCGGAGGTTCGATGTCTCTGGATGTATCGCCCGCGCTGCTGGAGAAGGCCGAGCGCGGGGAGGTCTCCGACGCCGAATTCGTCGCCTGTGTCCGGGAGTCCCTGCCCTACGCCTGGACCGTGATCACCGGTGTCATCGCGGAGGCCGAGGGCGCGGCCGACGGGTTCGCCGACAACGAGACGCCGCCGCCGAGCGAGGCCGAACGCGGCCAGCTGCTGCGGGCGCTGGCCTCGGACGCCATCCGCGGCGGGCTGGAACGGCACTTCGGCGTGAAGCTGGCGTTCCAGAACTGCCACCGCGTCGCCGTGTTCAAGAAGTCCCAAGTGGACAGTGACCGCTACCGTGCGTTCGTCTCCGTCCGCGGCCAGCTGCTGAACCAGAGCCCGGAACTCCGCGACTGCTAACCCCTGCGCAGCCCGAAGCACGCTTTCCCGCTGAGGGCTCATCAGCGCAGCGCGGGAAGGACCTCTTCCCCGATCCGCGCGATGTTCTCGAGCGTTCCCTCCGGCGTACCGGACGCTTCCACCATCATGATCACGTGGGAGACCCCGGTACGCCGGATGCTCGTTCCCAGCCGGTCGACGCAGTACTCCACGCCGCCGATCGGGTGCATCTCGCACAGCCGGTCGGTGTAGGAGACCGGATCCTTGTCCAGCCCCCGCTTGCCGTCGAGGTACACATGCCCGGCGAATCCCTCCTTGAGGGAGCCCGGCAAGGCAGACCGCACGACGTCCAGCGCGTCGTTCCCGACCTGGCACATCACCGTCGAGACGTGTTCAGCGGCGGAATCCCCGTACGCGGCAAGGGTTTCGATCTTGCCGTCGTCGTCGGTGTGCAGCCCGAGCAGCATCGGCAGCCCGCGATCGGCGGCGAGCCGGACCGCGCGAGAGCCGGCGTCCCCACAGGCCACGACCATGCGCGGAGCCCGCTCCGGCCGCGGCACCATCGGCACCTCCCGGAACCGGAAGTGCTCCCCGTCCGCCGAGACCGTCTTCGACATCATCGCGGCGAGCAACAGGTCGAGGCTCTCCTCGAACCCGGTTTCGTAGCGGGCCGCGCCGGTGCCGAAGACCTCCAGGTCCTGCCACGGCCCGCCCCGGCCGACGCCGATCCGCAGCCGACCGCCCGAAACCGCGTCGAGCAGCGACCACTGTTCGGCGAGCGCCACCGGATGCGCGACCGACAGCACGCTCACCGCGGTGCCGACGGCGATCCGCTCGGTGCGGCCCAGCACGTGCGCGGCGAGGGTGATCGCGGACGGGCAGACGCCGTACGGCATGAAGTGGTGCTCGGCGAACCACACGTCGTCGAACCCGGCCCGTTCCGCGGCGATGGCGGCGTCGACCGACCGGCGCAGGACATCGGCGTCCTCCTGCCCGGGAAACCGCCCGGAGACAAGGAAGACGCCGAACCGCGCGTCTACTGGACGCTCACTTCGTTGAACCAGAGCCGCGGTTCCAGCCACGGGAAGACGACGAACATCAGCAGCGCCACGATCCCGAGCACCAGCACGACGGCCGTCGCGAGCTTCACCGCGAAGGGGCCCGGCAGCTTGCGCCAGATCCAGCCGTACATCAGCGCGCCTCCGAGATCTTGGGCAGGAGTTCGGCGTAGGAGCCGACCTGGTTCTTCGGCACCTGCTGAGCCAGCACCGCGTGGATGATGAGCCGTTCCTTCGCCGAGAACTTCGGGTGACACGTCGTCAGCGTGAGCAGCGAGACCTGCTCGGCCTTCGGCAGGATATCCGGGTCCTTGTACGGCACCGGGTTCACCGTGTCGCCCTTGGTCGGGAACACGATGCGGCGGCCGTTGGTCTCGCCGTAGGCGCCGCCGTCGACGGCGTTCGGGTCGCGCAGTGTCCCGACGTTCTTGCACTTCGGCTGTGCGCCCTTGCCCGCGGCCCAGCCTTCGACCTCGTCTTTGTAGGGCAGCACCTTGTAGATGTAGAAGTCGGTCTGCGTCTCGATGATGATCTGGTCGCACGAGCTGAGGTTGTCCAGATCGTTGAACGGCGCGCCCTTGCCGACACGGTGGCCCGCGATGGCGAAGTTACCCGGCTCGCCGGGCAGTGCCGTGCCCTTGTAGTGGCCGGGGCCGACTTCGAGCGCCGCCTCGGTGGTGCCTTCCTGGATGGTGAAGTTGAAGTCGGCGCCGAACACCGGGATGTGGATCCTGGCGAACGCCTTCCCGTCGACCAGGTCGGGGTGCAGCTGCCGGTCCTTGCCCCACTCGCCGTCCAGTTCCGAACTCGCCTCGGACTGCTTGCCCGCGGAGAAGAGGTCGGTCACGTAGACCTCGTAGACCATGAACAGCAGCACCACGAGGCCCGCGGTGATGAGGAGCTCGCCGACGGTCCGGATCGCGGCGCCGCCCTTGCCCAGTTCGCGCGGCGGCGGACGTTCCTCGGTCGCGGTGCCACCGCCGACCGGTTCGAAGACGACGGTCTCCTCAGTCGACCCCGGCGGCGGCGCGGGACGACGGCGAGGCGGTGGCGCGTCGCTCCGGCGGCGCGGCGGCGGCCCTTCGTAGGACCTGCCGTCCTGCGGCCTCCGGCGGGGTGTCGGCGCCTCTCCCTGGCCGCGGCGCGGCGGGATTGCGTCCTCCGGTCTACGCCGGGGGGCCGGACGGCCTCCGCCGGGTGGTCGTTCGGAGTACCGTCGACGGTCCCCGCCCGGCTCTTCCCGCTCAGCCACGCAAAGCTCCTCAGTCTCGAACCAAACCGCTGCCGAACCGTCTGTGACACCATTGTCACAGTGCGGGAAATCGACCGGTCCCGGACGGTGCCCAGCGGCGCTCGTTTACGTTAACGTGTGCACGTGGCGCTGGTTGCGCACCCGAAAGCGGGTCATCGCCACCAGGGAAGCCGAACAGTACGCGAGGAACACGATGCCGAAGTCCAAGGTCCGCAAGAAGACGGCGTACACCCCGCCGACCGACCGCCGCACGCCGGTGAAGGTCAAGGCGGCGGGCCCGTCGAACCTGTTCTACAAGATCGTGATGTTCGGCCTCATGCTGATCGGCCTGATGTGGCTGGTCGTCAACTACATCGCGGGCGACAAGATCCCCTTCATGGCGGATCTGGGCAACACGAACTTCGCCATCGGTTTCGTGCTGATGATCGCCGGGTTGCTCATGACGATGCGGTGGCGGTGAGCATTACCCCGGATGGCGGCTTGACGCCTAATTACACCGGTGTGACTCATCCCCAGTGTGGATAACCCCTGTGGATAACTACCCCACCTCCTGGGCGCCGCGGCAGAACGTTGTGGTAGTGGCCTGGGTGATCACCCTGTTGTTGCTGGCAGGAGTGCTCTGGCTGGCCTTCGGCGGCGACGTCGGCGGCACAGTCCTGACCGGGGTCGCGATGCTGTCCATGGGCGCTCTCGCGCTGCACGGCACCCTGCTCCGTCCCCGGCTGGCCGCCGGACCCGACGGAATCCTGGCCAGGACCGCCGGCGGCGCGCACCGCTACTCCTGGTCCGAAGCCCGGCTGCGGTTGCGCACGACGCGACGGCTCGGCCGGGACAACCTGACCCTCGAGGTCGAATCCGGCGACCACCTGCTGGTGTTCGGCCGGATCGACCTCGGTGAGGACCCCAGGGACGTCCTGGACGTCCTCACCGCCCTCAAGGGTCAGGCGTTGTCGTAGTAGTGGACGTCGCCGTTCGGGCCGTGTGACCAGCCAGGGACGGCCGGGCCCACCGCCGGCGGCGCGTATTCCCCGAAGATCTCGTACGGCGAGGCCGGCGAGCAGATCGGGTTGATCTTGACGACGCAGGTCCGCAGCGAACCGCTGAACTTCGCTTTCACGTGCCGGGGCCGCTGGTCTTCCACCACGGCCGGACCGGCGGTGATCTCCCAGCCGGTGGCCGCACCCGGCCCGGTGGTGCCGACGGTCTGCGTCGCCACCGCCGAAGTGACGCCGGGATCGCCGAAGCAGATCTTCAACGCCGCATCGACGTAGGCGACACGCAGCGTGATCGCGCTGCCGGAGCCGAGGAAATAGCGTTTGGTGTAGGTCTGGCAGGTCTCGGCGGCTTGACCGGCCTGCGCGACCGACGGCGCCAAGGCCGACGCCAGCACGGCGACGGCGGCGAGAGCTGCTGCTTTCCGGATCTTCATCTCAACCCCCAAGTTGATGATGTCAATGATCAACTCGAAGATACCCGGGCTTGTTGCTTCTCCACCGGGTATTCGGGTGACCCACTCGGGGGAACCGGGACTACTCCGGGTAGCAGACGTATGTGGGGGCGCCCCGGCTGGTGGTGAGCTCGCAGGACGCGGAGATCGTCTGCGAGTCCTTCCAGGCGATGAGGCCGATCATGGCCACCACGACGATCGCGATACCGCCGAGCTGCCACTTCAGCCGGTTCTTTTCCGGGGCGTACAGCAGCGCGAAGGTGGCCACCAGGCCGCCGACGAAGCCACCGGCGTGGCCGAGAATCGAGATACTGGGCACCTGGAAGGTGATGAAGACGTTCAGGCCGAGGATGACCAGCAACCAGGTCGGATTGAGCCTCAGCTTGATGACGATGACCGTGTACGCGCCGATGAGCCCGAAGATGGCGCCGGACGCCCCGACCACCGGACCGGCGTCGAGACCGTTGAACACCAGGTTCGCGGCCGAGCCGCCGATCATCGAAACGAAATAGAGCACCGTGAACGGGACGCGGCCGAGCGCGGTCTCCAGGGGGCGGCCGACGAACCACAGCGAGAACGCGTTGCTCGCGATGTGCAGCAGGCCGTACTGGAGGAAGCCCGAGGTGAAGATCCGCCACCATTCGTCGCCGGCCAGCGTCGCCGGATTCCACAGCTGGCCGAGCTGGAAGAGCTCGGAGAAGTTGTTGTTCACGATGCTGCCGGACTGGGCGACCGTGACGAAGAAGATGACGACGTTGAGCGCCAGGAGGACAGGCGTCACGACAGCCGTTTGAACGGGCTGTGCGCCCGCGAGAGTGCGCGCGCCGTAGCCCGCGTCGCGGTACTGCTTCTGCTGGGCGCGATCCTGCTGGCGCCCCGCCTGGACGCAGTCCGTGCACTGGAAGCCCACGGCGGCTTCGCGCAGGCAATCCGGGCAGGCCGGACGCTCGCAGCGTGAACAGCTCAGCCCGGTCGGCCGGTTCGGGTGCCACCAGCAGCCGGGCATGGCGGCCTGCTGGTACTGGGGATTCGGTGGTTGGCTCACGATGCCACCAACCTACCGAAATCCCCCGTAACCGGCTCTACGATCAGCCCTCGCGGCTGATGCTGACCTTCTCGATGACGATGTCCTGCAGCGGACGGTCCGCCGGACCGGTCGCCGTGCGGCCGATCGCGTCGACGACGTCGCGGGACGCCTGGTCCGCGACCTCACCGAAGATGGTGTGCTTGAAGTTCAGGTGCGTCGTCGGCGCGACGGTGATGAAGAACTGCGAGCCGTTGGTGCCGGGCCCGGCGTTGGCCATGGCCAGCAGGTACGGCTTGGAGAACTGGAGCTCCGGGTGGAACTCGTCGCCGAACTTGTAGCCGGGGCCGCCGCGGCCGGTGCCGGTCGGGTCGCCGCCCTGCAGCATGAAGCCGTCGATGACGCGGTGGAAGATCGACCCGTCGTAGAACGGGCCCGAGTTCGTGCCCTGCGCGTTGGGCTGGGTGTACTCCTTGCTGCCCTCGGCGAGCCCGACGAAGTTCGCGACCGTCTTCGGCGCGTGGTCGGGGAACAGGTTCAGGTTGATGTCACCCTGGTTGGTGTGCAGAGTGGCCTTCAGCGCGCCACCAATGAGGGATCCCTTGCTTTCAGTCACGAGCTTCATCGTGCCATCTGCGGCAAGATCTGGGGAAAAGGGGCACGATAGGTTACAAGCAACGAAGCAGAATCAAAACGATTGATGAGGTGAAGGCCATGACCCGGGCCGCAGATTCGGTGAGCGAGTCGGCGAAGGCCGGCGCGCTCGGCCTGCGCAAACGTGCCGTCGAGGCGGGTAAGGAAGCCACCGCCCACGCCGTCGAGGTAGCCGAGCAGAAGCTCTCCGAGAGCGCCGGTGAGATCGCTAAGACCAGCCGTCGCGCGCGCAAGAAGCTCGCGAAGAAGACGGAACTGACCCGCAAGGAGCTCAAGCGCAGCTCCAAGGCGGCTCGCAAGGAGGCTCTGGCCAGGATTTCCGAGATGCGGAAGCCGGGCCGCAAGGCGCGCAAGGCCGCCATCCAGGCCGCGAAGTCCGCCGGTGAGTCCAAGCGCCGGGGCAAGAAGAACTTCAAGGCGGCGAAGAAGGACTTCAAGGCCGCGCTCGTCGAGGCGAAGTCGGCGGCCAAGGGAACGCGCAAGCGTCGTCGCTGGCCGTGGGTGATCGGTATCGCGGTCGTCGGCGCCGGTGCCGCCTACGCGCTGCGTTCCAAGCAGGAGCCGCCGGTCGCGCCCGCGCCGCCGAAGGCTCCGCCCGCTCCTCCGGCCAAGCCCGCGGCTCCGGCCGCGGCCGCTCCGAAACCCGCACCGGCGAAGCCTGCCGCTTCCGGTCCGGCTGGGGGTTCGGGTGCGGCTAAGCCCGCGGCTCCGAAGAACGGGCACCAGGCTTCGAACGCCGGCTCCGCCGACAAGAAGAACTGACGCCTCACGCTTTTCTGCTTGTCGCGAAGGGTCGCCCAGGACCACTGTCCGGTCCTGGGCGGCCCTTTCACGTTCCGGGGACGAGTTCGTAGCCCGCTTCTTCGACGGCGGCGCGGACGACTGCGACGTCGAGGTCCTGGTCGCTGGTCACGGTCACCATGCCGTTGTCGACGTCCACCGCCACGGCGGTGACTCCCGCGATGGTCTTGATCTGCTCGGTGACGAAATCCGCGCAGTGCCCACAGGCCATGCCGCGCACGGCATAGGTGCTCGTGCTCATGCCGCCGGCACGGTCCGGGTGAGCGTATGTCCCCGCCGCATCCGGCCGTCGGGGGTGAACTCCCCGAAGAAGTACACCTCCAGCTTGAGGTCCCTCTCGCGATTCGTCACGTGGAGAGTGCTCCGCGCGGCGATCCGGTTCCCGTCCGCCACCGCGTCGTGCACCTCCATTCGCGCGGTGGGCCGGTTCTTGCGGACCGGGCGGGTGTGCGCGATGAGCTTGTCCCGGTCCATCCGGTGCCCGTCGGCGATCTGCACGATGTCAGGCGTGTGATAGCGGTCGACGATCACGCCCGCGTCTTCGTCGCCGTTCACCAGTTCGTCGTGGAAGGACTCGTGGAAGTCCGCGATGAACTTCTTCGGATCGGTGCCGTGAAAGGGCGTCATCGTGCTCCCCAAGCCGCCTGAGTTAACTCTTACAATCTGTAAGATATCTGCGGAGCGGGAGCTTTGACAAGGTGTCAGAATTATTCAGGGAGCCTTCACCCCTGCTGGTCCGGAAGATGCCTGACCAGGGCCCATGAACACGACGAAGGGGCGCCGTCACTTCCGACGTGATGTCGAGAGCGGACGACGCCCCTTCGGGTGTTCGGCTCAGCGCGTGGCTGAACGGGTCACGCGTTCGCGGCGTGCTTGTCGATCAGCTGGCCGAGGCGGGGAAGGGCCTCCTCGACGTTCTTCTTGCCGTTCGGGCGCAGCTTCGAGTAGACCTTCTTGATGCTGTCGCGGCTGCTCTTCTCGGCGCGCGAGTCGGTGACCGACAGGAGCGCGTCCGAAGCCTCGTCGCTGCGGCCGACCAGGTAGGCGCCGAAGTCGTTGCCACCCTTGGCCTTGTAGTCGCCGTAGAACGGCTCGAGGGCCACAGTGAAGTCGTCGAGCAGGGTGTCGACGGCGGCGGGGATGATGCCCGGCTTGATCTTCTTGACGGCGGCGAAGCCGGTCTTCACGACGGCACCCGAAACGCCGCCCTTGTCCGAGACCTCGGCGTCGACGAGACCTTCGAAGTCGCTCACGACCGCCGGGCGACGGCTGGAGTCGAGCAAGATTTCCTTGAGGGTGTCAGCCACGAAACCTGTCCTTTTGTCTTATGGGGAGAAATGATCTTTTGTGCCGCCGAGCCACACCGCAAGGCGGCCTCCGCCGGATCTGGCGCCCGCGCTGGTCCCGCGAAACCTCGCGCGTGCGGCACAGGGTAGTACAAGATCAACTTCACTCTGACGTGTGGATACCACTACCTAGAGCTTCAGCTCACCGATAGCCTCCTTCGCCACCGTACGTGCTTTGATGCTCTGCTTCTGGTTGGTGGTCACGACAACCGCGTTCCCGCCCTTCGCGACCGCGTAAACGGCGCCTTCCCCGGAAGGTTGGTAGCCGCCCTTCCAGCCCGCCGGTTCGTCGGCCGGGTTCGAGGTGTCGATGGGCGCGGCCTGGTCCACCAGTGCCTTGGCCACGGCGGGTTCCCCGACGTACACGCGCACGGTGAGCTGCAGTTTCCCGCTCAGCGCATAGAAGAAACACGTCGGATGCGGCTGATCGGCCGAGGTCTTGACCTTGGAGACCTTCTGCCCGTTGGCGTCCGAGACGAAGTCGGTGCCGAGGTACGGGCACGGTCCCTTGCCGGTGGGTTCCGGGGCGGGCGGGATGCTGGGCGCCGCGGTGCTCGACGGCGCGGGCGAACTCGCCGCGGGCGGCGGCTGTTCCGTCGGCCCGCAGGCCGCCAGCAGCGGCACGACGAGCGGCAAGATCAGAAGACGTCGCATAGTGGCGTCCAGTGAAGCAGATCGCCGTTCGTGCGACGATGGCCGTGCGCGAGGAGTCTTCGGGAGGGTCAGTGCTCAGCAAGGAGCAGTACCTGGGTGCGGTGGCAGAGCGTATCCAGCGCAGCGGGGGCAGGCTGAACACCGTCCAGATCGGGCCGAGCGCGGCCGTCGTGGGCCTGTTCACCGAGTCCGTGATGATGTCGACGATGAACTACTGCGTGGTCGCCGCGGCGATCCCGGAGGTGACCGCGCCCGCGTTGTACGACTTCACCGGGCTGGCGACGCAGCACGCGCGCGCGAACGTGATGGGCACGGTCGGCTGGACGGCCGCTTCGGTGGTCATCGCCGGGCTGATCGGCGACCGCGTGTACCCGGACGCCGCGCAGGCCGCGTCGGCGAAGTCCGGCAACCAGTTCGGCGGCGAGACGCGCATGGTGGCCGTCGACGTTTCAGCGGCCCAGATGTACGCGTTCGTCGGCGGGAAGCTGTGGGGCGCGGCGGTACAGGGTTCGGTCAACGCGAAGCTGACGTTCTGCTTCCCGCAGCCCGCCGAGGTCTATCAGCAAGTGCAATGGGCGCAGTCGCAGGGCCAGCAGCCGCCCATGCCGCCAGGGCCGCCGGGGCCGCCTCCCGGTCAGCAGCCGCCTCCCGGCTGGCAGCCGCAGCAGCCACCGCCGCCGCAGTACCCGGTCGGGCCGCCGCCCGCGCAGGGTCCGCCGCCGGGCCAGCATCCGCCGCACTATCCGCCGCCCGCGCCCGGTTATCCGCCGCAGCGCCCGCCGGGGTACTGATGAACCGCACGTTGCGCGGCTGGCCGTCGTTCCCCGAGGAACTTCCGGAGTTCGGCATCGAGGCCGCACCAGCGACCCCGCGGGAGCTTTTCCTGGAATGGCTCGAAGAAGCGGGTGAACACGTCCTGGCGCCGCATGCCGTCACTCTGTCCACAGTGGACGCCGACGGGGTGCCGGACGCGCGGGTCGTGATCCTCAAGGACGTCGACGGGGACACCTGGGCGGTGGCGACGAGTTCCGAAAGCCCGAAAGGGGTTCAGCTGGCGAATAATCCGTTCGCCGCGCTGACCTTCTTCTGGCCGGGACGAGGCCGTCAGGTGCGCCTGCGCGGTCCGGTCTCGGCAGCCGATCCCGAAGTGTCCGCCGCCGATTTCACCGCCCGGCCGCCGGCGTCCCGGGTGGAGGCGTTCATCGGCAGACAGTCCCAGGTACTGGAGGATCCGGCCGATCTCGACCACGCGGCCGCGGAAGCGGAGCGGTGGGTCGGGGAGAATCCCGGCGTGGCACCGGAAACCTGGACCCGGTACCTGGTGACGCCGTCCGAAGTGGAGTTCTGGCAGGCGAGCCACGACCGGCGGCACAAGCGGCTCCGCTACCGGCGCGAGAACGGAAGCTGGCGCAAAGAACGCCTCTGGCCGTAAACGGTAACTGGGAACGACGATCGTCGGGTTGTCGTGGATGATTCACTTCGGCGACGGTGAACGGACACCTTGTCCCAGATCGTTCGGAGGCGAAATGTCCACACGCCGTCGCATCGGGGGCGCCTTGGCCGCCACAGGGCTCGCCCTGCTGGCCGTCACGACGCCCGTCGCGAGCGCCCAGACCGGCGACCCGGCGAGAGGGCTGTACTCGGTGGAGGGCGCGTCCACCCCGGACAAACGCACCGAGGTCGCTCGTACCGGCGTCGACGTCGCGGGCTCGCGCGGCGGCGCGCTGACCGTCGTCGCCACGCCGGGGCAGGCCGCGGCCCTGCGCGCGAACGGCTTCGGCCTGAAACCGCTCGGCGACTTCGACAGCATGCTCAAGCAGCGGAGCGGTCGCGCGGGCACCGCGGCGGTCGCGGGCGACTTCCCTCCGGGCGACGAGGCGTACCACACCTACGCCGAAACGACCGCAGAGCTGCAGAAGGCCGCGAAGGACCACAGCGACATCGCGACGCTGTCCAGCGTCGGCAAGTCCCACGAGGGCCGCGAGCTGAACCTGCTGAAGATCAGCGACAACGCGGGCACGGACGAGAACGAGCCCGAGGTCCTGTTCACCTGCAACCAGCACGCGCGCGAACACCTCACCACTGAGATGTGCCTGCGGATCGTGCAGCGGTTCACCAGCGGCTACGCGACCGACGCGGCCATCAAGAAGATGGTCGACGAACACGAGATCTACGTGATCCCGAACGTCAACCCGGACGGCTCGGAGTACGACATCTCCGGCGGCGAGTACCAGGGCTGGCGCAAGACGCGGAAGCCCGTGCCGGGCAGCAGCGCGATCGGCACCGACCCGAACCGCAACTGGGACTACAAGTGGAACTGCTGCGGCGGGTCGAGCAACAGCCCGTCGGCCGAGGACTACCACGGTCCGTCGGCGTTCTCCGAGCCGGAGACCAAGGCGGTCGCGGATTTCGTGGACTCCCGCGTGGTCGGTGGCGCGCAGCAGATCAAGACGCACATCGACTTCCACACCTTCTCGGAACTGGTGCTCTGGCCGTACGGCTACACGAAGGCCGACACCGACACGGGCCTGAACGAAGAGGAAGCGAAGCGCTTCGCCGACGTCGGCAAGCAGATGGCCGCCACCAACGGCTACACGCCGGAGCAGTCCAGCGATCTGTACGTCACCGACGGCGACGTCAACGACTGGTTGTGGGGCAAGCACAAGATCCTCAGCTACACCTTCGAGATGTACCCGAAGGACGGCGGGATCGACGGCTTCTACCCGCCCGCTTCGGTGATCCCGGAGCAGACCGCCCGCAACGACAAGGCGGTCGACATCCTGATCAACGAGGCGAAAGCCTGAGATCGGCCACTCGCGACGCCCGGCTCTTCGGTGAATCCAAGCTGAAGCTCCGGGCGTCGCCCAGTTGGTCACGGACGAATTCCTCGGTCCGCGCGATCGTCTCGCGCAGCGCGGTGTCCTCTTCGCCGAAGAACTTGTGGACGATCTTGCGCGTCTCCGTGTCGAATTCCCACAAGCCGGCGATGCGCCCCCGGTCGACGATGACGTGACTCGGCGGATCCGCCTGCCCGCCCAGCGTCTCCCCCGCGCGGCCTCCGGGCACCGGGCGTTCGACGTCGGCGTCGGCGAGCAGCCGCGGCAGGTCGCGGTGCAGCAGATGGACGCCGTCGATCCCGGCGAGCAGCGCGTACGACGGCTCGGCCGGCACGGTGAACGCGGCGAACTCGTCGGCGATCTCCTCGGGCAGCAAGAGATCGGTGCCGTCGAGCGGCACGAGTTCCAGCTGTTCCGCGATCTTCTTCGCACTGGTCGCGGTGAAACCGGAGAACCAGCGGAAATGCTTCAGCGACGCCGGGGCCGCCCAAGAGAAGTACCGCCGGGCGAGTTCTTTTCGCGCGGTGTCCATATCGGACAGTCCACCGCGCGGGGACGGCGCCCAGCGGACGTAGCCGTAACGCTGCTGGTCCAGCCGCCCGTCGACCGGGACCCGGCGGATGTCGCCGCGGGCCTGGAGCAGGCCGAGCGCGAGCGGCAACGTCGTGGTGGTGCTGCGTTTGCGGCCCGCTTCCCCGAGATTGCGCACCACCGGTCCGGCGGCGTCCTTGATCGCGGCCGGGGCGAGCGGTTCGCCGGCGCCGTCGAGCAGATCGGCGATGGTGACGCACAACTGCTCGATCTCGGCCTGCGTGACGCCGAGGTATTTCTCCGCGGCCGCGAGTTCACCGGCGGGCGCCGCGGCGCCGACGGTCAGGCCGAGTTCGAAATCCACCGACGGCAGGACGTAGGCGCAGCCACGCGCCGAAGGCAGTTCGTGGATGGCGAGCCGCGCGACGTCCGCGTCGACCGTTTCGCGATCGAGGCCCGCCCTGGCGAACAACCCGAGATAGGGCGCCGATCCGCCGACCGAGCGCATCCAGCCGGTCCGCTCCAGCACGGCGGCCGCCGAGGATCCGCGCCGCGTTCCGTCGAGCCCCTGCCGATGTGCCCACCACGCGCGCAGCTTGTCGGTCGCCATGACTCCACGGTATGGGTATCGGGCGATACCCCGCAGCCTGGCACGATTACCGGATGCTGGTCGAACTGGCCATCGGCGACGCGTACGGAGGCTCCTTCGAGCACGCGTACCCGAGCTTCGTCGCCGAACACAACAAGCTGACCGGTTACGTGCCGCATCACGGTCAGCCCGGCGCCCCGGCCGGTCGCTACACCGACGACACGCAGATGACGATCGCGATCGCCGAGGTGCTCGTGTCGGGACGGCGATGGACGCCGCTGCTGCTCGCCGAGCAGTTCGTGCGGGCGTATCACCGCGATCCGCACGACGGCTACGCGCCGCGTTTCCATCAGCTGCTCAGCGAGGTCCGGGACGGCGAAGAGCTGCTACGGCGCCTCCAGCCGCAAAGCGACAAGAGCGGTGCGGCCATGCGCGCGGGGCCGATCGGGCTCCTGCCGACCGTCGACGACGTCCTCTACCACGCGAAACTGCAGGCCAGGATCACGCACGACACCCCGGCCGGGATCGCCGCGGCGCAGGCCGCCGCGCTGGCCGTGCACTACTGCCACCATCGGGTGGGTCCGCTTTCCGAGCTCGCGAGGTGGATCGACGGGATCCTTCCGGAGGACGTCGGGCACGGCGGCTGGGCGCTGCCGTGGTCGGGCAAGGTCGGGCCGCAGGGCTGGATGAGCGTGCGCGCCGCGCTGACCACCCTCGCGTCCTGCCGGAGCCTGAGCGGAATGCTCCATGCCACCGTCGCGCTCACCGGTGACGTCGACACCGTCGCGACGATCGCGCTGGCCGCCGCGTCGCGCTCGCCCGAGGTGGCTCAGGATCTGCCGCCGGTGCTGTGGCGCGACCTGGAGAACGGCGAGTTCGGCCGCGACTATCTGGCGGCGCTCGACGAGCGGCTGCTGCACATCTGACGTAGGCGGGCTCCACGGAACGCGGACGCGCGCGCCGTCCGGTTTCGGCAGACTGGGCGGGTGAAGTGGCTGATCAGGGGCGGAGCAGTCGCCGCTTGGCTCGCGGTGAGCGCGCTGCTCGTCGTCGGCACGGCGAATCTCGAACCCGGGCCTGGGGAACGCCCGGTCGACGCGTTCGGCTTCGCCGTCGTCGCGCTCGCTTGTCTCACACTCGCGGCAGCGTGGCGGCTTCCGGTTGTCGCGGCCGGAACGGAAGCGTTTGCGCTGCTGCTCTACCTGGGTTTCGGCTATCCCGACGGTCCGGTGTTGTTCGCCGGTCTCGTGCCGCTGTTCGCGCTCGGAACGCTGCGTCCGCGGCGGCTCGCGTACGCCGTCGCGGGCGGTATGGCGGTGATAGTCGTCGGCGTGAACCTGGCCACCGGCGGGGCGGGCGTCCTCGATCTGGTCTTCGTCGGCTGGGCAGGCTTCGCGGTCTTCGCGGCCGACGCGCTTCGAGGACGGCGTGAGCGGGCCGCGGCCGCAGAACAGGCGGAACGCGATCGCGTCCTCGGCGAGCGGCTGCGCATCGCCCAGGATCTGCACGACAGCGTCGGCCACGCGATGGCGGTCATCAACGTCCAGTCGGGGATGGCCGAGCACGTGATCGACGATCACCCGGAAGTGGCGAAGGAAGCGCTCGGTGTCGTCCGCACGGTCAGTGGGACGATCCTGGACGAGCTGAACGCGATGGTGCGGCTGCTGCGTGACGAATCCGCCCCGCTCCGGCCGGCGCCCGAGGTGGCGGACATTCCCGCGCTGGTCGCGTCGGCGAACCAGGCGGGCCTGGCCGTCACGCTGGACCTCGACGCTCCCGGGATCGGGCAGCCGGTCGGCGGCGCGGTGTACCGGATCGTCCAGGAATCCCTCACGAACGCCGCGAAACACGGCAGGTCGGCCGCCGAAGTGACGGTGCGAGCCGACGAGAGGGGCCTGCGGCTCGACGTAATCAACGAGGTCAACGAGGTCCGCGCGCCTGGTCCGGACGTCCCCGGTGCCGGGATCAGCGGAATGGGTGAACGGGCCAGGGCGACCGGCGGCACACTGACCGCGGGCCGTGAGGACGGGAGGTTCCGGGTGAGCGCGCGATGGCCGTGATCAGGGTGGTGCTCGCCGACGATCAGCTCCTGGTGCGGTCCGGGTTCGCGGCGCTGCTCCGGGCGGAAGCCGGGATCACCGTGGTGGGGGAAGCGGACGACGGCGAGGCGGCGGTCGCCGTCGTCGCGGAAACCGTGCCCGACGTGGTGCTGATGGATATCCGGATGCCAGGGACGGACGGGTTGGAAGCCACCCGCCGGATCATGGCGGACGAACGGCTTTCCGGTGTCCGCGTCCTCATGCTGACGACATTCGACCTCGACGAATACGTCTTCGACGCGCTACGCGGCGGAGCGAGCGGCTTCCTGCTCAAGCACACGAGGCCCGCCGATCTGATCCAGGCGGTCCGCGTCGTGGCGGCGGGAGACGCGCTCCTCTCCCCGAGCGTGACCAGGCGGCTGATCGCGGAATTCACCGCTCGGCCGTCACCTTCGCTGCCCCGTGCCGACGGCTCGGCGTTCACCGAACGAGAGCACGAAGTCGTCCTTCGCGTCGCGCAGGGAATGTCGAACGAGGAGATCGCGCGGGAGTTCGTGATCAGCGCGGCGACCGTCCGGACCCACGTCAGCCGGGCGATGACCAAGGTCCACGCCCGCGACCGCGCGCAGCTCGTGGTCTTCGCCTATCAGAGCGGGATGGTGCGCGTCTGACGTAGCCACCGATCCCCACGCCGGCACGACGACGCGACCTCGGCACGCGAGCGACGCTTCCGCCATGAAATTCCTCGCGAAAGCCGCTCTGCTCACCGCATTCCTCTCCCTGTCCGGAACCACGACCGCGCTCGCCGCGGAACGACCGGCCCGCTGCGCCGAACAACGTTTCGCGGTCCAGGTGAACGGCGAACGCCAGACGATCGCGGGCGAACTCTGCGTCCGCGGGAAGCTCACCCCGCGCAAGCCGATCCAGATCCTGTTGCACGGCGGGACCTACGACCGTGACTACTGGGACTGGCCGTACCAGCCGCGTCGGTATTCCTATGTGGACAGTGCGACCCGCGCGGGCTACGCGACGCTCAACCTCGACAGGCTCGGGTACGGCCGCAGCAGCCGTCCGGATCCGGAAACCCTCGACTTCGAGGCCGGCGGCGAGGCCGTCCACCAGGTCGTCCGGCAGCTGCGCCCACGGTTCCGCACAATCGTCCTCAATGGACACTCCATGGGCGGGCTCGTCGCGGAACGGGCCGCCGGACGGGGCGGCGTCGACGCCGTGATCGTCAGCGGCATCCCCCGCGACCGGCCCGGCGCACGGTCCGCGGCGACGGAATCACCGTTCTTCCCTGCCGAACTGGACCCGAAGTTCGCCGGAAAGCCTTGGGCCCGCGGCTATTTCACGACACGTCCCGGCACCCGCGCGCAGACCTTCCACCACCCCGGCACCTACGACCCCGCGATCATTCCCGTCGAAGAAGCCCTCAAGGACACGCTGGCGTCGGCGGAACTCCGCTCGGTGGGACCCGGCGCGGCGACACGATCGGCACCGAAGGTCCCGACGGCGTACGTGCTCGGCGAGCACGACACCCTGGTCTGCGGGAACGGCGACTGCGGCGCCGACAAGATCGTGCGGGGCAGCGGTCACTCGATCAACACCAGCCTCGCCGCGCCTGCCTTCTACCGGTGGACCTTCACCTGGCTGGCTCGAAAGTTAGGGTGACCTAACTTAGACTGGTCGCATGGATTCCTTGACGCCGGTTCGCGAGGCCGCCGACCATTTCGGGCTGGCGATCTCGACCCTGCACTACTGGGAACGCCGCGGGCTCATCACGGCCTTCCGCCGTTCGGGCAAGCGGTACTACGACGACGACCAGCTGTACCGCATCGCGCTGATCAAGCACTGGCGGCGGATCGGCGGGCTCGGCCTGACCAGGATCACCGAACTGCTCGCCGAACAGCAGCGCTGGCGGGAGGTGGTGACGAGCAGGGTCGCCGAGATCGAACGGGAGCGTGCGCGGCTCGACACCGCGCACGACTACCTGGTCGAGCTCCTCACTTGCCGCCGCGAGGGGAACCTTGAGGACTGCCCCTGGTTCCGCGACCGGGTCGACCTGCCCGCCCACGCGGCGGCGAGCTGAGCGCCGGCATCGTCACCGCCGCGACCACCGCGGCGGAGGCGAGGAACGCGGCTGACTATGTCCGCGGCATTTCTGCAGTTCCTTGCTCGACAACCTGAGATCGTCGAGGTCGGTCTCGAAACTTGACCATGTTCACCTCGCTGTCCGGATTCACCCCCATGTAAGCAGCGTTGACTTGGCTGGGCGCACGACTTTGTCATCCGCGTACGGTGACGAACATCGCTCCTCAGACGCAGACCCAGCAGTAGAGGCGGTCGCCCCTGGTCGTGGCGGTGCGGGCGACTTCCGCGAGGCCGGTCAGCACGGCGGCCAAGTCGGCGGGGTCGGCCTGGCCATCGAACTCCTCGGTCCGGGACCAGGGCTCGGCCACCTCGCGTAAGCGCGCTTCGTCGGCGTCGGACAGCGCGGCGGACAGCTCTTCGGTCAGCGGGACGACCAGACGTACGCCGTCACCGGCCATGGCGACGGGGGCGATTTCGCGGTCGATGACGGTCTCGTAGTCGGCACCGGTGAGCAGGGACTCCAGCGTGCCCAGCTGAACGAACGGATCCACACCCTTGAGTTGGACGGTCGGCAAGGACGCCTCGGCGGGGCCGCCGACGAGGTCGATGGTGGCGGCCGCGGCGTCGTTGTCCGGTGCGGCGAAGTAGTCGAAGAGCACACCCATGCGCGCATTCTGGGGGAAACGAAAAGGCCACCCGCGGTGCGGGTGGCCTTCGTGGATCCCCTTCGTGAATCCCAGAGTGGAGCTGAGGGGAATCGAACCCCTGACCCCCGCCTTGCAAAGGCGGTGCTCTACCAATTGAGCTACAGCCCCGGATCGCAGCCGATCATGATAACCGCCCGCGCCGAAATCAGTTGTTGCGGGACGCGTCCGCGGCCTTGGCCGGAGCGCTTCCGTTGGTGGAGGCGGATCCCAGGGGACGCTCGGTGGGAGCGGTGGCCTCACGCCAGAGGTCGGCCTCGGCCTTGGCGGCCTTGTTGCGCTTGATCACGAACAGCACGCCGCCCGCGATGACCGCGAGTGCCAACAGCTTCTTCATCAGAAGCCCCCTCTTTCCGCCGAGTTGCTCCGCCTACCCACCGATGCTACTGCACCACGTTCCACGTGGAACCGCGGACCACCGGAACCCACAACGGCCACGCGCCCCAACGCTTGGGGGGGTCCAGGGGGGCGAAGCCCTCCCTGGCGGGGGTTTGGGGGTTCGACCCCCAAAACGAAAAACACCCGGTTGCATCTGCGCATTTTGCAGATACAACCGGGCCAACCGGGTGGGCCCACCAGGACTTGAACCTGGGACCTCTTCGTTATCAGGCCAAAAGCCACGGTTACTGACCTTGTCAATCGGGACCCGACCTGGGGCAGGTGTGTCCGCGTACGTCCGCGGACGTACGCGCATTTCCATCGCGATCGTCACTCACTTTGCCACCCACACGGGTCTAGAAAGAGGCTGAACCAGGTGGGGGCACCTCCTACCTAGGCAGGGCCCCCCACCTGTTTCAGCCGTAGTTACTGCTGTGACATAGAAGAAGAGTGGGAAGAGTGACAACGCTACCCCTGTCACTCCCCTGTCACTCCTATTTGCGCAGGTCACAGGGGGTGGAGTGACAGAGTGACAGGGGTGACAGCCAAGACACGTCCCAACTGTCACTCGGTGACTGGCTCAACCGACGAGAATGGTCGCACCCCACCTGCGAACTGTTTCGACTGTCATCGAGTTCGCCCTATCAACACATGGAGCCCACCTGCGCAGGTCAGTCCGGCTAACGCGGCGGCGGCCAAGCCGGTGATGATGCCGACTGCGAGCCCCCAGCCTGGACCAGCTCCTGCGAGTGCCCCCAAGCCGGCCTGAGTACCGGCCGCTAAGCCCGCGAGCAAAGCAACGACACCCGACAATGTGATGATCAACAGGGCTCGCATCGACAGAAGGCCGCTGTCACCAGCACTTAAGCGAGCCTCGCTGTGATCAGCTCTGGCGTCTCTGTCAGGTTCCACTACAGTCATGTACGTCCTCTTCCGCAGCAGTCGGACTTGGGCTAGGCGGCTCCCGGTGACGCGGGGGCCGTCTGCTTTTGTGGCTCCGGCCTGCCGCCTGACGTTAGGTTCGCACACAGCCATCGGGAAATCGTCAACTAAGATTGACCAGGTGGAACCCATATGGATCGTGCACAGCCCAGCACACCTCACCTGGCCGGAAGTGGCTCCGACAGCAGCAGGCGATGAACTTCGGAAGTCCGTCCTTCGCCTCGGGAGCGAGTATTACGGCTACGCACCCGAGGACGCGGATGACGAGGACGAGGATCCCCTCGGTCCGTTGAACTGTCTCGCGATCCTTCGATGGCTTGAGCGCTCAATTGACGTCGAATATGCCTTTCTGATCGCGCAGGCTCGAACTGAAGGAGCTTCATGGTCCGAGATCGGGAAGTGCATCAACCTGACCAAGCAGGCAGCGCAGCAGCGTTTCGGGGAGATCGTCGACAAGATCACCCCCTTCTGCACCGATGATGGCGGCCCGAGTCCAGAGGGGGAGCTAGAAGACGTTCTCGATCGCCACTACCAGGGGAAACGAAACTTCTACCCGCCCGGTGCTATAGCCGACTGAGTTCGGCAAGCGAGGGGTGTCGTGCGCTGTCCGATGCCGGCATCGCCGTTTCTGCAGGTCGCGCCGCCCTGGATCACGTAGTGACACTCGTTGCATAATCGAACACATGTCCGATCCGGCTGCGGCGAGGTCCTCCCCTGCCCTCTACCTCCACGAGGTCAATCCTGCCCGCCCCGTGTGGGTTGACCTGCGCCAAGTCTTCCCCGTCGGAACACCGATCGCCTCGATGCCGGACGGTCTCGACCTGACGGGCATGGTGCCCGGACTGCTCAGCGCGTGGTCCGCGACAACCTCCGGCCATTGGGCGGGGTGGGTGTCGTTCATGCTGGGAACCCCGGGAAGCGGCGGCACTCCCCAACGGCAGTGGATCTTGTCGGACGCGTTGGCGCCACGCTTGGAAGCGACCCGAGAGCGTCTTCGCCATCCGGACGCGTCAAGCCGCGGCTGATGTCCCACGGGAGGAGATCAGCTCGCTCCCTTCTAGGCCCAACCCTCCTTACGTCGAACTAGACGTGACATGGCTTGCGCCTGCCGCCCCTCCGGCGGCAGGGAAGTGCCCATTTCCCCATCGCCATTGTCAATGTCGCCTAGGTCGTAATAATAATCGCCAGCGCGCAACGACTTAGCTCGCATTAGGCCAAACCTCTTACGCGCCGCTTCTTCCTGCGGGTTCCAATAGCTATCGTCCGCAGTTGTCTGCGCTGAATGTTTCCGATAGAGCACGCTGGGTTCGGCGATAAACTCACCTGGCGTTACCGCTTCAGCGGCAAGCAAGGTGCTAACTGTCTCAGCCCCCGTAATGGCAGTCCACCCCCCGAGTGCCCATATCAAATCGGTGTGCACTGCAAAAGTGGTTGCCTGAACAGAAAGTTTGTCGTCTTCCTGTTCGCGATAGAACCGCTCCCTATCGACTGGACCATTAGGCGGATCATAGGGACCGGGCACCGTCTCCCCGCCAGGCAGGAGATCCAGCGCAGCCGACACGCACCATGCTACTCGACGCAACGTTTCGATATCACGTTTCAAAGCACCCGGCAGAAGCAGATCATCGGCATCGAGGTTTCGAATGACAATCCCGCTTGCTTGAGCTAGTGCCATGTTTCGCGCCACAGCGGCGCGCCCCGCCAGGCCGGTGCCGAATTGAATCCGGGGGTCGTCGGCTGGCAGTTCGCGCATGGGTACTCCAGTGCTGCCATCCTCTTGTACGCACCACTCCCAAGCCCAGCCATCTGGCATGTCTTGAGCACATAGTGATTCGTAGGCTTCGCGCAAGTAGTGGTGGCCGCCATCAAATACTGGGGTTACTACTGAAATAAGTCGAGGGGTTGCCACAGTCATCCTCACCAACGTCGCAGTTCGGTAACATATTCCAATAATGCACGATCGCCCGGTATTAGCAATTGACCGACGTCTACTACGCGCCCCGCTGTATCGTAAGTTTTTTTCCTAATGACAAGCACTGGCACGTTAAATGGAATATCGTACAGGTCGGATTCTTCACTTGTCGGCATACGTGCCGTAACTTGATCAATAATCTTTCCGCACTCGATCCCCGCAGTGAAGAGCTGGTGCTGCGTACCGCCTGGCCACGGTTCATTGCTGGCGTCCAATAGTGGCGGGTAATCTTTTACGAGGCGATACGGGATATAGGAGACCATTCGACTATATCCCTCGCCTTCCTGATATTGGCGAAGATACGTCCGCCGCAGGACGTATTGCCCCGGCGACAAACCGAGGATCTCGGCTATGTCCGAAGGCGGTTCCACGACGTCATAGGTCGCCTGATCATCATTGACGGCTTCAATGTCAATATTGGCGTCGCGTTCTGCGGAACCCCGACGGCGACGAACCTCTTCGGGCTCCCTGACGAGATCCTTCTCCTCCTGGTAAGCGGTGTTCGAACGCGTCAGGTGCTTCGGCGTGACCCGGACGCGCACAGGTCCGCCCCGCCCGCCGGTGAGCAAGCCCTCTCCCTTGAGAGTCTGGATCGCCGCTGAGACCACGTTCTTGCCCGCCCCGAACCGCTCACGAAGCACCTCGTTAGTCGGCAGGGTTGCCCCTTCCGGCAGCTCACCTTCGCGGATGGCTGCCCGAAGTTGCCTGGCCACAGCCTTCGCATCCACTCGTTCCATGTCTCCCATCCTCCCACAGCTTCCCTGCCTATGAAAACTATCCCGGGATAGTTCTTGACATCCCGGAAGGCTGACGGCAGAGTCATGGCCATCATCCCGGTACAGGAGAAGCGTCCCGGGATAGTTCGAAGGGAGAACGAGATGGTGAAGCACAAGGTTCCTGGCCTGAAGCTCGGTGGCGGCAAGGGGAAGTGGGTGTTCGGGGCTCTGGTGGTGCTGGCGCTGGTCTTGATCGTGAAGGCGCCGATCGAGGCCGCGGCGTTCGGTAAGTCCGTGTTCGGGGCGATCGACACCGCTGCGACGAGCGTCGTGACGTTCTTCAACAGCTTCTGACCTGCACGTTCACACAACGACAACGCACTTTTGGGAGAACAGATGAACGCGAAGCGCAACACCTGGTACCCGGCGTCCCCGGCCACCTTCCCGGAGGTCTGCGACGGTATCGAGGGTGAGGGTTTCTACCCGGATGGTCTGACCGAATCCGCGATTGACGCGCTGCTGGAAGAGGTCGATCGGGAGCTGGCGGCCGATGAGCACGCCGCCTCTGCGGCGTTCCTTTACGACTTCACCGACCAGCGCCGTGCGGGACGTGCCCGCCGTCGCGCCGGCCGCGAGGCGCTGCGGTCGCTGCCCACCCGTCTCCCGGTGTCGGCGCCTGCCGGGACGGAGGCCGCGTGATGGCGGCCCGGAACGTGCTCGCCGAACTGGGTGCGCTGCACCTGACCCGCCCGGCCGTCGACGCGCCGGTGGCCTCGGTCGCCGCCTGGTACGAGCGCAAGGCCGTGGTGCTGGAGCACCTGGCCGCCACGGGCGCGGCCGGCGCCGCGGAACAGGCCGAGCAGGCACACCAGCACGCGGCCCAGCTGATGGCGGTGGCGTGATGCCCCGCTTCCTGATCACTTGCCCCGACGCGGCGGCCCACTCCGCCAAGAACGCGCCGACCGCGCCGGGTCCCGACCAGCCAGCTAAGGACTCGAAGGGGTTCCCGATGGTAGAGGACGAGACTCGCCAGTTCGCCGCCCGAACGCGTGAGCGCGCTGTGCGGCAGCTCAACGCCGGGCTCGACGCCATGGGCGAGTGGGTGAACCTGATCCGCCAGTGCACGGAGATGCGCGCGGACAGCTTCAGGACCGAGGACCTGGTCACCGACGCCTCCTACCGGGAAGCGCTTGGCCGGTTCGCGCAGCTGTCGGCCGCGGTGGCGTGGTTCAACGAGCGCGGCCCGGTGATCGAAGCGGGTGAAGTCCTGTGAGCGCCGCGCGGATCATCGTGCAGATCCCTTACGGGGACAGGCTTTTGGTCGCGGAAGCCCGCGGCATCCGGGAGGGCCTGCCCTACTTCGGGTGGGACGAGGCCCCGGTCGGGCTCTACACCACCACGCAGCTGCGCGAGGCCGGTTGGTCGGTGGCCGGGCTGGACCCGGTGGCGCTGCTGGTGTTCCGGCACCGCAAGCCCTACGCCCGGGAGTCCGTGGCGGAGCTGTTCGCTCTGGCGGACGCCGCCCTGCGTCCGGAGCCGTCGGAGGCTCAGCGGGTCTCGCGGCTGCGCAACCTGCAGTACGCGATGCGTGCCCGTCGCACCTGCGTGGACTGCGCCGCAGAGAAGGACTACTGCGTGCCGACCAGTACCCGGCAGTGCTGGTCCTGCCTGGAGATCGAGATGGCCAACGACGTGGAAGAGGCGGCGTGAGCATGGACGAGGACGAGTACGGCTACTGCTGCGACACCTGCGGCTACTGGCACGAGTCCGATGACGACTGCCCGGAAACCTTCTCCGACTGCCCGGCCTGCAAGGCCGAAGCGACAGTGCAGACCTTGCGCGGCCCGGCTCCCGACGACCCCGACAAAGCCTTCTGCGATCTGTGTGACTGGGAGGGCTGACCCATGACGGTCTTCAACGTGCTGGAGACGCGCGGCACTGGGGCGTTGCTGCGGTTCGTGGCGGCGGTGGTGCTGTTCGCGGTGCTGCAGTTGATGCGGATTCCGCTGGGGCTGCTGCTGCAGGTCATCACCGGAGTGATGAGCCGGGTCGATGGCTATGCGGTGACGCAAGTGTCACGGTCACCGCGCGGTCCGATCAACCACTTCGCTTGCACGCCAACAGGACGGGAGGTCCGGCCATGACACAGCAGAACGAGCGGACCCGCACCGACGCCGCGGTGGCCTGGACGGTCGGGCACGCCGGGGAACTGGCCGGGATCACCCTTCCCGCCGTCGCCGGGGTGCTGGTGTGGCCGTGGCTGGCCACGGTCTCCGGAGTCGTCGCCGTGTGGTGGGCGCTGAACGAGATCCGCGACCACAAGACGCGGGCGGAGCTGCAGAACAAGGTGCTGCCCCGGCAGATCGAGACGGGGCCGCACGGGAACGCCGGCATGGCGAGTGAGCGGGAGGTTCGGGCATGAGCACGTGGAGGGAACAGCAGCGCGCGGACCGGATCGCCGACCGGGAACAGGCCCGGCTCGACGCCGCGGCCCGCTCGGAGCGGCGCGTGGCCGAACGGGTGGCGCTGGCGGAGCAGCAGCGCAAGGACGCCGCCGCGCAGGCCGAGCTTGACGCCGCGGCCAAGGCCGCGCGGCAGGCGAAGCGGGCGGCCCGGTGGGCGGCGCTGGCGGGATGGCTGGCGGCGCATCGGGTGGACGGCCCGATTTACCTGCTGGGTGTGGCCGCGGCGGTGCTGGCGGTGCCCGCGATGGCGCGCCACGGTGTCGAGACCTACGGCAGCGCCCTCGGAGTCGTCCTCCCGGTGATCAGCGAACTGGGGATGTGGGCGTTCGCGGTCGCGGTGCAGGTGGCGCGGCGGACGCCGGGCCGTCCGGTGTGGTCGCTGCAGGTCGGGATCTGGGTGTTCGCCGGATACGGGTTCGCCCTGAACCTGCTGGACGGTCTCCGCCACGGCTGGTCCTCGGGTCTGCTGATGGGCCTGGTGTCGATCGCCGGTGTCATCGCCCACCAACTCGCGGTCGCGTCCCCGCGCCGGACAGCGGTGGAGAAGGCCGCGGCGAAGCTGGAGCGGCAGGCACTCGCGAAGACGATGAAGATCCGCGCGGCGGCGATCCGGCACGCGGTCGGCGAGATCGACCACACCGGAACCGCGACGCTGGTGTTCGCCCCGGGCCGGTACGAGATCAGCCGCCGCGGCCGCCTCACGGAGGTTCCGGTCAGTCTCGCCGACGAGGTAGCGGCGTGGCTCGCGCAGCAGGATCGACCCTCGATCACCCCGACCGCCGACACGGCCGGTTCCGGCGCGGTCGCGGTGCTCGATCCGGAGGTTGACCAGCAGGAATCGACCCCGCGGCGCCGCACGATCCGGGCACCGAAAACCCGCACCCCCGCGGAGCTGGAAGACCAGTTCTGGTCGCTGGTCAAGGCCGGGGACGTCAACCCGACGTCGGCCGAATCGATCCGTAAGGCGCTCAAGTGCAAGCCGGAATCGGCCCGCAAGCTGCGCGACAAGTTCAAGGGAGACGCCAAGTGAACCCGAACGAGACCACGGAGTCTGCGGAGCTGGCGACCGTGCACCACCTCCCGACCGTCGACGGCGGCGCGATCGAGGGCGAGTTCATCACCGAGGAGGAGTACCAGCGCCTCACCTCGGAGAAGGCGAAGATGATGGCGCGGTACCAGGGGTACCGCAACGACGTGGTCACCGTCGCCCGCGTCACCAAGGCCGTCGCGACCCACGAGCGCACCAAGACCGTCGGGAAGGCGCTGGTCCGCAACGCCGTCTACGTCGGCGGCGGCGCGAAGGTGCTGGCCGTGCGTGCGTGGGAATCGTCGACGAACGCCCGGTATGAGCGGCTGATGCGCGGTGCGGAGCTGCGCGGGGACATGGAAGCCCTCAAGGAGTGGGACGAGCGCGCCGAAGCGGCGAAGGAACGCCGGCATTCCCGCCGGATGGACATGCTGCAGGCCCCGGGCAAGGTCGCGAAAGCGCTGGTGATCAGCGTGGCCGCGGGGATCGGGTTCCTGCTGGCGCTGGGGATCGTGCTGGCGGTGGCGAACGAGCGGATCTCCGATGTGATCGCCCCGCTCAGCGCGGTGATCGACGCGATCAACTGGGTGGTCATGGTCCTCACGATCGCCTGGGGCCCGATCGTGCTCGCCGCCCCCTGGGTTGCCGTCATCGGGCTGTGGCACCTGGGCCGCAAGGCCGGTGCGGCCCCGGGCTGGCTGGCGACGTCGGCGGAGTCCGATGTGGACGTGTCGATCGATGAGACCACGATCGCGGCCGCGCTGTCTGCCCTGCGTATCCCCCAGATCACCGCCTACCTCAAGACCGGTTCGCCGCTGCAGTTCCTCACCCCGGCCCGGGTGGACGGTCGCGGAACCCACGCCGTCGTCCGGCTCCCGGCCGGTGTGACCGCGGAAAAGGTCGCCCGCCGCCGCGGGGACCTCGCGACCGGTCTGCACCGGCTGGCGAAGGAAGTGTGGCCCACCACCGGGTCCGAGGCCGGAATCCTCGACCTGTGGGTTGCCGACAAGGGCGCGCTTGCCGAAGGCGCGGGCGAGTATCCGCTGCTCACCGATGGTGTGGTGGACGTGTTCAAGGGTGTTCCGTTCGGGAAAACGTTGCGGGGCAACCCGATCAACGCCCCGCTCATGGAACGGAACACGATCTGCGGCGGCATGCCCGGCCAGGGCAAGTCGTCCGCGGCCCGGATCATCATGGCCGGTGCGGCACTCGATCCCACTGCCGAGCTGCGGATTTGGGTGCCGGACGCGAACTTCGACTTCGAGGTGTTCAAGCCGCGGTGCACCCGCTACGTGATGGGCGCCGAAGACGAGAAGATCGGCGAAATCCTCGCCGACCTGCAGGACCTGCACGCCGAAGTGCAGCGCCGCGGCGAACTGCTGGTCAAGTACGAGATCCCCGCCGTCACGCGGGAGTACGCGAACAAGAACGTCGGCCTGCACCCCATCTTCGCGCTGCTGGAAGAGGCGCACGTCGCGATCCAACATCCCTTGTACGGCAAGGAAATCTCGCGGCTGCTGGTCGACATTGTCCGGCTGGGACGCAAGCGCGCGATTCACCTGATCGTCTCCACGCAGGCCCCTACCAAGGACTCGATGCCCCGCGACGTCACGCGCAACTGCTCCAACGGTGTCGCGTTCGCCGTCGGTGACCACGTGGCCAACGACGCGCTGCTCGGGCAGGGTGCCTACGCCGCCGGTCACCGCGCGACGGAGCTGATTCCGGGCACCGACAAGGGAACCGCGGTGGTCAAGGGTTTCACCGGGGAGCGCTCGGAGATCGTGCAGGTGTATTTCCTGGACGTGTCCCGCGACAACGACCAGGTCACCCCGATCATCGAACGGTCGCTGGCCGCAATGAAATCCCTGCCGGGCACCCCGGCGCCGGCCCGGGAAATCCCGGTGGCGCGGGATCTGCTGGAAGACCTCGACTCCGTCCTCGGGGACACGACAGTGCCCGCAGCGGATGTGCCCGCGCTGCTGGCAGCGCACGCCCCGGGCTGGGAGCCGTACAAGCGGCTCACGGGCAAGGGCCTGCGGGAGATCCTGGCCTCCCAGTACGGGGTCAAGGTGCCCTCCACGGGCAACCGCTGGCCGGTCGATCCGGTCACGGTGCGTGAAGCTCTCGCGAAGCAAGCGACTGCGGACCTGGACGGCGACGAGTGACCGGAGTTAGCCCGGCCCGGACGGCGGCGACACCGCCGGAAACCATGATCACGAGCCCCTGACGGACCGGGCTAACTCGCCTCACCCGGCTAACTTTCCGCAGATCAGCAGGCCAGAGCCCGGATTTCACTCCGGGAGTTAGGAACCTAACCGGACTCGCGGGACCTCACTCCCGATCTCACTCGAAGTCCACACCCCTCAGGCGACGCGCCACCGGCCGCCGCCACGGCACCCCCATGCCAAAAATGCTCACTCACCGTAACTGACGAGAGGACTTCGCGATGGGACGCACCGACGACACCGCCGACCTCGACCGGCTCGCGATCGCCTTCCACGAGGCCGGACACGCCGTGATCCACGTCGTCAACGGCGGCCGGGTCAGCCACCTGGAGATCCTGGGCAACGGCGCCGGGAACACCTGCACCGTCGAAGACGGCCCGGACGAGGCCAACCCGATGGCGTGGCTGGCCATGGTCATGGCCGGTCAAGCTGCGGAAACCCGGTTCCTGACCCGCAACGGCTACGGCCAGTGGAAAGCCGAAAGCCTCGCCAAGCACACCGCCGGCGGCGATCACCGCAACTTCCGCCGCGACTCCCGCGGCACGGGAATCAGCAAGGGCCAGGCGCTACGCGAAGCCCACAGGCAGGTCCGGAAGCACTNCCGCGGCACGGGAATCAGCAAGGGCCAGGCGCTACGCGAAGCCCACAGGCAGGTCCGGAAGCACTGGGGCCGCATCGAACGGGTCGCCGCCCTGCTCAACGCCAAGGGCCGTATCTCCGGCTCCAAAGTCTGACCTTCCGCGAACCCCCAGCTCAGCACAGGGACACGACACCCCAAGGAGACCGTATGTGCCGCTCATCCTCCGACGGCGGGCGCCGCTGCTCCGGCAGCTCCGCGCACCGCGCCCGCGCCCTGAACACCGTGAACAAGCAGGTCGAACGCGCACAGAACGCGGTGAAAGCCGCCCGTGCTGCAGGTGACGACACCGCGGAAGCCGCCGCGCAGGCCCGGCTCGACGCCGCGAAGCAGCGCCTTGCCGACACTCACGCCGCGTATCCGCTCACTCCCGATGCCGGCATTCCCTCCCCTGCTGCTCAGGACGGGGACACGACACCAGGAGAAGACACAGTGGACAGCAACGAATTCCGCGAGGACACCGGCGCGGCAGGACGTGACCGCGGCGCCACGAACTCCGGGCAGAGCGGGACCACGTTCACCAACGTCAACTACGCCGCACCCGGTGCCACGGTCGGGATTCAGGCCGACGTCGTCATCGGCGGCACCGTCGTCATGAACGGCACCCAGGTCACGAGCATGGACGACCTGCCCGACCACGTGAAGCGCGCCGTCGACGCCGCCCGCAAGGGCGCGGCACGGGCACGAGCCGCCGCGCGCAGTGGCGCCGCGACCGTCCACCACAGCGACGACTACCAGCCCGATTCCCCCGCCGACGGCCAGCAGTCCACCCACAACGTCGCCAGCGGGGACGACGTCGTGCCGTTCCAGATCGGGATCAACCTCCGCAACCTCCGCCGCCGCTAGTTCGCAGGTCAGTGCAGGGACACGACAACCGGAAGGACCACAATGGACACCCACGAAAACGTCCGTCTCACCGCTGATGCGCTGGTGTTCACCCGCCGCCGCGACACCTGGCACGTGCTGATGATCCAGCGCCGATGGGAGCCGTTCACCGGCCAGTGGGCATTCCCCGGTGGGCACGTCGACCCGGGCGAGACCTTCTACCAGGCCGCCATGCGGGAGCTGGAGGAAGAGACCGGGCTCAAGGCCGTCGCGATGCGGCAGCTCGACGTCTACGACCGGCCCGACCGCGACCCCCGCGGCCGCTACATCACCGTGGCGTTCTTCACCACCACGACCGTGCCGGTCAAGCCGACCGCCGGAGACGACGCCGCCCACGCCGCGTGGCTCCCGGTCACGTGGCTGCTGCGCAACCCCGGCTCGATCGCGTTCGACCACGCCGAAATCCTCACCGACGCACTCGCCGTCCTGACTTCCCAGGAGACCCGATGACCCGGCCGGGATTCAGGCGTGAGACGTGCGTGGTCGCGGTGTGCGGGGACTGCGGGCACGCGTTCAGCAACTCCGAAGACCTCGGCTGCGAGCTGCACTTCAGGACCGTGCAGGAGGCCACCACGGTCCTGACCGACTCCGGCTGGAAGGTCACGGCCGATGGCGTGCAGTGCGACGAGTGCGCCATCGCGCAGCAGTGCCGCGAGAACGGGCACACGTGGCCGAACTCCTGGCGCGCGTGCGGCTGTGGCTGTGGCAAAGGCGACCCGATGTTGCCTGTCCACGACACGCCGCGCGAGTCCCGTCTCTGCCTGGTCTGCCATACCCGCGAGGAACGTCCCCGCCGGCTCGTGAAGGAGGCCCGATGAACACCCCGAACGACACCCTGATGGCGGCGGCGCTGGACGCGGCCGGGCGCGGCTGGCACGTGTTCCCGCTCCGGCCGGGCCGCAAGCGTCCCGCGGGGCACAACATCGACGCCTGCCCCGGCACCGGCCGCTGCGCTGATGGTCACCGGACGTGGGAGCAGCGCGCCACCACCGACCCGGCCAAGATCCGGGCGGCGTGGTCGCAGGCCGCGTACAACGTCGGGTTGGCCACCGGCCCGTCCGGGCTGTGCGTGATCGACCTCGACGTGGCCAAGCCCGGGGAAGAGATCCCCGCAGAGTGGGCGGAGCAGGGCGCGACGTCCGGTGAGGATGTGCTCGCGATCCTGGCGGAGCAGGCCGGGGAGCCCCTGCCCGGGGACACCCTCACCGTCCGGACGCCGTCCGGTGGGCTGCACTTGTACTTCCGGGCGCCGGACGGTGTGCAACTGCGCAACACCGGCGGGGAGCGCGGGAACGGGCTCGGCTGGAAAGTCGACGTCCGCGCATGGGGTGGCTACGTCGTCGCCCCCGGCAGCGTCGCCGCCTCCGGCCGGTACGGCTACCTGTTCGACGGGCCGGTGGCGGGAATGCCGGCATGGCTCGCGGACCGGCTCACCCCGGCCGCGTTGCCGCCCGCGCCGGTGGTGCCCATCCGGCCGTCGACCGGCCGCCGCGAACGCTACCTCACCGCGGCGATCCGGGCGGAGGCCGGGAAAGTCGCCGACGCCACGACCAACCGCAACGCCACGCTCTACGCCGCCGCCGTCGCGCTCGGGCAACTGGTCGCCGGTGGCGCGGTCAGTGAGGACGAGGTACGTGCGGCGCTGAGGACCGCCGCCGGGCGCCACATCGGCATCCGGGCCTTCACCGAACGCGAGGCCGAAACCACGATCACCTCCGGCCTCAAGGCCGGGGCCAACCGCCCCAGGAAGGTCGCGTGATGAACGTCCTGTCCCTGTTCGCCGGTATCGGCGGGATGGATCTCGGTCTGGAGCGCGCCGGGATGACCGTGGTCGGTCAGGTCGAGATCGACCCGTTCTGCCGCTCCGTTCTCGCCCACCACTACCCGGAGGTGCCCCGGCATGACGACGTCCGAACCGCTGTCGCCTGGTGGGAATCCCAGTCCCGCCCACACGTCGACCTGGTCGCGGGTGGCTTCCCGTGCCAGCCGGTCTCCCTCGCCGGGCTCGGCCTCGCGCAAGAGGATGAGCGGTGGCTCTGGCCCGCGATGCTCGACGTCATCCGCGCGGTCGGACCTGAGTGGGTGCTCTGGGAGAACGTGCCCGGCCTGCGGACCCGAGGACTCGACATCGTCCACGCCGACCTTGTTCGACTGGGATACCGCCACCGCATCGGCCGTATCCGAGCTTGTGAGGTGGGCGCCCCACAAGCACGTGCCCGCCTGCTCGGAGTGGCCCACGCCCCGCGCCTCGGACGGGGAACGCGGCGGCCGGGGGGACCTGCTGGCGAAGCTGCGCACCGGCACGACCAGCCGCCGCAAGGAATGGCGCGACGGACAACCCCGACGTGGGCAAGCGCGGGGCACTGGGCAAGCGAACCCGGAGTGGATCGGCTGGTTGATGGGCTTCCCCGCGAACTGGTTGAACACCACCTGCGCGCCTACGGAAACGCCATCGTCCCCGGAGTCGCCGAACACGTCGGCCGCCTGATCGCCGACGCTCACGCCCTGTCCGGCGCGTCCACGCCGTTGCTGGCCGCCTGACTACCCGCACCACGGAGGCCCGATCATGACTTCCCCACGCGCTTTGGCGCCCGTGCCGACCCCGCCCGAACGCCGTACCCGGTGGACGGATGCGGAGCTGATGCGAGAGGAGTTCCCGCCGCCGAAGTGGGCCGTCCCCGGACTGCTCGCGGAAGGGCTGAACCTGCTGGCCGGTGCGCCGAAGCTCGGAAAGTCGTGGCTGTCTCTGGGGTTCGGCGCCGATATCGCCAACGGCGACCCCGTGTTGGGCTCGATCAGCGTGGAGCGCGGCCCGGTCCTGTACTGCGCACTGGAAGACACCGGCCGACGGCTGCAGCGCCGGCGACGTCAGATGCTCGCCACCGGTGGCCGGGCCGCACCCCTGCTCACCCTGGAAACCGCCTGTCCCACCATGACCGCCGGCGGCGAACAAGTCCTTGTCGACTGGTTGGAGGAAAACCCGCACGCCCGACTGGTCATCATCGACACCTACGAAAAAATGCGCGGCACCGACTCGCCCGGCCAGTCCGCCTACGCCGGGGACTACGCCGCCGCCGGCCGGTTCAAGCGTCTCGCCGACCACTACAGCGTCCCGTTCCTGTTGATCCACCACGTCCGCAAACAGGGCGCGGAAGACTGGCAGAACCTGGTGTCCGGCACCGCGGGACTCACCGGCGCCGTCGACGCCACATTGGTGCTCGAACGCGGCCGCGGGCAGGCCGACGGGGTTCTTCACGTCACCGGCCGCGACGTCGAAGAAGCCGACTACGCCATGTCCTTCGACGCCCAGGCCGGCGCCTGGACCAAATTGGACGGCCCCGCCTCGGATCACACCGTGTCCAACACCCGCGCGGACATTCTCCGACTGCTGCGTGACCACGGGCCGCTCAAACCCGCCCGGATCGCCGAAGCCCTGCAGCTCGTCCCGAACACNCTGCGTGACCACGGGCCGCTCAAACCCGCCCGGATCGCCGAAGCCCTGCAGCTCGTCCCGAACACCGTCCGGCAGACCTGCAAACGGATGCAGGAAGCCGGACAGCTGCAGGTCGACCGCGAAGGCACCTACAGCGCCCCGGAGTGACACCCGGGACACACCCCCGCTGTCACCCCTGTCACCACTGTCACCCCGGGCTGCTGACCAGCCCAAACCCCGGTGACAGCCCGAGTGACACCCCGACCGCCCTGTCACCCCCTCCACGGAAGGACTCTGCATGAACCCGCTCAGCACGCTGTTCGGTCGACGTCCCCGCCTGCTGGACCTGTTCTGCTGCGCCGGCGGCGCGAGCCTCGGCTACCACCGCGCGGGGTTCGACGTCGTCGGAGTCGACAAAGACCCGCAACCGAACTACCCCTTCACCTTCCACCAGGGCGACGCGATCAAATACGCCTACGCACACGGCCACGAATTCGACGTCGTGGCCGGGTCCCCGCCGTGTCAGGACGCGTGCGCACTCACCGCAGGGAACCGCAAACGCCCCGGCTGGACCGACACCCACACCAACCTCATCCCCGCCACCCGCGAAGTGTTCGCCGCGATCCGGGCCCGGAACCCGCACATCGTGACCGTCATCGAGAACGTCCAAGGCTCCCAACTCCGCCGGG
Organism: Amycolatopsis coloradensis; assembly: GCF_037997115.1. NCBI lineage: Bacteria > Bacillati > Actinomycetota > Actinomycetes > Pseudonocardiales > Pseudonocardiaceae > Amycolatopsis > Amycolatopsis coloradensis. The sequence continues at coordinate 1,547,524 of NZ_CP150484.1, forward strand.
ACCTCACCCTCTGCGGACTCACGTTCGGACTCAAGGTCTTCCGCCACCGGTACTTCGAGATCGACGGCACCACCATCACCCCGCCGGCGCACACGTCGCACCGCGGGCACCGCGTCTCGGGATGGCGCCACGGCAAGCGGTACGACGGGGACATGGTCGCCGTCTACGGCGACGGCGGAGGCAAAGGCACCGTCACCGACTGGCAGAACGCCATGGACATCCACCACACCGACGTCCGACGCGAACTCGCCGAAGCCATCCCACCCGCCTACACCGCATTCATCGGCACCGCCATCACCGCCCAACTCACCACCGCGCCGGCCGCCGCCTGACCACGTGACAGCAGGGACCCGTCTCCGCTGTCACCCCTGTCACCTTGTCACCCCAACGCCTTGACCAGCACAAACATCAGTGACACCCGAGTGACACCCACCGAAAGGAACCGCCGTGTTCGTCACCGTCACCGCCCGGCCGCACGACACCGAAGGACTCCCGCGATGGACGCCACGATCACACCTCTGCCCGTTCCTGCCCGGCACCTCTACCCGATCCCGGAAGCGATGCGGCTGCTCTCCCTCAGCCGTTCCGTGATCTACGAACTCATCCGCGCGGGCCGCCTCCGATCCGTCAAGGAAGGCCGGGCACGCCGCATCCCAGCAACCGCAATCACGGCATATCTCGAACTGCTCACCAGGGAATCGGAAGGGGGCCACTATGGCCAAACGGCGTAGCCGCGGCGACGGCGGACTGTATTGGGACGAGTCGCGGCAGCGGTGGACAGCGGAGGCGACCGTCGGCTACACCGCGGCCGGAAAGCGGATTGTGCGCAGGGGACGCGGGAAGACCAAGACCGAAGCGAAGGACAAGCTCAAGGAGATTCTCCGCTCCATCGAAGACGGCGTTCCGATGGACGACAGGAACTACACCGTAGAGCAGGCCGTGCGCGACTGGCTCACGTACGGACTCCCCGGGCGCAGCAAGAACACGATCGACAAGCTGACCACTCTGGCGGAAACGCACGTGATCCCCTCGATCGGTGCTCGCAAACTGCGGGAGATGACCGCCGACGACGGGGACAAGTGGCTGGCGGAAAAGGCGCAAACTCTCGCGACCCGCACCCTCCGGGAAGTCCGCTCGATCCCGATTCGCGCTATCACCCGCGCTCAGGCTCGCGAGAAGGTCAAGCGGAACGTGATGCTGCTTTGCGAACTGCCGCAAGGACAGGCGGGTCGCCCGTCGAAGTCCTTGACCTTTGAGCAGGCGGAGGCGTTGCTCAAAGCCGCCGAACGTACACAGATGCGTGCCTACATCATCTTGTCTCTGCTGCTTGGTGGAAGGACGGAAGAACTTCGCCCACTCAAATGGACCCACACTGATCTTGTCGGGAAGATGGACGCCACTCCGGCGATTCCGCCGCACATCATGGTGTGGAGGTCGGTACGCGTCGGCGGGGACACCAAAACCCGCAAGTCCCGACGCTCGCTCGCGCTCCCTCAACGGTGCGTGGACGCGCTCAAGACTCAGCAGGCGAAGCAGGACTTCGCCCGACGGGTCGCCGGTGACCGTTGGCAGGAGAACGGTTTGGTGTTCGCGTCGGACGTCGGCACGGAGCTGGACGCGGCGAACGTTCGGCGAGCGTTTCGGAAGGTGGCGGCTAAGGCCGGTCTCGACCCGAAGGAGTGGACACCACGTGAGCTGCGCCACAGCTTCGCGTCGCTGCTGTCGGACAGTGGGATGCCGGTTGAGCAGATCTCGCGGCTCATGGGGCACAACGGCACCGCGGTTACGGAGCTGGTCTACCGTCACCAGATTCGGCCAGTGATCCAGGAGGGCGCGAAAGCCATGGACGAGATCTTTAAGGACGACTCGGCGGCATAGTCACTCACTTAGTCATCCAGGCAGCAAAAAGGCCGGTTTGCATACTTGCAAACCGGCCTTTGACCTGCGTGGGCCCACCAGGACTTGAACCTGGGACCTCTTCGTTATCAGCGAAGCGCTCTAACCGCCTGAGCTATGGGCCCGAACGAGGAGAAGATTACAGGACGCCTTTCGGCGCCCTGCAACCGGGTCACTCTCGTTCGGAAAGGGTCACTTCCAGGCCTCCGGCGAGGTCGGCGGAGACGTTGTAGATGAAGGCGCTGACGGTGGCCAGCGCCGAGATCAGCACGATGTTGATGGCGCCGAGGATGGCCGCGATCCCGAAGACACGGCCGGCACTGATCAACGGGTCGGCCGGCGCGTCGGCCCCTTCGCCGCCGACGAGCGACGAGTAGGTCCCGTTGAGTTTGTCCCAGACGCCCATGCCGTCGAGGACGGTGTACAGGACGCCGACGGCGACGAGCCACACGAAGAACAGCGCGACGCCGAGGACTAGGGACAGTTTCAGCACCGACCAGGGGTCGAAGCGTTTGATCTGCAGGCTGGCGCGACGCGGTCCGCGGCCGGGGCGGCGGAGAGCGGTGGGCGCGGCACGGGTGCGGGAGGCCGACGGGATGGCGGAGGGGGCGGGGTCGCCCTCTCCGCTGTCGCCGAAAAGCCTCTTCGCGGCAGTGCCGCTGACACCGTGATAGTCGGTCACGGTCGTCGCGTCCCGCTTCGGGTCCGAGTGGGCCACGTCTTCGGTGGCGACCGAAGACACCGAGACCGTCTGCTCGCTGGAGCCTTCGGGCTCCCCGGCGCCGCTGTCGCGCTGCCAGGGCGGGCTCGACGAACCCGCCTGCGCGCCGCCTGCTTCGGGCTTCTCGGATGGTGTCACGAGGTGTCAGTCCTTACCCAGTACGTGGGGCGTCGTCTACTCCTGCTCCGACGCCGGGGTTTCTTCTCCTTCAGTACTACCTGCAGTGGCGACGTCTGAGGGCTCGTCCGCGTTGCGTGCGACCGCGAGAAGAGTTGTTCCTTCGTCGAGATTCATCAGCCGCACTCCCTTCGTCTGCCTGCCTGCCTTGCGCACCTGTCCGGCCGAAGTCCGGATCACCCCGCCGCTGGAGGTGATCGCGTACAGCTCGTCTTCGGCGTCGACGATGACCGCGCCCACCAGCCTGCCACGTTTCTGGTCGTACTGAATGGTGAGCACGCCCTTGCCGCCGCGACCCTGCACCGGGTAGTCGTCGGTCGGCGTGCGCTTGGCGTAGCCGCCGGCGGTGGCGACGAGGAGGAACCGGTCCGGCTGGACGACGTTGATGCCGAGCAGTTCGTCGCCGTCGTTGAACCGCATGCCCAGCACACCGGACGTCGCGCGGCCCATGGGGCGCAGGGCTTCGTCGGTGGCGTGGAAGCGGATCGACTGGCCTTCCGCGGACACGAGGAGCAGGTCGTCCTCGGCGGCCGCGAGGACCGCGCCGACCAGTTCGTCGCCTTCGCGCAGGTTGACGGCGATGAGGCCGCCGGCGCGGTTGGAGTCGAAGTCGGTGAGCTTGGTCTTCTTCACCAGGCCGCGGCGGGTCGCGAGCACGAGGTATGGGGCGACCTCGTAGTTCGGGATCTCGATGACCTGGGCGATCTGCTCGTCGGGCTGGAACGCGAGCAGGTTCGCGACGTGCTGGCCGCGCGCGTTGCGGTTGGCTTCGGGCAGGTCGTAGGCCTTGGCCCGGTACACGCGGCCCTTGTTCGTGAAGAACAGGATCCAGTCGTGCGTCGAGCAGACAAAGAAGTGCTGGACGATGTCGTCCTGTTTGAGGGTCGCGCCCTGGACGCCCTTGCCACCGCGTTTCTGCGAGCGGTACAGATCGGTTTTCGTCCGCTTGGCGTAACCCGTGCGGGTGATCGTGACGACGACGTCCTCGACCGCGATGAGGTCTTCGACCGAGACCTCGCCGTCGAACGGGATGATCTTGGTGCGCCGGTCGTCGCCGTACTTGTCGACGATCTCCTGCAGTTCCTCGGCGATGATCGCGCGCTGCCGCTCGGGCTTCTCGAGGATGTCCTTGAGGTCGGCGATCTCGAGTTCGATCTCGGCGAGGGTGTCGATGATCCGCTGCCGCTCCAGTGCCGCGAGACGGCGGAGCTGCATGTCGAGGATCGCGGTCGCCTGGATCTCGTCGACGTCCAGCAGGCTCATCAGGGCGGGCCGGGCCTCTTCGGCCGAGGGCGAGCGCCGGATGAGGGCGATGACCTCGTCGAGCATGTCCAGCGCCTTGACCAGACCGCGCAGGATGTGGGCGCGTTCCTCGGCCTTGCGCAACCGGAAACGGGTCCGGCGGACGATGACGTCGATCTGGTGCTTCACGTAGTGCCGGATCATCTGGTCGAGACGCAGCGTGCGGGGCACGCCGTCGACCAGGGCCAGCATGTTGACACCGAAGTTCTGCTGCAGCTGGGTGTGCTTGTACAGGTTGTTCAGCACGACCTTCGCGACCGCGTCACGTTTGATCGTGACGACGATCCGCATCCCGCTGCGGCTGTTGGACTCGTCGGCGATGTCGGAGATGCCGGTGAGCTTGCCGTCGCGGACCAGGTTCGCGATGTTCTCGACCAGGTTGTCCGGGTTCACCTGGTACGGCAGCTCGGACACGACCAGGATCGTGCGGCCCTTGGCGTCCTCTTCGACCTCGACGACCGCGCGCATGCGCACGGAGCCGCGGCCGGTGCGGTACGCGTCCTCGATCCCGGAGTTGCCGAGGATCATCGCCTTGGTCGGGAAGTCCGGGCCCTTGATCCGGACCAGCAGCGCGGCGAGCAGCTCGTCGTCGCTGGCCTCGAAGTTCTCCAACGCCCATTTGACGCCGTCGGCGACCTCGCGCAGGTTGTGCGGCGGGATGTTCGTCGCCATCCCGACCGCGATCCCGGAACCACCGTTGACCAGCAGGTTCGGGAACCGCGACGGGAGGACGTCGGGCTCCTGGGTGCGGCCGTCGTAGTTGTCGGAGAAGTCGACGGTTTCTTCTTCGATGTCCTGCAGCATGTGCATCGCGAGATGCGCCAGCCGGGACTCGGTGTACCGCATGGCGGCGGCGGGGTCGTTGCCCGACGAACCGAAGTTGCCCTGACCGTCGATCAGCGGGTACCGCAGCGACCACGGCTGTGCGAGCCGCACCAGCGCGTCGTAGATCGCGGAGTCACCGTGCGGGTGGTAGTTGCCCATCACGTCGCCGACGACGCGGGAGCACTTGTTGTACCCGCGGTCGGGGCGGAAGCCGGAGTCGAACATCGAGTACAGCACGCGGCGGTGCACCGGCTTGAGGCCGTCCCGCACGTCCGGCAGCGCCCGCGACACGATGACGCTCATCGCGTAGTCGATGTAGGAGCGCTGCATCTCCTGCTGGATGTCGACCGGTTCGATCCGGTCGTGGTCCGGAGCCGGCGGCAAGGTTTCCGTCATGAGGTCCTTCTCGTGGGAGCAGTCCTAAGGGGACAAAAGAGCGGGACGTCGCTAGACGTCGAGGAACCGCACGTCCTTGGCGTTACGCGTGATGAAGGAACGGCGCGCTTCGACGTCCTCGCCCATCAGGACGGAGAACAGGTCGTCGGCCTGCGCGGCGTCGTCCAGGGTGACCTGGCCGAGCAGCCGGTTCGCCGGGTCCATCGTGGTCTCCCACAGCTCTTCGGCGTTCATCTCGCCGAGACCCTTGTAGCGCTGGATCGCGTCGTCCTTCGGCAGCTTCCGGCCTGCCTCGACACCCGCCTGGATGACGGCGTCGCGTTCCCGGTCGGAGTAGGCGTACTCCGGCTCCTGCCGCGGCCACTTGATCTTGTACAGCGGCGGGCGCGAGAGGAACACGTGCCCGTGCTCGATCAGCGGGGGCATGAACCGGAACAGGAAGGTGAGCAGCAGCGTGGTGATGTGCTGGCCGTCCACGTCGGCGTCGGCCATCAGCACGATCTTGTGGTAGCGCAGCTTCTCGATGTCGAACTCTTCGTGGATACCGGTGCCGAGCGCGGTGATCAGCGACTGGACCTCGGTGTTCTTGAGGACGCGGTCGATCCGGGCCTTCTCGACGTTGATGATCTTGCCTCGGATCGGCAGGATCGCCTGGTACATCGAGTCGCGGCCTTCCTTGGCCGAACCGCCCGCCGAGTCACCCTCGACGATGTAGAGCTCGCATTCCGACGGGTTGGTCGAGCGGCAGTCCTTGAGCTTGCCGGGCAGCCCGCCGATCTCCAGCGCGCCCTTGCGGCGGACCAGGTCACGCGCCTTGCGGGCGGCCATCCGCGCCTGCGCCGAGGAGATCGACTTGTTGATGATCGTCTTCGCCTCGGTGGGGTTGCGCTCGAACCAGTCGGCCAGCCATTCGTTCGAGGTCTGCTGCACGAACGTCTTGGCCTCGCTGTTGCCCAGCTTGGTCTTGGTCTGGCCTTCGAACTGCGGCTCGGAGAGCTTGATCGAGACGATCGCGGCGAGCCCCTCGCGCACGTCGTCACCGGAGAGGTTGGCGTCCTTCTCCTTGAGCAGCTTCTTCTCGCGCGCGTACGCGTTGACGACGCGGGTGAGCGCGGCGCGGAAGCCCTCTTCGTGCGTGCCGCCCTCGTGCGTGTTGATCGTGTTGGCGAAGGTGTACACCGACGGCGTGAAGCCGTTGTTCCACTGCATGGCGACCTCGACCTCGAGGCCGGTGCCCTTGGCCTCGAAGGAGATCACGGACGCGTGGATCGGGTCCTTGCTGCCGTTGATGTGCTTGACGAAGTCTTCGAGACCGCCCGGGTAGCAGTAGGTCTTCTCCTTGACCCGCGCCGCCTGGCCGGAAGCGTCCGCCTCGGTCTCTTCGTCGGCGACGCGCTCGTCGCGCAGCGAAAGGGTCAGGCCCTTGTTGAGGAAGGCCATCTCCTGAAGACGCCGGGAGATCGTCTCGAAGTTGTACGTCGTGGTTTCGAAGATGTCGCCGTCGGCCCAGAAGGTGATCGTGGTGCCGGTGTCCTCGGCGGGGCCGAGATCCTCCAGCTCACCGGGGATCTGGTCGGTGTACACCTGCCGCCAGCTGTGCCCGCCGCGTTTGACTTCGGCGATCAGCTTGGTCGAGAGCGCGTTCACCACGGAGACGCCGACGCCGTGCAGACCACCGGAGACCGCGTAGGAGTCGCTGTCGAACTTGCCGCCCGCGTGGAGCACGGTGAGCACGACCTCCAGGGTCGGCTTCTGCTCCTTGGGGTGCATGTCGACCGGGATGCCGCGGCCGTCGTCCACGACGCGCACCCCGCCGTCGGCCAGCAGGGTAACCTCGACCTTGGTCGCGTAACCGGCCATCGCCTCGTCGACGGAGTTGTCGACCACCTCCTGGACGAGGTGGTGGAGGCCGCGTTCACCGGTGGAACCGATGTACATACCGGGACGCTTGCGGACGGCTTCGAGGCCTTCGAGCACCGTGATCGACGACGCGTTGTACTCGCTCTTGTTCTCGGTCACAGGCGTTGATTCTCCTCGTCTCGCCCGAGCGGACGCTCGCTCGTCTCCAGTGTACTTGGCCGCGTTCGCAGACATGCGGCAAGGACACCCCTGATTTGCTCACAGGCGCGCTAATTCGTTCAAAGAAGAGTCTTGACGTTCACGAAGCGCTCTGGGCGCGTTCTCGGGGCGCTGGTGGCACAGTCCCGGCGAAGCGCAACTCGGATCAGCCGTACGTGTCACGCGGGCCGCGTCCCGGCACGTGCCGGGGCCCTTTCCGCCAGCTCGGCGCCGTCGGCCCCTGGATCCGCATCTTCTTCACCACGCCGTGCCCGACGCCCTTCGCGATCTTCGCCAGCAGCTGCCCCTGAAGCAGGCGAAGCTGCGTCGCCCACGCTGTCGAGCTCGCGCGGACGGTCAGCTCGCCGTCCTTCAGCGCCACCGGCTGGGCGTGTTCGGCGACCTCTTCGCCCACAAGCCGTGCCCAGCTGCCGAAGACCTGACCGTTGGCCAGCCGCGTGTTCCAGCCGCGGTCGACCGCGATCCGGGAGGCGAGCCTGCCGAGCGGTTGCGGGTCGCGGGCGTCGGCACCCGGCCCTGACCAGCGACGACGTCGCGGGCTTTGGCCCGCCGAACCCGCTCCCCCTCCGGTGATACGGCCGCGGCGCACGCCCGGTTCAACGCCGCGGGCCTTCGCTTTGGCCTTCGCGGCGTCCAGAGCGGCGCGCGCGAGGTCGCGACCGGTAGCCGGTTCCTTGCTTTCAGTATCGGTTGCGCCGTTCGATACCGCGGTCGGTTCACGCTGCGTGTCGAACAAAGCTCCCTCACCCGGGGTACCGCCCGGGCGGGGGGCGTCAAGCCGCTTATCAGGCCCCTTGGTCACGCGGGGCGATAACGCGTTCACGGTGTTATCCACACTGTCCACAGGTTTGTCCCCAGATCGGTGGGCAACTGCTGTGGCGCCGATCACCCGGGGTGTCCGCTTCACGGGATCACCCCCGGTTGATCTCACCATCCGCCACGAGGAATCGATGTCCGGCCAGTTCGGCGGGCACGTCCTCGTCCACGGCGGCGGTCACCAGCACCTGCTCGGCGCCTGCCGCCACCTCCGCCAGCCGGGCCCGGCGACGCCGGTCCAGCTCGGCGAACACATCATCCAGCAGAAGCACCGGTTCCCCGGCCTCGCCACGCAGGAGCTCGTAGCTTCCCAGACGCAACGCGAGGGCGAACGACCAGGACTCCCCATGGCTCGCGTAGCCCTTCGCCGGCGCTTCGCCGAGGATGAGATCGAGCTCGTCCCGGTGCGGGCCGACCATGCTCACCCCGCGCTCCAGCTCCAGGTTCCGCGACCGTTTCAGCGCCTCGACCAGTACTTCCTTCAATACCGCCTGGTCGGCGCGAGGGCCGTCGGGAGTGCCGTAGCCCTCTGGCATCGCTTCGCCCAGGCTCGATTTGTACGCGATCTTCGCCGGTCTCGAGTCGGGCGCGACCCCCATGTACGCGGAGGCAGCGTACGGCGCGAGGTCGGCGATCAGGTTGAGCCGGGCCGCCAGCAACGCGGCCCCAGCCACCGACAAGTGGTCGTCCCAGACGTCGAGCGTCGACAACGCGTACGGGTCTTCGCGTCCCGTACGCCGTTTGCCCGCCGTCTTGAGCAGGGCGTTCCGCTGCTTCAGCACCTTCTCGTAGTCGGCGCGGACCCCGGCGTACCGGGGCGCGCGCAGCACGAGGAGCTCGTCCATGAAGCGGCGGCGCTCCCCGGGATCCCCACGCACGAGCGCCAGGTCCTCCGGGGAGAACAGCACCGTGCGCAGGATCCCGAGTACGTCGCGGGGCTTGCCGACCGCGCCGCGGTTGACCCGCGCGCGGTTCGCCTTGCCGGGCGTGATCTCCAGCTCGACCGTCAGCTCGCGGTCCTCGTTGACCACCGCGACCCTGATCAGCGCGCGTTCGCACCCGTGCCGCACCAGCGGCGCGTCGGTCGCGACGCGGTGCGAGCCCAGGGTCGCGATGTAGCCGATCGCCTCGAGGAGGTTCGTCTTGCCGCGGCCGTTCTGTCCGACGAGGACGGTCGGGCCGGGTTCGAGCGCGAGATCGGCTTGTGGCCAGGACCGGAAGTCGGTGACCTGCAGATGTCTTAAGTACAACCCTCTTGCCTAGTCGCCGGCCTTCTTGACCGAGTGCCCGCCGAACTGGTTGCGCAGCGCGGCGACGGCCCGCATGGCGGCGGAGTCCTCCTGGCGCGAAGCGAACCGCGCGAACAGCGCGGCCGAGATGACCGGCGCCGGGACCGCGTTGTTGATCGCCTCTTCGAGGGTCCACCGGCCTTCGCCGGAATCCTCGACGTAGCCCTCGAGGTCGTCCAGCTCCGGGTCCTCGTCGAGCGCGCGGACGAGCAGGTCGAGCAGCCACGAGCGGACGACGGTCCCCCGCTGCCAGCCCTTGATCACCGCGGGCACGTTCTCGACGACCTTCGCGGCTTCGAGCAGCTCGAAGCCTTCGGCGAAGGCCTGCATCATGCCGTACTCGATGCCGTTGTGGATCATCTTCGCGTAGTGACCGGAGCCGACGGCGCCGGCGTGCGAGAAGCCCTCGTCACGCGGGCCTTCGGGGCGAAGCGCATCGAAGATCGGCATGGCCTTCTCGACGTCCGAAGCCGCGCCACCGACCATCAGGCCGTAGCCGTTGTCCTTGCCCCACACGCCACCGGAAACCCCGCAGTCGAGGTAGCCGATCTTCTTCGCGGCGAGCAGGTCCGCGTTGATCCTGTCGTCGGTGTACTTCGAGTTGCCGCCGTCGATCACGAGGTCGCCCTCGGACAGCAGGTTGCCGAGCTCCGCGACGGTCTGCCGGGTGGGTTCACCGGCGGGCACCATGATCCAGACGATCCGGGGACCGTCCAGTTTGGACACCATGTCCTCGAGTGAGGTGGAGTCGGTGACGTCGGGGTTGCGGTCGTAGCCGACCACCTCGTGACCGGCCGCGCGCAGCCGCTCACGCATGTTGAACCCCATTTTGCCGAGGCCGATGAGTCCCAGCTGAGCCATGAAGATCCCCTTTGGTGCGAACAGAAATGGCTGCCGGTCAGCCCGGGAGGCGAACCGGCATCAGGAGGTACAGGTAGCCGGGGACGACGTTGCCCTCCTCGTCGGCGGGCTTGATCAGCGCCGGCCGGTTCGGGGTGGTGAACGTCAGTTCCGCCCGGTTCGCGTTCAGCGCGCCGAGCCCGTCGACGAGGTAACCCGGGTTGAACGCGATGGTCACCGGCTCGCCCTCGTAGTCGACCTGAAGCTCTTCTTCGGCCGAACCCTCGTCGTCGCCGCCGGCGGACAGGCGCAGCGAACCGTCGTTGAACTCCAGCCGCACCTGGGTGCCACGCTCGGCGACGAGCGAAACACGCTTGATGGACTCGGCGAGCGCGGAGACCTCGATGACCGCGCGCGACGTGTGCTGTGCCGGCAGCAGCTGCCGGTACGGCGGGAACTCCGCGTCGAGGAGCCGGGTCGTGGTGTAGCGGCCGGAACCGGAGAGACCGAGGAGGCCTTCGCCGCTGGCGAGCGCGAGCCGGATCTTGGCTCCGCTGGCACCGAGCGTCTTCGCGGCCTCGGCGAGCGTGCGGGCCGGGACGAGCACCGCGGCGTCGGACAGGCCCTCGGCCGGTTCCCAGGTGAACTCGCGCATCGCGAGGCGGAAGCGGTCGGTGGCGACCAGGGTCAGCGAGGAGCCGGAGATCTCCAGCCGCATGCCGGTCAGCATCGGGAGGGTGTCGTCCTTGCCCGCCGCGACGACGACCTGGGTGACGGCCTGGCCGAACGCGTCACCGGTGAGTTCACCGGCGAAGGCGGGCTGAGACGGAAGCTGCGGGTAGTCCTCGACCGGCATGGTCGGCAGGGAGAAGCGCGCGGAGCCGCAGGTGATGGTCGCGCGGGCGCCGTCGACGGAGATCTCGACCGGCTGCGCGGGCAGCGACTTCGTGATGTCGGCCAGCAGGCGGCCGGAGACCAGCAGACGGCCGCCGTCGGCGATGGTGGCCGGGACGCCGACCGTGGCGGAGACCTCGTAGTCGAATCCGGAGACGGTGAGGGCGTCACTCGTCCCGTCGGATCCCGCATCGAGCAGGACGCCGCCCAGCACCGGGACCGGAGGCCGCGACGGGAGGCTTCTCGCCACCCACGCGACGGCGTCGGCCAGCCCGTCACGCTCGACGCGGATCTTCATGCGCGCTTCCTTTCGACAGCCGAGCCCCTGACGGCTCGAAAGCTCAACGGGTCACCTCGGCCGGAGAGCGCGATGGCCAGGTGCCTCGCAGGTGTTGTTCGGTCCGAGCGAGGACGCGAACGCACGTCGACACGCAGACCAGGTGCAGGGACCCACGTTAGGCCGTCCCCGGGGTCCGCGTCACCTCGGCCTCCCCTTGCTTTTGTCGACAAGGCGACACAGCTCACCGGCTGTCCCCAGATTCGTCCTTCGCCTGTTTTTGTTTTGTTCTCTTCTAGAGAAGAAGAAAAGACAGCAGTAGTAATAGGCGTTGTGGATTGTGTGGACAAGCCTCGTTCGCGCAGGTCCGGGCACCTCCCAGGCTGTGGACTCCGGGTGTGTACGGACGGTGGACAGCTCGGGCCGTCGGTGGATGGATTCGGGCGGCGCTCGATCTGTCCACAGTCATCCACAGTTGTCCCCATGGTTATCCCCAGTTGTGGGGCGGTTTGTACCCAGGGTTGTGGGCGGCGTTCGTGACCGGAATCGCTCGGGAGAGTGATCTGTGCAGCCTGCGTCACCCTTGTGCACAAGATGTGGGCAACCTGGGGACAGGGTGTGGATCTTGGTGTGGAAATGCTGTGGATGGCCTGTGAGTGCGATGTGGACGGAAACCCGATCACCGCAGCTCTCGGACCCACCGAAGTTGTGCACAAGCTACCCACAGCATGTGGATTTCCTTTGTACACAAGGAAAACGCGAAGCCCCCTCACACGACCTTCGTCTCCTTCGCCCCTTCTCTCACGTACCCCGCCCTACGCGCCTCTACACACGCTTCGGGCCTATGTAGACACAAAGAAGGGGCTCCCACCCACCGGTGAGAGCCCCTGAAACCCTTGTCGGCCAAGGGATCGATACTCGAATGCCCCAACGGTCTCCCCAAGGGCGCCCCCGCGCCCGACGGAGACTTCACCGTCGAGCGCCCTCTTTCGGGCCGAAGGCCCACGAAAACGCGATGAAGGGGCGCCTTCCCGCCCACCTCGAGGTGGAAGCGGAACGACGCCCCTTCGGCACGTTTACGTCAGCGCGAGATTAAAAACTACTGCCTAGCGCGCTGCTTGATCCGTGAGGTCAGTTCCTGCACCTGGTCGTAGATGCGCCGTCGTTCGGCCATCTCCTTGCGGATCTTCTTGTCCGCGTGCATGACGGTCGTGTGGTCGCGGCCGCCGAAGGTCTGCCCGATCTTCGGCAGCGACATGTCGGTCAGTTCGCGGCAGAGGTACATCGCGATCTGCCGTGCGGTCGCGAGCGCCTTCGTCTTGCCGGGGCCGCAGAGGTCGTCGAGCGTCACGTCGAAGAACTCGGACGTGACGCCCATGATGGTCGGCGCGGTGATCTCCGGTGCGTGCGAATCCGGGATGAGGTCCCGGAGCACGATTTCGGCGAGCGCCACGTCGACGGGCTGCTGGTTCAGCGACGCGAAGGCGGTGACGCGGATGAGCGCGCCTTCGAGTTCCCGGATGTTCGCCTCGACGCGCGAAGCGATGAACTCCAGGACCTCGCCGGGAACCGCGAGCCTGTCCTGGGCTGCCTTCTTGCGAAGGATCGCGATCCGCGTTTCGAGTTCCGGCGGCTGAATATCGGTGATGAGGCCCCACTCGAACCGTGTGCGCAGCCGGTCTTCCAGCGTTTCGAGGCGCTTCGGCGGGCGGTCGGAGGAGACGACGATCTGCTTGTTCGCGTTGTGGAGGGTGTTGAAGGTGTGGAAGAACTCTTCCTGCGTACCTTCTTTGCCTTCCAGGAACTGGATGTCGTCGACGAGCAGGATGTCGATGTCGCGGTAACGGCGCTGGAAGGCGACCTTGCGGTCGTCGCGCAGCGAGTTGATGAAGTCGTTGGTGAACTCTTCGGTCGACACGTACCGCACGCGCATGCCGGGGAACAGCCGCTGGGCGTAGTGCCCGACCGCGTGCAGCAGGTGGGTCTTCCCGAGGCCGGACTCTCCCCAGATGAACAACGGGTTGTACGCGCGCGCCGGTGCTTCGGCGACGGCGACCGCGGCCGCGTGCGCGAAGCGGTTCGACGCGCCGATGACGAACGTGTCGAACGTGTACTTCTCGTTGAGCTTCGTCTTCGACGTCTGCGGCTGCGCCGGCGCGGTGTAGGGCTGACCCGCGATCGGCTGACCGGAGAACGTCGGCCAGATCTCGGTCACGGCGGCGAGGGCCTCGCCCTCTTCGTCGACTTCTTCATCGCTGTCATCGCCATCGTTGAGGCTGTTGTCCACCGGCTGCTGCCTCGGCGGCCTCGGCTTCGGAGGCTCGGGCCGGGGCCTGGTCGGGGACAGCATGCCGTCGCCTTCGGGCAGCGGAGGAGTACCCGGCACCGGTCCGGAACCGTTTTCCACCCGGCTGGGTGACGTCGGTTCGTAGCGGGGGCCGGGCGAGGGCGGAGGCGGAGGCATCGAGGGCTCGGTGCTGTCGACCTTCACCGCGAGCGAGACCGCGCGGCCGAGCCGGCGCGAAAGGGCTTCGGTGATGGCGCCGCGGAGAGCGCGCTCGATCGCTTCCTTGGCGAAGTCGCTGGGGGCGGCGAGAAGCGCGGTGCCGTCGAGCAGGCCGATCGGCCGGGTCACCCGCATCCAGGCGCGCTGCTGCGGGGAGAGGGTGCCATCCGACAGCTCTCGCACGACCTGTTCCCAGATGACGCCAAGATTGTGCTGGTGATCGGACACCTGCCTGACTCCCCTCCCCTCATCGGTGCGCTGCGGCGAGATCACTCAGCGGCCCGAAACGCCGGGTCGAGCGTCATCCTGGCCCGATCGACTCATGCGCACAGCAAATATCCACATAGTTGTCCACAGCTGTGCACTAATGTACGGCGGCCCGCGGTGACGTCACCTGCGGGCTCGACGTATGCCGACGGGACGCCTCCACATCCCCAAGGACACCCGGGCGCCTGCACCGTTCCACCTCGGCGAAAACCCGGGAGGGGCACGCTAACAAGCCCCGCTCGTTGCCACAAGGCATCCTCGCGCGCAAGCATTTCACGGTGTACGGCGTGTTGCCATTCGATGCCCGCGCGTCGTCGGTGATCACTCTCCACGTACCGTCGCGGTGCGTGGTCGAGGGGGTGCCTGCCGGGCTCGGGTGGTGGGTGCGTACCCTCGTAAGGTCTCCCGTATACAGCGGGGGCGTTTCGCGTGCCCACGTTGCCGTCGCTCGACGTGACGAGGCCACACGTTGGTAGGAGACACCAGAGACTGCCGTGCGTCAGCACGACACGCCAGGAACGGGTCGAACCGTTCCCGGCGGCCGAGAAACAGGAGAAGTTAGTCGTGAGCAAGGGTAAGCGCACCTTCCAGCCGAACAACCGCCGACGCGCCCGGGTCCACGGGTTCCGGCTGCGGATGCGGACCCGCGCCGGCCGGGCCATCCTGGCGGCTCGCCGTCGCAAGGGCCGCGGCGCGCTGTCCGCCTGATCCGGCCGCCGTCGAGGGACGTCGTGCTGCCGGCCGCCGCGAGGTTGCGGCGCAGTGAGGATTTCCGTGCCGTGATGCGGCGTGGGGCCAAGGCAGGCAGGCGCCGCCTCGTCGTCCATGCGTTGACCACGGACCCGCCCGATGCCGCCGAAGCGGCACGGGCGGGTTTTGTGGTGAGCAAGGCCGTCGGCAATTCGGTGGTCCGTCACCGGGTCACCCGCAGGTTGAGGCATCTCATTTCCGCCAGGCTCGGAACACTGCCGCCGGGGAGCTCGTTGGTGATACGGGCACTACCACCGGCCGCGGACGCGTCCAGCGCGGAACTCGGTTCGGACCTCGACGCGTCGTTGCGGCGTCTCGGGCTGTCCGGGAAGTCCCGCCAGACGCGACCACCCGACAACGGATCAGCGGTGTAACGGCATGCGAGCCACCGAGAACGAGACCACCGAAGACGCCCGGCCCGGCCCGGTGGCATGGGTGCTGCTCCTGCCCATCAAGCTGTACCGCAAGGCGATCTCCCCCTTCTTTCCTCCGGCGTGCCGGTTCTACCCGAGCTGTAGCGCGTACGCCGTCGAGGCACTGACCCGGCACGGCGCCGGCCGCGGTAGTTATCTCGCGGCCCGGCGTCTGCTGCGCTGTGGCCCGTGGACCATGCCCGGCCGCGACCCGGTACCCGAGACGTTCTCGTGGCGCCACCGCCGACCTGAAACACCGATCGAGGAGTAGCTCAGTGCTCGACTTCATCTACTACCCCGTGTCCTTCATCTTGTGGTGTTGGCACAAGGTCTTCGGGCTCGTGTTCGGTGAGGCGAACGCGATCTCCTGGGTCCTCGCGATCGTCTTCCTGACGGTCACCGTTCGCGGCATCATGTTCAAGCCGTTCGTGAACCAGGTCCGGTCGATGAAGAAGATGCAGGACTTCGCGCCGGAAATGAAGAAGATCCAGAAGAAGTACTCCAACGACCGGCAGCGCCAGGCGATGGAGATGCAGAAGCTTCAGAAGGAGCACGGCGTCAACCCGCTGGGCAGCTGCCTGCCGATGCTGCTTCAGATCCCGGTCTTCATCGGTCTCAACCACGTCCTGCGGATGTTCACCATCAACCCGTATGGCGGCCCGAAGACCGAGAACTACTTCTTCGACCAGGCTGGTGTCGAATCCTACGTTCACGCGAAGCTGTTCGGCGTCAACCTCGGCGACGCCATCTACACCGGCGTCGACATGGTCAGCGGAGGGAACGCGGCTCCCGGGTTCCACTGGGGCGTCGCCCCGGTCGCGATCCCGCTGATGATCGTCGCGAGTATCGCGACGCACCTCACCGCGCGGCACTCGGTCCAGCGCCAGAACCCCGAGTCGGCCACCCCGCAGACCGCGATGATGAACAAGCTGACGATGTACGTCTTCCCGATCGGTGTCCTCGTCTTCGGTGCGCTGTTCCCGATCGGTCTGCTCATCTACTGGCTCGCCAACAACGGCTGGACCCTGATGCAGCAGCGCCTCGTCTACACGAAGATCGACAAGGAAGAAGAGGCCCGCAAGGCGGCCGAGAAGGAGAAGCGCGCGAACCTCGGCCCGAAGCCGGGCCAGAAGCCGACCGCGCCTCGCCCCGGTCAGAAGCCGGTCCAGCAGAAGAGGAACAAGCAGTCCTCCGGCGGTCAGGTCAAGAAGGCGGGCTCGCCGCACGGCTTCGCCCAGACCGAATCCTCCACCGCGGAGAAGAAGGACGCCCAAGACGGAACGGCCGAGTCGTCGACGAACGGCTCGAAGGAGAACGGTGCGGACGTGCCCGGTCTCATCTCGGACTCGACTAAGAAATCGGGCCGGAAGCGTCGCTGACGCCGATCCGGGCCGGAGAGGAGACCAGTAATGGCGGAGACGATCGACACGATCGACGCCGAGGAGAACAGCGCGGGCGACGTTGAGGCCGCCGCTGAAGAGACCGCTCGCAAGGGAGGTGTCGACGACGACGTCCTCGTGAAGGAGGGCGACATCGCCGGCGACTACCTCGAGCGGCTGCTCGACCTTTTGGACTATGACGGCGACATCGACCTCGATGTCGAAGCGGGCCGCGCGATCGTCAGCATCGACGGCGGCGAAGACCTGGAGAAGCTCGTCGGCCCCCGCGGCACCGTCCTTGAGGCGCTGCAGGAGCTGACTCGACTGGCGGTGCAGCAGGAGACCGGTTCGCGGAGCCGCCTGATGCTGGACATCGCGGGCTGGCGTGCCGACCGTCGCGAGGAGCTCCGCGAGCTCGGCCGCTCGACCGCCGAGACGGTGGTCTCCTCCGGCGAGCGTGTCCGGCTGCAGCCGATGAGCCCGTTCGAGCGGAAGGTCGTGCACGACGCGGTCGCCGCCGTCGACGGGGTCAAGAGCGAGAGTGAAGGCGAGGACCCGAAGCGCCGGGTCGTCATCTTCCCCGCCTGACGGTTTCTCGAACGAAGCGGCCCGCCTGCGAGCGGACGTTGGTGGCGGTCATGCCGTAAACCGTGCCCTCGGCGNTCCGGTGGACCAAACGGTTCGAGTGGATCTCCGACGATCCGGCGGGCCGCTTCTTTGTTGTGGGGGTGAATTACACGCATGGCGTTTCACGTGAAACGGACGAGGCGAGTGGAGTTGTCCACAACTTCGGACTGCCTCCCCGCTTTACGGTCGGCGTCATGGACAATCAGTGGAGCGCGTTTCACGTGAAACGGCGTCGAGGGTTGAGGAGCGAGAGTGGGCTTGGACGGGGTCGCCGCATCGGTACGGAGTGCGGCATCGGAAGTATTCGGAGACCGCGTCGAGCAAGCCGTCGGCTACGTCGAACTCCTGGAGCGGCACGGCGTCGAGCGTGGGCTCATCGGGCCCCGGGAGGTCGACCGGCTATGGGAGCGTCACGTCCTCAACTCCGCCGTGATCGGTGAGCGGATTCCGGACGGCGCCCGCGTGGTCGACGTCGGCTCGGGGGCGGGGCTTCCGGGTGTACCGCTCGCGATCAGCCGGCCGGACCTCGATATCGTTCTGCTCGAACCGATGGCCCGCCGGGTCGACTGGCTGGCCGAGGTTGCCGAGAAGCTGGAACTCCCCATCACCGTTGTCCGCGGGCGCGCGGAGGAGCGGCAGGTACGTGAGGAGCTCGGTGGCGCGGATGTCGTCACCGCCCGGGCGGTCGCTCCGTTGGCCCGGCTCGCGAACTGGTGCCTCCCGCTCGTGCGTCCCCAAGGTGCTCTGGTCGCCCTCAAAGGAGCGAGCGCTGGAGAGGAAATCGAACGCGATCGCGCCGCCGTCCGGAAGGCCGGCGGCGGCGAACCGGAAGTCTTCGAGTGTGGCACCAAGGCGCTCGAGGTTCCGAGCACGGTCGTCGTGATCCACCGTCTGCCCCCGAAACCGTCGCGACAGCGCGGCAGGCGCAGCTAGACCGGTTCCACGTGAAACAACGCAGAACGACTCTCACGTCCACTACAGAGGAGGCTCGAGACCGGTGACTCCCCCGCCGTCCGACCCTGCGAGCGCCGGCCAGGAACTCGGCTGGACGCCCATCGCCGAAGAAGCCGTCCGCGCCGCCAGCGTGCTGCACCCCAAGGAGGGTGCGCTCCCCCGGCCGAACCGCCGGCGGGTGCTGACGGTCGCCAACCAGAAGGGCGGCGTCGGCAAGACGACGAGCACGGTGAACCTCGCCGCCGCCCTGGCCGTGCACGGACTCAAGACGCTCGTGATCGACCTCGACCCTCAGGGCAACGCGAGCACCGCGCTCGATATCGACCACCGCTCCGGCACGCCGTCGATCTACGAGGTACTGATCGGCGAGGTGTCGCTCGCCGAGGCGGCGGCCCAGAGCGAGCAGTCGCCCAACCTCTATTGCGTGCCCGCGACCATCGACCTTGCCGGCGCCGAGATCGAACTCGTCTCCATGGCCTCACGCGAGATGCGGCTCAAGGAGGCGCTGTCGTCCGAGATCCTCGACGAGATCGGCGTCGACTACGTCTTCATCGACTGCCCGCCGTCGCTCGGCCTGCTGACCGTCAACGCGATGGTCGCCGCGCAGGAGGTGCTGATCCCGATCCAGTGCGAGTACTACGCGCTCGAAGGTCTGGGTCAGCTGCTGAGCAACATCGAGCTCGTCCAGGCGCACCTGAACCGTGAACTCAGCGTTTCCACGATCCTGCTCACCATGTACGACGGCCGGACGAAGCTGGCCGATCAGGTGACGAACGAGGTCCGGAACCACTTCGGGGACACTGTTCTCAAGACGGTGATCCCGCGCAGCGTGAAGGTCTCCGAAGCCCCCGGATACGGGCAGACGGTCCTCGCGTACGACCCGGGTTCCCGGGGTGCGATGAGCTACGTGGACGCGGCCAAGGAGATCGCGCAACGTGGGGTGGAGATGAAGGAAAGGAGCGGTACGGCATGAGCGAGCGCAGAGGGGGGCTCGGGCGCGGGCTCGCCGCCCTGATCCCCACCGGCCCGCCTCCGGGTTCGGCGACCCCTGCAGAGAACGGCTCCCCTGTCCCGTCCGCGCCCGCGAGCAAGCCCGCCGGGCCGGACGACAAGGGCTGGTTCGCGGCCAACGGCGCGGCCGGTTCGCACGGCGGAACGGTCGCCGGCGCGGTCTACCGCGAGGTGCCGGTCAGCCAGATCAAGCCGAACCCGAAGCAGCCGCGGCAGGTCTTCGACGAGGACGCGCTCAACGAGCTGGAGCACTCGATCCGCGAGTTCGGGCTCATGCAGCCCATCGTGGTCCGGGAGCTCGGCTCCGACGAGTACGAACTCGTCATGGGCGAGCGGCGCCTGCGTGCCTCCCAGCTGGCGGAGCTGGAGGCGATCCCGGCGATCGTCCGCCAGACCGCCGACGAGGCGATGCTGCGCGACGCGCTGCTCGAGAACATCCACCGCGTTCAGCTCAACCCGCTTGAAGAGGCGGCAGCTTATCAGCAGCTGCTCGACGAGTTCGCGGTCACGCACGAGGAGCTGGCGAGCCGGATCGGGCGCAGCCGTCCGGTCATCACCAACACGATCCGCTTGCTCAAACTCCCCCTCGCGGTCCAGCGGCGGGTCGCGGCCGGGGTGCTTTCGGCGGGTCATGCGCGGGCACTCCTCTCCCTCGAAGACGCCGACAGTCAGGAAGAGCTGGCCGCCCGGATCGTCGCGGAAGGCATGTCGGTCCGCGCGACCGAGGAAGCCGTCACGCTCAAGAAGAGCGAAAAACCGGCCAAGCCGAAGCCCGCTCCCCGCAAGCCGATCCAGGCTCCCGGTCTCCAGGAGTTGGCGAACCGGCTTTCGGACCGGTTCGACACGCGCGTGAAGGTCGACTTGGGCCGCCGCAAGGGGCGGATCACGCTCGAATTCGGCTCCGTCGACGATCTTGAACGCATCGTGGCGCTGATGGACCAAAATCAGGCAAATCAGACACGTGAAACCGATTAGGGATCACCCCGGGCCGTTTTGTCACGGTGACGATAGCTGGGTGTCGACAAGGGAATAACGCTGAGTACTTGAACTGGGGGCAAGTATGAAGGGGTTGTTCGGCGGTCGAAATCCGCGCGCGGTGATCTTCGACTGCGACGGATTGCTCATGGACACCGAGCCGTGTTGGTCCGTCGCCGAGACCGAGCTGTTCGCGCGGCGAGGTTTGCCCTTCGGGCCGGACGAGAAGGCATCGATGATCGGCAAGTCGCTCACGGCCGCCGCCGACGCGATGGCGGCGGCGTTCGGCGAACCCGAGGGCAGCGCCGAGATCGCGGCCGAGTTGCTGAGGTTGGTGACCGAAGTCGTCACCGCGAAAGCGGAGGCGATGCCCGGCGCGCGAGAGTTGGTCGAACTGACCGCCGCCGCCGTCCCGGTCGCCGTCGCGAGCAACTCGCCCCGGGCGCTTCTCGAAGCCGCACTCAGGCGCGGTGGACTTTCGGCGATGTTTCCCGTGAAACTGGCCGCCGACGAGGTGGCCGCGCCGAAGCCGGATCCGGAGATGTACTTGACCGCTTGCGCGCTGCTTGACGTCGAGCCCGTCGACGCGTTGGCGTTCGAGGATTCGATGACCGGTCTCCGGTCGGTGCGAGCGGCCGGGGTGACCGTCATCGGGGTCCCCACACTGAAGCGGGAGGACTTCCCCGCCGATGTCGTGATCGGCTCCCTGCGCGACGACGAGCTGCTGGCCTGGATCCGCGGCTGGCCTCGGCGGTGACCGGTCTCCCCTTCGTCCGCTTCCAGAGCCCGGCCCGCGATGAGCGGGGAAACTTCACCGGCGTCTTCGGTCTCGTCAACGGGCTGGCCCGAGCCGGACGCCTGACTGCCGAGCAGGAAGCCTTCCGTCGGGCGAACAACGACTGATACGACGCGAATATCATCAACCCGGCACATACCGATCCGAGCGTCTACGACTCGGAGGTCAATCCCGGGGCCGCAGCGTGGTTCAAGACCACCGCTCGTGTCTTCATCGAGCGGGTCGACGGCTACCTGGCGATTCTGGAGGCGCACGAGATCCCGTGCGAGACCGTCCGGTCGGCGAATCCGGGACGGATCGTCTACGAAGACGAGTACCAGGTAGTCGTCGTCCAGAACTGAAAGACTCAGCTCTTGCGGGAAATCGCCCGTCCCACGAGGTCGGCGAAGACCGAGCCGAGGGTGGCACCGGAGGCCTCGATCGCCACCGGGACGATCGACGTCTCGGTCAGGCCCGGGGACAGGTTCACCGCGAGGAAGTAGACCGTGCCGTCTTCGGCGACCACGGCGTCGGTGCGGGAGATGTCGCGAAGCCCGAGTTGCCGGTGCACGGCGACGGCCAGCTCGCTGACCGCCTTGGCGGCGTCGTCGGGGATCCGCGCGGGGGTGAAGAAATCGGTCAGCCCGGCGGTGTAGCGGGCGGTGTAGTCGTACACGCCGCTCTCCGGCACGATCTCGACCGCGGGCAGGGCCTCGGGGCCCTCCGCGCCTTCGATGACCGTCACGGCCACCTCAACGCCGGATACGAACTTCTCGGCGAGAACGGTGTCTCCGTAAGCGAAGCAGCCGACCATCGCGCCGGGCATTTCAGCGGCGTCCTTGACGACCTGGGCGCCCAGCGCCGAACCGCCCTGGTCCGGCTTGAGGATCATGGGCAGGCCCAGCGTCTCGACCATCGAGTCGAGCACGGCCTGCGCGCCGAGTTCGCGGAAGGTGCTGTGCGGCAGCACGACCCAGTCCGGCGTGGTGAAACCCGCGTCGGCGACGAGTGCCTTGGCCGTCGGCTTGTCCCACGCGCGGCGGCAGCCCCGCGAACTGGTGCCGACGTAAGGCACATCGAGCATCTCCAGCACCGTCTGCACCGCGCCGTTCTCCCCCTCACCACCGTGAAGGGCGACGATGGCCGCGTCAGGCCGCTGGGTGCGCAGGCGTTCGAGCAGGCCCGCGTCGGTGTCCCACTCCTCGACGATGAGACCTTCCGCCCGCAACGCGACCGAGAGCCGGCGTCCGGAGCGGAGAGAGACATCGCGTTCGTGGGAAAGTCCGCCTGCGAGTACGGCAACGGTGCGGTCGACCACCGAGACTCCTTTGTGCTTGGGGACGTACGGCCGATCAGACCGTGTCCGGAGAGGGGTTCTGCGGCCCCGAGATCGAGCGTGGGCTCGCGTTACCGAAGGTACGCGCGAGGTCCATTTCGGACTCGAGCACAGCGGCGAGCCGCCGGACACCTTCGCGGATCCGCTCGGGCGTCGGGTAGCAGTAGGAAAGTCGAAGCTGTCTGCTGCCGAAACCGTCGGCGTAGAAACCGGTCCCGGAGGCGTACGCGACGCGGGCCGTGACGGCCCGCGGCAGCATCGCCTTCGTGTCCACGCCCTCGGGGACGGTCATCCAGACGTAGAAACCGCCATCGGGTTTGGTCCAGCTGCAACCGGCGGGCATGTGCTGATCGAGCGCGGACAGGATCGCGTCCCGTCGCTCCCGGTAGTTTTCGCGGAAGGTCTTGATCTGCCCCATCCAGTCGTGCGTCGAGAGGTATCGCGACACGATCAACTGGTTAAGCGTCGGCGGACAAAGCGTCGCGGACTCGGCCGCGAGCACGAGTTTCTCCCGGATGGCATGCGGCGCGAGCACCCAGCCGACCCGCAGGCCGGAAGCGAACGTCTTCGAGAAAGAGCCCAGGTAGACGACGTTGTCGGGGTCGATCGAGCGGAGCGCGGGGTACGTCTGACCGCCGAAGCCGAGCAGTCCGTACGGGTTGTCCTCGACGATGAGGATGTCGTTCTCCCGGCAGATCTCCACGATCTCCGCGCGCCGCTCGACGGCCAGCGTGACGCCGCCGGGGTTGTGGAAGTTGGGGATCGTGTAGAGGAACTTGACCCGGCGGCCCGCTTTCCGCGTCTCCGCGAGCGCGGCACGGAGCCCCTCGGGGACCAGGCCGTGGTCGTCCATCGCGACATGGACGACGTCCGCCTGGTACGCGGCGAACGAACCCAGCGCGCCGACGTACGACGGGCCCTCGGCGATGATGACGTCACCCGGATCGCAGAACAGCCGGGTGACCATGTCGAGCCCCATCTGGGAGCCGACCGTCACGACGACGTCGTCCGGGTGGGCCTTGATGCCCTCGAGGGCCATGATTTCGCAGATCTGCTCACGCAGCGACGGGATGCCGTGCGCGGAGCCGTACTGGAGCGCGACCAGGCCGTCTTGGGCGATGAGTTCGCCGACCTGCGCGGACAGCGTGTCCAACGGGAGCGCGGCGAGGTTCGGCATCCCGCCGGCGAGCGACACCACTTCGGGGCGACTGGCCACCGCGAACAAGGCCCTGATCTCGGAAGCAGTCATCCCGGCCGTACGAGCGGCGTAGCGGTCGAGATGAGGGTCGAGGTTGTGTCGGCCGGGCTCCGGCCGGACAGGGCGGTTCTCGGTCATCAGGCGCTTCACCCGGCTTCGAAGTGGACATAGTCGCTACCGACTGGTAGTTCCATCGAGTGTAACCACCCTCCCTTGAGGGGCCCTGGCCTTTCGGTGTTCATCACATCGGCCTATCCTCGGTCTGGACCCCTTCAGTGAGCCCTGCTCGGGACAAGGCTGCGTCGGGTGTTCCTCATTCAGGGAGGTTTGTCTGTGTCGCGTCGCGTCGTGGGCGTAACCCTGGACAACCTCGAGCACCTGCCCAAGAGCTGCCGCCGCTGCGTGTACTGGGAGCTGGCGCCGCATCTGAAGGCGCAGGCCGAGGAATACGGCGCGACAGAGGTCGAAAAGGAAGCCTGGGTCTCCAGCGTGCTGTTGGAGTGGGGTTCCTGCGGCCGGATCGTCTACAGCGACACCCTGCCCGTCGGTTTCGTGCTCTACGCGCCACCGAACGCCGTGCCGCGCTCGCTGGCTTTCCCGACTTCGCCTCCCGGGCCCGACGCGGTCCTGCTGACCGCCTTCCAGGTGCTTCCCGAATTCCAGGGCGGCGGGCTCGGCCGGATGCTGGTGCAGGCCGTCGCGAAGGACCTCACCAAACGCGGGGTTCGCGCGATCGAGGCCTTCGGGGACGCCAAGCCCGACGAGACCGATCCGGACGGCGGGCACAGTTGTGTCCTGCCCGCCGCGTTCCTGCAGAGCGTCGGGTTCAAGACCGTGCGGCCGCATCCGCGGTGGCCGCGGCTGCGGCTGGAACTGCGGTCGGCGATCTCGTGGAAGGAAGACGTGGAGGCGGCCCTCGAACGGCTGCTCGGCCAGGTCACCATCACGACGGCCGAGCCGAGCATGGGCCGCGCCTGACCTTCTTCGCCCCGCTTTAGCAGAGTTCCAGAGCGCGCGCAGCAGCCATCCCCCTGCCTGGGGACAGCTGTGGGTAACCCGTCGAGTTATCCACAGATCGCTGCTAGGAGCGGTGGAAAATCTGTGGATGGGTAGGCTGGACTTGGGGACGCCCCCCGGGAAGGGTGGGGGCTGCGCGCCGGGTGGAGCTAGGGGTGGCGTACTCGGGGGACGGGGCACACAACCGGTTGTGCCGAGGGCGTCGGCAGAGGGATGTGCGCCCGCGTGCGGGTGTGGAGGACTGGCTACTCCGCTTTGGCGAGTTCGTGGGCCAGGACGTCCGCGAAGGTGAACGTACCGGTCGGCTGGTCGCCTTCGCCGAGGAGGTACAGGCGCTTCACGGCGACCAGGATGCCTTCGGCGACGACGTCGCGGAAAGCCGGGTCCGCCAGTTTGCGGCTGTCCTCGGGGTTGGTCAGGTAGCCGATCTCGATCCGCACCGCGGGGCAGCGGGTGCGGGTGAAGATCTCCCAGGTCTTGTAGTGCGTGCGACAGTCGAGCATGCCGGTGCGGGCGGCCAGCTCACGCTGGATGAAGCCCGCCAGCAGCTCACCGACGGTCGACGTGGTGCCGTTGCCGGTGCCGAAGTGGAAGCTCGCGACCCCCTGCGCCTTGGGCGAGGGGTTCTTGTCGTTGTGCAGCGAGAGGAACAGGTCGGCGCCCGCCTCGTTCGCGAACTTCGCCCGCTCACCCTCGGTCGGGCTCTGGTTCGGGCCGCGCGAGATCAGCGCCTCCATGCCCGTTGCCTGCATCCGGCCTTCGAGCCGCCGCGCCAGGTCCCAGGCGATGTCCGCTTCACGCAGGCCGCCCGCGACGACCCCGAAGTCGTCGCCGCCGTGGCCAGGGTCGATCACGATGCGCTTGCCGCGCAGCCGGGGGCCCGCCTGCCGCACCTGCTCCTGCTCGCGCAGGAAAACGGGGCGGCCGCCGCGGGCACGCGGCGAAGAGAGCCGGTGCAGCTCACGGATGGTGGCCGGGCCGCACATACCGTCGGCGACCAGGCGCATGTCGCGCTGGAAGGTCTTGAGCGCACGCTCGGTCTGGGGACCGAAGTGGCCGTCCGGGCGGCCGGCGTCGAAACCGAGCTCGGTCAGCCGCTCTTGGAGCGCGAAGACGTCGTCACCCTGCATGGGGGCGGAGAACATGTAGGTCAGCGGCCGGCTGCCGAGGTGGAAGCCGGCGCCGCGAAGCGCCTGATAGGTGGCCGGACCCACCAGACCGTCGGTGATGAGCCCACGGCGCTGCTGGAACGCCCGCACGGCATGTTCCATCGCCGTGTCGAAGACCTCGTACTCCCCGGATTCGGTCACCGGCGGGAGCAGCTCCATCGCCGCCAGCGTGGACCTGATCTCGGCGACGTCCGGTCCGGCGTCACCGCGGCGGAGTACCCGCATGCACTCCTCGCTCTTCCCTTGGGGCACCGATCGAGCTCGATGCACGACTATGAAAACCCTGCGGGGCGAACCCCGGTGCTCTATTGTGCCCTGTGAACTCTCGGTGAGCGCGGAGGCCCGGTCGGTGCGTCAAGTCACCGTTCGTGGAGCTCGTCCAGGCGTTCCCGTAACGGAGAGATCTACCCGTTCCTCGTGACGACGAAACCCGGAGCCTGGGCAGGCCCCGGGTTTCGGCAGGTGAAACGCGAGATCAGAGGACGTCGGCGAGGTCCGACAGCAGCGCGGCCTTCGGCTTGGCGCCGACGATCTGCTTCACCGGCTTGCCACCCTGGAACAGGATCAGCGTCGGGATCGACATCACCTGGTAGTCACGCGCAGTGTTCGGGTTGGCGTCGATGTCGAGCTTGGCGACGGTCAGCTTCTCGCCGTTCTCCGCCGCGATCTCCTCGAGCACCGGGGCGACCATCTTGCACGGACCGCACCAGGTCGCCCAGAAGTCGACCAGGACGGGCTTCTCGCTCGTCAGCACGTCGTCGACGAAGCTCTTGTCGGTCACCGTCA
The DNA here is from genome assembly GCF_037997115.1 of Amycolatopsis coloradensis. Taxonomy (NCBI): domain Bacteria; kingdom Bacillati; phylum Actinomycetota; class Actinomycetes; order Pseudonocardiales; family Pseudonocardiaceae; genus Amycolatopsis; species Amycolatopsis coloradensis. The sequence continues at coordinate 1,574,199 of NZ_CP150484.1, forward strand.
CGGTGTTGGCCATGGTGTCTCCTTCTGGGTGGTGAAACTCCGGTGTGGGAAAAGTCAGTTGGTGGTGGCGCCGTAGCCGCCACCGACCAGCTCAGGGGTCTCCTGGGCGGCCTCGACACCGGCGTGCTCCGCCAGCCATCGTTCCGCGTCGATCGCCGCGGCGCAGCCCGAGCCCGCGGCGGTGATCGCCTGCCGGTACGTGCGGTCGACCAGGTCGCCCGCGGCGAAAACGCCGGGAAGGTTCGTGTACGAGGTGCGGCCCTTGGTGAGCACGTAGCCGTCCTCGTCGAGGTCCACCTGGCCGCGCACCAGTTCGCTGCGCGGGTCGTGACCGATCGCGACGAAGAAGCCGGTCACGTCCAGCTTGGACTCCTCGCCGGTCACCGTGTCCTTGAGCTTCAGGCCCTCGACCTTGCCGTCACCTTCGACCTCGGTGATCTGCTTGTTGAGCGCCCACTTGATCTTCTCGTTCTCGCGGGCACGCTCCAGCATGATCTTGGAGGCGCGGAACTCCTCGCGGCGGTGGACGATCGTCACGGACTTGGCGAACTTCGTCAGGAAGGTCGCCTCCTCCATCGCCGAGTCGCCGCCGCCGGCGACCACGATGTCGTGGTCGCGGAAGAAGAAACCGTCGCAGGTGGCACAGGCCGAAACACCGCGGCCGAGCAGCTCCTGCTCGCCGGGCACGTTCAGATAGCGGGCCGCGGCGCCCATCGAGAGCACGACCGCGCGGGCCGCGTAGCGCTGGCCGTTCGCGACGACGTACTTGACGTCACCGGTCAGCTCGACGGACTCGACGTCTTCCTGGCGCAGGTCGGCGCCGAAACGCTTGGCCTGCTCGCGCATCTCTTCCATGAGGTCGGGACCCTGGATGCCTTCGCGGAAGCCGGGGAAGTTCTCGACCTCCGTCGTCGTCATCAGCGCACCGCCGAACTGAGTGCCCTCGAACACCAGCGGTTCGAGCTGCGCCCGTGCCGCGTAGACAGCGGCGGTGTATCCCGCAGGACCCGATCCCACAATGATCAGGTTCCTGATCTCCTCGGCAGCCACCCGTGACCTCCGCTCGTAGTGACCTGTTCACCAGGCTCAACACGATCGTAAGGGCCGGTGTTCCCGGGGTGACCGGCGCTACTTCCCCACCCTGGCGACGGGCGGTAGCAAAGGTCCCTGGTTGCGCGCCGTCCGCGCCGTGCCGGACGGGCAGACCGGGCTCTACGACAGCGTGGCCTCCTTCCCTACTCTCAAGGTAGGGAAGGAGGCCTTCACGGACTTTGGGTCAGTAGGTGATCGCGACCGCGGGGTCGGCCAGCAGAGCACCGACGTCGGCCAGGAACTCCGAGCCCTGCTGCCCGTCGACCACGCGGTGGTCGAAGCTCAGCGAAAGCTGGAGCACCTTGCGCACCTTGATCTCGCCGTCGACCACCCACGGGGTGTCCTTGATCGCGCCGAGGCACAGGATCGCGGACTCGCCGGGGTTGATGATCGGCGTACCGGTGTCGACGCCGAAGACGCCGACGTTGGTGATGGTGATCGTGCCGCCGAGCATGGCCGCCGGGGTGGTCTTGCCCTCGCGGGCGACGTCGGTCAGCTCGGTGAGTGCGATCGCGAGTTCCTTGAGGGACATCGAATCCGCGTCGCGGACCTTGGGCACGACGAGCCCGCGCGGGGTGGCCGCGGCGATCCCGAGGTGCACGTAGTCCTTGTAGACGATCTCCTGCGCGGCCTCGTCCCACACCGCGTTGACGTCCGGAGTGCGCTTGGCCGCCAGGCAGACGGCCTTCGCCGCGAAGGTCAGCGGGGTGACCTTGACCCCGGCGAACTCGCGCGACTTCTTGAGCTTCTCCCGGAATTCCATCATCGGCGTGACGTCGATGGTCAGGAACTCCGTGACATGCGGGGCGGTGTAGGCGCTCTGCACCATCGCGGCGGCGGTGGCCTTGCGAACGCCCTTGATCGGCACCCGGCGTTCCCGCGTCGCGGGGTCGTAGCCACTGTCCACACTGGACACAGCGGTGGCCGGTGCGGCGGAACCGTTGGCGGCCGCCCGCACATCGTCACGGGTGATGACGCCGCCCTCGGCGGAGCCGGTGAGCGCGTGCAGGTCGACGCCGAGGTCCTTGGCGAGCTTGCGCACCGGCGGTTTCGCCAGCGGCACGTATCCGCCCTTCGGTTTCGAAGGGGCGGCAGGCTCGGGCGCCACAGCCACCGGGGCGGCGGCCGGAGCGGCCGGAGCCGCGCCCTTACGCGCACGCCGCTGCGTGACGACGGCCTTGGAGCCGTAGCCGACCAGCGGCTTCATCTCCTCTTCCGCCGGCTCCTCCGCCACGGGCGCGGCGATGGTTGCCGGAGCCGCCTTGCCGTCCGGGTCGACGTCGATGGTGAGGATCGGCGCGCCGACCTCCACCGTCTGGCCCGGTTCGACGAGCAGTTCGGTGATCACGCCCGCCCACGGGATGGGCAGTTCGACGGCGGCCTTCGCGGTCTCGACCTCGACGACGATCTGGTTCACCGTGACCTTGTCACCCGGCTTGACCTGCCAGGCGATGATGTCGGCCTCGGTCAGCCCTTCGGCCGTGTCGGCAAGGGGGAATTGTTTGTACTCGGGCATTTCAGGAACTTCCCCCTTACCAGGCGAGTGAACGGTCGACGGTGTGCAGCACCCGGTCCAGGTCGGGGAGGTAGTGCTCCTCGAGCTTGGCAGGCGGGTACGGCGTGTCGAATCCGGTCACCCGCAGCACGGGGGCTTCCAGCGAGTAGAAGCATTCCTGCTGCACGCGCGCGGCGATCTCCGAGGTCAGCGACGATTCCGACGGCGCCTCGCTCAGCGCGATGAGCCGCCCGGTCTTGCGCACCGACTCGAACACCGGCTCCAGGTCGAGCGGGGACAGCGTCCGCAGGTCGATGACCTCGAGCGATTTGCCCTCGTCCTCGGCGGCGGCCGCCGCGTCGAGCGCGACCTTCACCGACGGGCCGTACGCGACGACGGTGGCCGTGGTGCCCTCGCGGACGACGCGGGACTTGAACAGCTCGTCCGGGGTGGCCTCCGTGTCGACCTCGGACTTCATCGCGCCCGAGTGGTACAGCTTCTTCGGCTCGAAGAACAGGATCGGGTCGTCGGACTTGATCGCCTGCTGGATGCCCCAGTAGGCGTCGACGGCGTTCGAAACCGACACGACCTTCAGGCCGGGTATGTGCGCGAACAGCGACTCCGGCGACTCCGAGTGGTGCTCGACCGCGCCGATGCCACCACCGAACGGCACCCGGATCACGATGGGCATCTTGATCTTGCCCTGCGTCCGGTAGTGCAGCTTCGCGACCTGGCTGGAGATCTGGTCGAAGCCCGGGAAGATGAAGCCTTCGAACTGGATCTCGCACACCGGGCGGAAACCGCGGACGGCGAGGCCGACCGCGGTGCCGATAATGCCCGATTCGGCCAGCGGCGTGTCCAGGACGCGCTGCTCGCCGAAGTCCTTCTGCAGGCCGTCGGTGATGCGGAAGACGCCGCCGAGCTTGCCGACGTCTTCACCCATGATCAGGACCTTCGGGTCCTCTTCCATGGCGCGCCGCAGGCCGAGGTTGATCGCCTTGCCGATGGTGAGTTTCTGGAGGTCGGCCATTTCAGTGCTCACCCGCCCCGACGAAACCGTCCAAGTAGGACAAGTACTCTTCGCGCTGCGCGTCCAGCATCGGCGTGGACTCCGCGTACACGTTGGAGAAGATCCGGTCCGGTGGTGGCTCGGGCATGTTGAAGCAGTAGTCGCGCAGCTCGGCCGCGAACGCGTCCGAATCGGCCTGCACCTGGTCGAAGAACGCCTGGTCGGCGCCGCCACCGCGGGCGAGGTACGCCCGGACGCGCTCGATCGGGTCCTTCAGCTTCCACTCCTCCAGCTCGTCGGAGAGCCGGTAGCGGGTGGGGTCGTCGGTGGTGGTGTGCGCGTCCATCCGGTAGGTGAACGCCTCGATCAGTACCGGGCCGTTGCCGTGGCGGCACTCCTCCAGCGCCCAGCGGGAGACCGCGAGGCAGGCGAGGACGTCGTTGCCGTCCACGCGGATGCCGGGGAAGCCGTAGCCGCGGGCGCGCTGGTACAGCGGCAGGCGCGACTGGCGTTCGGTGGGCTCCGAGATCGCCCACTGGTTGTTCTGGCAGAAGAACACGAGCGGCGCGTCGTAGACGGCTGCCCAGACGAAGCCTTCGTGCACGTCGCCCTGCGAAGTCGCTCCGTCACCGAAGTAACAGATGGTCGCTTCGCTGTCGTCGTCGCCGACCTTGCCTTCGAACTTCTGGCCCATCGCGTAACCGGCGGCGTTGAGCACCTGGTTGCCGATCACGATGGTGTACGGGTGGAAGCCGTGGGCCTTGTAGTCCCAGCCGCTGTGGTCGGTGCAGCGGAAGATGCCGAGCACCTCTTTGAGGTCGACGCCGCGGGTGTACGCGACACCGTGCTCGCGGTAGCTGGGGAACGCCATGTCCCCCTTCCGCAGCGCGCGGCCGGAGCCGATCTGCGCGGCCTCCTGCCCGAGCAGCGGCACCCAGATGCCGAGCTGGCCCTGGCGCTGCATCGCGTTGGCCTCGCGGTCCGCGCGGCGGACCAGGACCATGTCGCGGTACAGGCCCTTGAGGGCTTCGGCGTCGATGTCGTCGACGTAGCGGTCGAATCGCGGCGAAGAGATCCGTTCGCCTTCGGGGGTGAGCAGCTGAGTCAGCTCAGCGCCACCTTCGCTCGTTGCTCGCAAACCGGCGATCACCTGTTCGGGGGAAGGCTGCGCCGCTACGGCGGCGGGACCATCTCCAGGCTCCGGGTGCGTCCAGTGTTCGGACGGCATGCGCTGCTCTCCTTGATGTCGGCGCCTCTGGCGGCCACTTGTGGCGGCCACAGTGACTGCGCCGGCGGGGACCAGCGCGTCGGATCTGAAGCGCTGGGTCACCGTCGGCGTTGACGGTTCGTGCGGACATCCTGGCATGCCGGACGCGGTTTTGGTCAGTGGCGGATGCTGATTTGTTGCTGAGAAAGGGTGCCTGATCAGGGAAAATGCTAGGAAGCCCGAGTGTGGGGCCGCCGAAAGTAGGGAATTCACCCGCGGGCCGACCAGCGGACGACTCGTCCGGACGGGTGTCCTGTCCGGCTTGGCCGATGACGATCCGTGCCCGCCGCTGTGATCCATCACACCCTCCGCGACCCGTGGCAGGATGGCGGACGTGGAGCAGAAATCCGTACGCGAAACCGTGGTTTCGAACTGGACGAACGACGTCCTTCCCAGCCTGTCCGGCCTGGTGGCGATCCCCGCCTTGTCGCCGGCGTTCGACTCCGAGTGGGCGAAGACCGGCCATCTGGCCGCCGCCGTCGAGCATGTCCGTTCCTGGATCGCCGCACGGGAGATCCCCGGCGCGACGCTCGAGGTCGTGGAGCTCGAAGGCCGCAGCCCGTTGCTGGTCGTCGACATCCCGGCGACGTCCGAAGCGGCCGAAAAGGGCACCGTGCTCATGTACGGGCACCTCGACAAGCAGCCGCCGGTCGGTGGCTGGTCCGAGGGGCTCGACCCGTGGACGCCGGTGATCCGCGACGGGCGGCTGTACGGCCGTGGCGCGGTCGACGACGGCTACTCCGGCTACGCGGCGACGACGGCGATCGAGGCCGTGCGCGCCGCCGGTGGCGAGCACTCCCGCGCGGTCGTGCTGCTGGAGACCGGTGAGGAATCCGGCAGCCCGGACCTGCCCGCCTACGTCGAGCACCTGAAGGAGAAGCTCGGCGCGGTCTCGCTGGTCGTCTGCCTCGACGCCGGCGGCACCGACTACAAGCGCCTGTGGCTGACCACCAGCCTGCGCGGCATGCTGCACGTCAACGTGACCGTGAAGGTGCTCGAGTCCGCGCAGCACTCCGGCATGGCCAGCGGCATCGTGGCGAGCTCGTTCCGCGTCCTGCGTGTCCTGCTCGACCGCATCGAGAACGCCGAGACCGGTGAGATCAAGCTCGCCGAGCTGAGCGTCGACATCCCGGAGAACCGCGTCGAGGACGCCCGCGGTGTCGTCGAGATCGCGCCCGGTGCGGCGAAGACGCTCTTCCCTGTGGTCGGCCGGACGGTGTCCGACGACGATCTGGAGCTGCTGCTCAACAACTCGTGGCGGCCGACGCTTTCGGTGATCGGCGCGGAGGGCTTCCCGCTCCCGGCCGACGCGGGCAACGTGCTGCGCGACAGCACCACGCTCACCCTGAGCTTCCGCCTGCCGCCGACCGCCGACGCGCAGGCCGCGATGGAGGCGGTCCGCCGCGTGCTCACCACCGACGTGCCGTACGACGCTTCGGTGGAGCTCGGCGATTTCCAGGCGGAGAACGGCTGGAACGCTCCGGACACGGCGCCGTGGCTCGACGAGGTGCTGCACCACGTCAGCGGCGAGGTCTTCGGCGAGCCTCACAAGAGCTTCGGCATGGGTGGGTCGATCCCGTTCATGGGGCTGCTCGGCGAGAAGTACCCGGACGCGCAGTTCGTGGTCACCGGCGCCTGCGGGCCGGACTCGAACATCCACGTGCCGGACGAGTGGCTGAACATCGATTTCGCGCAGCGGGTCACCGAGGCGGTCGCGCACATCCTGGACGCGCACGCGCGGAGCTGATCTCCCGGCTCACGCTGCAATGAAGGACTCCTTCACCGCAAAATTTGCGATGAAGGAGTCCTTCATCGCACGCTCGGGAGGATCATGTTCGAAGGCTTCGAGCTCGAAAACGTCGACACCGGCGAAGTGACCTTCAGGGTCCGCCACGGCGGGTCGGGGCCGCCGCTCGTCCTCCTGCACGGACATCCCCGCACGCACACCACCTGGCACGACGTCGCGCCCCGGCTCGCGGACGCGTTCACCGTCGTCTGCCCGGACCTCCCCGGCTACGGCCAGTCCTCGAAACCCGAGACCACCGAAGACCACTCGGCGCACTCGAAACGCGCCATGGCCAGGCACATCGTCGCGCTCATGCGGCATCTCGGCCACGAACAGTTCGCCGTCGCCGGCCACGATCGCGGCAGCTACGTGGCGCACCGGCTGGCCATGGACCATCCCGAAGCGGTCACCAAGCTGGTCATCCTCGACGGTGTCCCGATCGGTGAGGCGCTCGCCCGCGCCGACGCGGACTTCGCGCGGAAATGGTGGCATTGGTTCTTCTTCGGCCAGCTCGCGAAACCCGCCGAGCGCGTGATCAACGCCGACCCGGACGCCTGGTACGGCGGAGATCCCGAGGCGATGGGCGCGGAGAACCACGCCGACTTCCTGCGCGCGGTCCACGATCCCGAGACGGTCCACGCGATGCTGGAGGACTACCGCGCCGGCCTCGGCCCCGACCGCGAAGCCGACGACGCCGACAAGGCGGCCGGGCGGAAACTCGCCTGCCCGATGCTCATGCTGTGGTCCAGCCGCGACGACATGGCCGAGCTGTACGGCGACCCGATCGCGGTGTGGCGCGAATGGGCCGACGACGTCCGCGGCTTCGCCGTCGAGTCCGGGCACCACATGGCCGAGGACAACCCGGCCGACCTCGCGGCGGCGCTGCGGGAATTCCTCGGCTGACCCGCCGGCCAGGCCGGTACTTTCGCGTGACTGGGTGGACGACACGCGTGATCAGGCGGACGACAGTTGTGATCAGATGGACGACACACTCGCGGCGGAGTCCCCGCCTCGTGTCGTCCGTCCAATCACGCGTGTCGTCCCTTCGGTCACGCCAAACCGCTCGGCCTCCTAGGCGAACTTGTTCAGCGCGGCGGCGAGTTCCGTCAGCTGCGGCGTGAAGCGCTGGTACGAGAACGGCGTCTCGTTGTTCCACGGGATCAGCTTCCCGGCCTTCACCGCGGGCAGCTGCGCCCAGGTCGGCACGCCGCCGAGCCCATCCGGGCCGAGGGAGAGCGAACCGCCGCGGTTGTCGTACATGATCACGTCGGCGGTGTACTTGCCGATGTTCTCCCAGCTGATCTGCTGGTAGTAGCCGCCCTGGCTCTCGTCCGGCGCCTCCGGCGTGACGAAGTTCAGCCCCTTGCTCTGGTAGTGCTTCGAGGTCGCGAACTTCGACGCGTTCGAGACGTAGACGGCGTCCTTCTGCGCGGACACGAGGAGGATCTTCAGCCCGGCGGCCTTCTTCGCCGCTTCGGCGAGCGCGGCGTCGGCCTTCTCGTACTCCTCCTTCGCGGCCTTGATCGCCGGAGTCCCGGTGTCGGCGCCGAGCGCCTTCGCGAGCGCGATGAACTTCGCGATCCCTTCGGGCATCGAGATGTCCTGCAGCCGGACGCCGACGCTCGGCGCGGCCTTGTCGATCTTCTCCGTCTGCGTGTCCGGGACGTACCACATCTGGTCCTTGAGGTACATCACGCTGACCAGCAGCTGCGGATTCAACGAGACGAACTTGTCGAAGTTGAACTCGTTCCACACGTTCCCGAGCGAGGTCACCGCGTTCAGGTCGACGCCGCCCGCCTGCGGGTCCGGCTTGCCGTCGGCGAACTTCGACGGGCCGAAGATCCCGACCGACTTCACGCCGAGGTCCCACAGCGCCGCCGCCGCGGTCACCTGCGCGACGATCCGCGTCGGCCGTTCGCCTTCCAGCTTGCGGCCGCGATCGTCGGTGAAGGACCAGGTCGCGCCCGCTCCCTGTGTGGGCGTCTCTTCCTGATAGCCGCAGGCGGTCAGGAGGCCGGTGGCGCCGAGCGCCGCGGTGCCGGCGAGAAAGCCGCGTCGGGAGAGGTGCATGGAGATCTTCTTTCGCCGTCGTACCGGATTTCGTCGTTAGGCTAGCCTTCCCTTATCGTGAGGGCCATGGTCCAGGTCACGGAGCGCGTCAGATCACCCAGGGCCGGCGTTTCCGTGCGAACGCTGGTCCTGGTGGGGTCGCTCGTAGCGCTCGCCGCGGTCATCCTGCTGTCGATCGGCTTCGGCTCGAACCGCCTTTCCCTCGGCGAAGTCCTGCATGCCCTCTTCGCCTACGACGGGAGCTACAACGACGTCGTCGTCCGCGACGATCGCCTGCCCCGCACGGTGCTCGGCGTCCTGGTCGGGATGGCGCTCGCGCTGGCGGGCTCGCTCATGCAGGCGATCACCCGCAACCCGGTCGCGGAACCCGGTCTGCTCGGCATCAACCACGGCGCCGCGGTCGCGATCGTGCTCGGCTCGACGCTGTTCTCGGTGACTTCGCCGGGCGAGTACGTCTGGTTCGCCTTCGCCGGGGCGCTCGCGGGCACCGCGCTGGTCTCGGTGATCGGCGGGACACGTGGTGCGACCAGCCCGCTGAGGCTGGTGCTGGCCGGTGTCGCCATCCAGGCGGTGTTCGTCGGGATCAACCAGGGCATGCAGATGGTCAACACGCACAACCTGCAGGCCATGCGGTTCTGGCTGGTCGGCTCGCTGGTGAACCGGAGCCTGGATCAGCTGTCGGTCTTGCTGCCGTTCTTCGTCGCGGGGGTCGTGATCGCGATCGTGCTGGCCCGCGCGCTGAACGCGCTGGCGCTGGGTGAGGACACGGCCTGCGGTCTCGGCGCGAATCCGGCCCTCGTCCGCGTCGCCGGGATGGTCGCCGTCGGCCTGCTTTCGGCGTCGGCGACCGCGGCCTGCGGGCCGATCGCCTTCGTCGGCCTGATGATCCCGCACGTCGTCCGGACGCTGATCGGCCAGGACGAGCGCTGGGTGATGCTGATTTCGGCGTTGCTCGGGCCGGTGCTGCTGCTCGGCTGCGACGTCCTCGGCCGCCTGCTCGGCTCACCGGGCGAGATCCAGGTCGGCGTGATGACCGACGTCGTCGGCGGGATCGCGTTCGTGATCGTGGCCCGGCGCCTGAAGGCGGTGCGCCGATGACCGCGCTCGTCCGTCGCGAGTCCGGTTTGGACAGACGATCGGTCCTCGTCGTCGCCGCGCTGGCCCTGGTGACGCTGACGCTCGTCGTGCTTTCGGTCGGCACGGGCGACTACGAGATGAGCCCCGGCGAAGTGCTCGCCACCCTGGCCGGTCAAGGGACGAAGGCGCAGTATCTGGTGGTCATGGGACGGCTTCCGCGCGTGCTGGTCGCGATCCTCGTCGGAGCCGCGCTGGCGCTGGCCGGGGCGGTCTTCCAGACGATCACCCGGAATCCACTCGGCAGCCCGGACATCATCGGCTTCACCACCGGTTCGGCGACCGGCGGCATCGTGACCCTGCTGCTCATCGGCTCCGGCCCTGGCCTCGTCTCGCTCGGGGCCCTGGCAGGCGGCCTGCTGACCGCGCTGGTCGTGATGACGTTGTGCGCACCGCACGGCCTGCTGAGTTCGCGGCTGGTGCTGCTCGGGATCGCGATCAGCGCGGTGCTGGTCGGCGTGAACTCGTATCTGCTGGTGAAGGCGAACCTCGAAGCCGCATCGCAGGCCGTCGGCTGGCTGGTCGGCGACCTTTCCGGCCGCGACTGGAGCTTCTTCGTGCCGCTGGCCGTCGCGGTGGCGGTGCTCGCCCCGGTCGTATTCGTCAACGGCCGCGCGCTGCGCATGCTGGAGATGGGCGACGACACCGCCACCGGTATCGGCGTCGACGTCCATCGGGTGCGGCTGACCTTGGTGCTGGTCGCGGTCGCGCTGGTCGCCGCCGCCACCGCGGCGACCGGGCCGCTCCCGTTCATCGCGCTCGCGGCGCCCCAGCTGGCGCGCCGGATGACGCGCCTGCCGGGACCCAACCTGCTCGCGTCGGCGTTCGTCGGGGCGACGCTGGTCGTCGCGGCGGACTACCTCGGCCAGCGTCTGCTGGAGTCTTCGCTGTTACCCGCGGGCGTCGTCGCGGCGGCTCTCGGCGGCGCGTATCTGCTCTGGCTGCTGCTGCGGCGCAGGGCTTAGGTCAGCCGGGTCAGCTGCACCGAGACGTCCAAAGTGGACTGTCCGCCGCCGGTGAAGATGCCCTTGAGCGGCGGCACGTCGGCGTAGTCGCGGCCGTACGCGACCCAGACATGCCGCGGCCCGACCGGGATCGCGTTCGTCGGGTCGTAGGCCCACCAGCCGCCGGTCCAGACGTCGACCCAGGCGTGGCTTTCGCCTTCGACCGTCTCGCCGAGCTTCGCCTCCGGTTTCGTGTGCAGGTAGCCGGAGACGTACCGCGCCGGGACGCCGATCGCGCGCAGCATCACCAGCGTGACATGCGCGAAGTCCTGGCAGACCCCTTCGCGCGCACGCCACGCGTCGGTCGCCGTGCTGTGCACGCCGGTCGTCCCCGGCTGGTACTTGAGCTGCTGGTTTACCCATTCGCACACCGCGAGCACGGCCTCCGCCGGGTCGAGCCCCTTGCGCAGTTCGCGCGCGACCTTCGACAGCTCCGGATCGCGCGGCGTGTACGGCGTCGGCGTCAGGTACTCGGTGCGGTGGTCGACGACGGTGTCGCTCCGAAGGTCCTTCCACGTCGCCGAGCGAACCGGCTCGCCTTCGTCGGCCGTCTCGACCACCGACGTCGCGAGCACGGTGAACTCGGTGTGCGGCGCGTGAAGGTCGAACGAGGTCACGACGGTGCCCCAGTAGTCCGTGTACCGGTAGGCGCGGGTCGCCGGCGTCGTCTCGACCCGGTTCACGACCGTGGTCTGCCGCCGGTCGGAGCGCGGGGTCAGCCGCGCCTCGTTGTACGACTGCGTGGCCGGCGTCGCGTACCGGTACCCGGTCCGGTGGGCCACCCGAAGCTGCCAGGTCACAGCGAAACCTCCGCACCGCTCCAGGCCACCCAAGGCGACGAATGGAAGTACTGCACCGAAACCGCGTCGCCGATGTCCTTGATCGAGGTCTGCAGGGCACCGAGCCGTTTCGGCAGATCCTCCAGCAGATCCGACGGCCGCAGGAACTCCAGCTCGCTGCGCGCGCGGCCGAGCTGCCGCAGCGCCTCGGACTTCTCGTTGGCCCGCGAGTTGACGCCGGGGTCGAGCCGCTCCAGGCATTCCTCGGCTTGGCGCAACGCGTGGAAGACCGAACGCGGGAAGAGCGTGTCCCGCAACAGGAATTGCACGACCCGGGCGGCGTCGAGCGCGCCGCGATAGGTCCGCAGGTACGTGTCCTGCGCGCCCGCCGAACGGAGCACGGTGATCCAGCCGGGTGACGACGCGCTGTCCTGCACCCGCGAAAGCAGCAGCCGCACCACCATGTCCGCGCGTTCGACCGAGCGGCCGAGCACCATGAACAGCCAGCCGTCGTCGCGGCTCATCGTCGAATCGGCGAGTCCGGCGAACATCGCCGCGCGTTCCTCCACGAAGGAGAGGAACGCGTGCGGCCCGGCGCGGCGCGCGTACCGCTGCCGGTCCGGCACCGCGTTCCACGTCGCGTTCAGGCATTCCCACAGCTCGGTCGAGACGACCTCGCGGGCGCCGCGCGTGTTCTCGCGGGCGGAGTTGATCGAGCCGACGATCGACGCCGGATTGTCCTTGGCGTAGGCGACCAGTTCGGTCAGCTTCCACACGTCCAGGGTGTCCATGCCCTCGGGCGAGATGCCGAGGACGGCGAGCAGCTGGCGGCTCGCGTGGTCCGGGTCGACGCTCGCGTCTTCGAGCAGCTGATGCACGGAGACGTTGAGGATCCGGGAGGTGTCATCGGCGCGTTCGACGTACCGGCCGATCCAGTACAGCGATTCCGCGTTGCGGGCGAGCACATCAACCTCCCTTATGCCTGTTGCTGCTGCTGTTGCTGGGTGGTGGTCAGCTCCGGACCCTGTTCGGCGACCAGGCCGTCCACTTGGGACAGTGCGCCGAGCGCGGGCCGTTCCAGTTCCCGCTCCGCCGTCGAAGATCGCGGCGCCAGCACCCAGGTGTCCTTGGATCCGCCGCCCTGCGACGAGTTCACGACCAAGCTGCCCTCCGGGAGCGCGACTCGGGTCAGCCCGCCAGGCAGGACGAAGATCTCCTTGCCGTCGTTGACCGCGAACGGCCGGAGATCGACGTGCCGCGGCGCCAGCCTGTCGTCCACTTTGGACGGAACGGTGGACAGCTGGACCACCGGCTGGGCGATCCAGCCGCGTTTGTTCGCGCGGACCTTGCGCTTCAGCGCGGTCAGCTCGGCCTGTGTCGCCTCCGGGCCGAACACGATGCCGTACCCGCCCGAGCCTTCGACCGGCTTGATCACCAGCTCGTCCATATGCTGCATGACGTGGTCGAATTCGTCCGGCAGCCAGCACCGGAAGGTGTCCACGTTGGGCAGCAGCGGCTTCTCGTTGAGGTAGTACTTCACCATCTCGGGCACGTAGGTGTAGACGAGCTTGTCGTCGCCGACGCCGTTGCCGACCGCGTTCGCGATCACCACGTTGCCCGCGCGCGCCGCGTTCAGGATCCCGGCCACGCCGAGCACGGAATCCGGCCGGTAGTGCACCGGATCGAGGAACTCGTCGTCGATCCGCCGGTAGATGACGTCGACCTGCCGCTCACCCTCGGTGGTGCGCAGGTACACGACGTTGTCCCGGCAGAACATGTCGCGGCCTTCGACCAGCTCGACCCCCATCAGCCGGGCCAGCAGCGAATGCTCGAAATACGCTGAGTTGTGCACACCGGGGGTGAGCACGACGACCATCGGGTCGGCGACGTTCGCCGCGGCCGCCGCCCGGAGCGCACGCAACAGATGCGAAGCGTAATCGCCGACCGGGCGCACCCGGTGCTGGGCGAACAGGTCCGGGAACACGCGCGCCATCGTGCGGCGGTTCTCCATCACGTACGACACGCCGGACGGGTTGCGGAGGTTGTCCTCCAGCACCCGGAAGGTGCCCTCCTCGTCGCGCACCAGGTCCACACCGGACACATGGATGCGGACGCCGTTGGGCGGGTTGATCCCGAACGCCTCGCGCTGGAAGTGCTCGCACGAGGTGATCAGCCGTCGCGGGAGCACGCCGTCACGCAGGATCTGCCGGTCGCCGTACACATCGGCGAGGAAGGCCTCCAGCGCACGGACCCGTTGCGCCACACCGCGTTCGAGTTTGTTCCATTCGGCGGTGGTGATCACGCGCGGCACCAGGTCGAGCGGGAACGGGCGTTCCTGGCCGGACAGCGAGAACGTGATGCCCTGGTCCACCATGGCCCGGTCGATCGCCGCCGACCGGGACGAGAGGTCCGCCGACGTCAGCGCGGAGATCGATTCGTACAGCGCGCGGTACGGCTGACGGACCGTGCCGTCGGCGGTGAACATCTCGTCGTACGCGCCCGCGTGCGGCCGGGACGGCGAGAGATAGCCGTCGAACTGCGCCCCGGGTTTCGCCGCGCGCCGAGCCGACGTCGTCGTCCGGGGGCGGCGGCCCGCAGGTGGGAGCCGGGGCGCCGAGTTGTTGTTCATGGAGGTCATCGTGACCCATGGACCCCGTCCGGCGCGAGCTACCTGGGTTGGCTTGGTGGAATGATCAGCCTGATGCTAGCCTCGCCGGGCGTATTCAAACCTGACTGGGGAAGGTTGGATTCTGTTTCGCGTTTCGCCATGTGTAGAACTCGATAATTCGCGCATTACCTGCTGGATAAGCAGGCTCTGAATCTTACATGCAATTTTCAAGGGGAATTGTGAAGAATCTTGTGAAGGCGTTCATCGTGGCCGGTGCCGCAGTGGCGGCGTTGGCTGTTCCGGGTGTCGCGATGGCAGCTCAGGACGGTGCCGCGGCGCCGTCGGCCAGTGTCGGCGTAGCGGATGTCAAGAGTCGTTGGTGCGGTCACAACTACGATAGCTGTGTCCGTGAGCGGAGCGAATTCGCCCGGTATTACAACGTCGGGCCGCTCCAGTACTTCCCTGTCGACCCCAGTTGTGCGGGTATCTGCTACAACGGCTACGTGTTCGATTATTGGCCCAAGTAATAAGGCGGCGGTGGGGCGCTTCGGCGCCCCACCGTGTTTCACGTGCTGGGCCAGTCGAACCCCTGTCGGGACCCACCGGGACCGAGGTCGGCTCGATCCCGTCGTCGGGATGATCTTCGCTAGAAACAGCGCTGTAACGTCTCGGTGCTGTGCTTGCCGCCGGATGAGTGGCAATATGCGTGCTCTCGACACATGGGAACTACGAGGAGTGACGACGTGGCTCGATTCAAAGCGCTCGCCCTGATCCCGGCGCTCGCCCTGGCCGCGGGTGCGCTGTCCGCGTGCGGCGAGGAAGGCGGAACCGCGGCCGGCGGCGTCCAGCTCGTCGCGTCCGGCAAGATCACCACCTGCACGCACCTGCCCTACCAGCCCTTCCAGGTCAAGCAGGGTGACAAGATCGTCGGTTTCGACGTCGACCTGGTCGACCTGGTCGGCAAGAAGCTGGGTGTCGAGCAGAGCATCGTCGACATCGCCTTCGAGACCATCGAGTCCGGCGAAGCGATGAACACCGGACAGTGCGACCTCGCCGCCGCGGGCATGACGATCACCGACAAGCGCAAGGAGAAGTTCGACTTCTCCGACCCGTACTTCGAGGCGACCCAGGCGCTGCTGGTCAAGACCGGTTCGCCGATCAAGGACCTGTCCAACGTCGCGGGCAAGAAGATCGGTGTCCAGTCGGCCACCACCGGCGCCGACTACGCCAAGGAGAAGGCCACCGGCGCCGAGATCGTCACCTTCGACGACCTCGCGCTGCTGGAGCAGGCCGTCAAGAACGGCACGGTCGACGCGGGCGTCAACGACAACGGCGTGCTCTACGACTTCGCGAAGACGAACCCGGACACGACGGTCGTCACCGAGTTCAAGACGAACGAGTTCTACGGCATCGGCGTGAAGAAGGGCAACAGCGCCCTCCTCGGCCAGATCAACGAGGTGCTCAAGGCCGCCGCGGCGGACGGCTCTTACGCGCAGATCTACCAGAAGTGGTTCGGCAAGGCGCCGACCTGGCAGCCGGGCGGTGCCGCCTAGCACTAGTTTGAAGCCGCCCTGTGGCCGGTGCCAGCGCACCGGCCACAGGCTTGTCGCCACCTGTTTGAGGAGAGAAATGGCTCTGAGCCGCCGCCAGCGACGTTCGGCCTTCCGGACCGGGCAGTACGTCCTGCTGCTGGTGATCGTCATCGTGCTCGCGCTGCTGGCCGACTGGAGCCGGATCGGCAAGGCGTTCTTCGATCTCGAAGTCGCCGCCAAGCAGTTCCCGGACGTCATCACCGTCGCACTGAAGAACACCATCGTCTTCACCGCGCTGGGTTTCGCGCTCGGCCTCGGGATGGGCCTGCTGCTCGCCCTGATGAGACTTTCCTCGGTCGGCCCGTACCGCTGGTTCGCGCGCGGGTACATCGAGTTCTTCCGCGGTCTGCCCGCACTGCTGATCTTCCTCGCGGTCGGCATCGGCGTGCCGACGGCGTTCGACACGACCCTGCCGCGCAACGTCGCGATCATGCTGGCGCTGGGCATCGTGTCGTCCGCCTACATGGCGGAAACCATCCGCGCCGGGATCCAGGCGGTGCCGCGCGGGCAGGTCGAGGCCGCGCGTTCGCTCGGCATGTCGCCGGCCCGCACGATGATCACCGTCGTGATCCCGCAGGCGTTCCGGATCATCCTGCCGCCGCTGGCCAACGAGCTGATCATGCTGACGAAGGACTCGTCGCTGGCGTTCCTGCTCGGCACCACCCCGGCGCAGCAGGAACTCGCGCAGTTCAGCCGTCAGGCGCTGCTGGAGGCCAAGGGCCTGACCCCGATCGTCGTCGCCGGTCTGTGCTACCTGGTCATCACCATTCCGCTGTCGATCCTGCAGCAGCGGCTAGAGAAGAAATACGGAGCCGGAGTGCCCGGCGGAGGAACGGTATGAGCACCCAGACGATCGTCGAGGTTTCGGGACTGCACAAGGCGTTCGGCGAACTCGAAGTGCTCAAGGGCATCGACCTGCACGTCGAGCGCGGCCAGGTCGTCTGCATCATCGGCCCGTCGGGCTCGGGCAAGTCGACGCTGCTGCGCTGCGTCAACCTCCTCGAGGAACCGCAGCAGGGCAAGATCGTGGTCAACGGCAGTGAGATCACCGATCCGGACGTCGACATCGACGGCGCCCGCACGAAGATCGGCATGGTCTTCCAGTCGTTCAACCTCTTCTCGCACCTGAGCGTGCTCGAAAACCTCACCGTCGCGCAGCGCAAGGTGCTGAAGCGCGGCAAAGACGAGGCGGAGCGCATCGCACGGGAAAACCTCGCGAAGGTCGGGCTGGCGGAGAAGGAGTCTTCGCTGCCGACGCAGCTTTCCGGCGGGCAGCAGCAGCGCGTCGCGATCGCCAGGGCGCTGTCGATGAACCCGGACGTCATGCTGTTCGACGAACCGACGTCCGCGCTCGACCCCGAACTGGTCGGTGACGTCCTCGCGGTCATGCGGCAGCTCGCGCAGGAGGGCATGACGATGCTCGTCGTCACGCACGAGATGCAGTTCGCCCGCGAGGTGGCCGACATCGTGCTGTTCATGGACGGCGGTGTGGTCGTCGAGCAGGGTTCGCCGGACCAGGTGATCGGGGACCCGCAGGAGGAACGCACGAAGACGTTCCTCTCGCGGGTCCTGAACCCGAACCACCAGGGCTAGCGTCCCCGCAGCTGCGACTCCAGCTGGACGACCTTCGCGACGATTTCGTGCGGCCCGGCGCCCATGAGGCTCACCCAGCCCTTGGCGTCCGGGCCGAACACGACGCGGCCCTGTTCGGTGTCCATCCAGCCCGGTGGTCTTTCGACGCGTTTCCGGTTGCCGCCACCGTCACGGATGGCGACGTAAAGCCTGCCGAAGAAGGTGTGCGGCGACCGGATCCACTGGAGGATCTTCTTCGCGTCACGGATGCTCGGGCCGGTGCCGGTCAGCATTTCGCCCTTCATCAGGACCTGCAGATCGTCTTCCGAACAGTTCAAAGACGGCGTGCGCGCGGCGGGAGCCTCGGGGAGCAGGCCGGTGAAATCCTGCGCCAGTGTGTCCGGCCGCGTCGGCGTCAGGTAGACGACTTTGTCGACCAAGACCACCGTGACCGCTTCCCGGCCACTCCCCGCGGCGCGCACGGTCCGCTCACGCCCTTCGGACTTCACCCACGAGTAGTACTCCACCGCGGGCCGCTGCAGAAATCGCAGCGTGTCGAGGAATTCGTCGTCGATCCGGCCACGGGTGAGCAGACCCTGTCTGTCCAATTCGGACTGCGCGGTGGCCGCGAGCTCGCGACGTTCCTCGGGCAGGTACCACTGCGCGCCGCGGACGAGCGTCGGATGGATGTCGCCGAGATTGTGTTGGTCCAGCAGGGTTTCGTAGGTCTGAAGCGTCAGCTCGACGGGTTTCCGCAGCACGATTACGCGCCGATCACCGGAGGAACCGGCTTGTCCCCGTCGTAGCCGCCGAAGAGCGAGTCGCCGTCCTCTTCCTGCAGCGTGATCTTGCGCTGGTGCTCTTCGTCCTCGCCGCCCTTGCCCTTGCCGGCACCGGCGCCCATCCCGCCGCCGCCCATGCCAGGCGCTCCGGGGCGTCCCGCGGCCGCGGGTCCTCCCGCCGGTGTACCGCGCATCGCGCCTTCACCGGGCATACCGGCGCCGACGCCGCGACCAGGCCCCATGCTCCCCGGCCCGCCCGTCGAGCCACCCGGCCCGAACCCGCCACCGGGCCCGAAGCCGCCGCTGAACCCGCCCGATCCCGGCCCGAATCCGCTGCCGCCACCAGGTCCGCCGGTGCCTGGCCCACCCGGTCCGAAGTTGGGCGGCGGGAAGTTGCCAGGGCGCCCCTGCACCCGGTCATCCGTCCTGGACAACTTGGTCCGATCGTTCGGCTGCGGCGAAGGCAGCGGCCGCGGCATCTGCGGAACCCTCGGCGCCGGTGGGACCTGAGGCGGCCTCGGCGCCTGGTAACCCTCGGCACCCGGAGGAGCGCTGTAGGAACTCGGCCCGCCGGTGTACCCACCGGGACCACCGTGCCGCCCGGAGTCGCCGGGTCCGCCGCTGAACCCGCTGACCTTGGTCTGACCGGGATCGATCGGATCCGGCGTGATCGGCCCCGAGGAAACGTTCGGATCATGCGCGGCCGGATAGACCGGCGCGAGCGACTGCTGCCGCGGCTGGGTGCTCTGGTAGTACGGCTCGTAAACCTCGACGTTGTGCTTGGTGTCCGCGTCGAACTTCGCCGCCGCGATCTCGTCGTCACTCGCGCCGATGGACAGGACGTCCTCGGGCCCGCTGTCCCCCGCGCGCTCCTTCTCGACCGGACGGACGTTGCCGCGCGTGTAATGGAAAGAGGCGTTCTGGTCGAACATCGACTGACGAGCTCGGTCCATGTTCTCGCCCGCGATCTTGGAGGTCGCGATGAGCGGGGCGAGGCCTGCTGTTCCGGAGTCGGCTGCCTTGCCCTTCCAGAAGGTGCTGAGCGCGCTCTGGCTGTTCTCCATCGCCTTGCTGATGTCCTCGTGGATCACCAACAGTTTGTGCGAAGCGACCTGAGCTCGGTCGAGGGTTTCTGTCGTTGCGGGGTTGGCGTTGAGCTTGGTGAAGATCTCCCAGCCGCTATAGGTCATCGCCTACGCCCCTTTGAGGTTCTTGATCGCCGCGGCGGCCACCTTGGTGGCCAAGCCGCACGGATCTGAATAGAAGGGGTGGCTTGAAGACAAAAGCGGGATGACGGTGTAGGCGAGGTCGTCTCGAACACCGACGGCGAGAGTGCAGGTCCCCTTGCCTTCGCCTCCGTTGGCGTAGATGACGGCCGGGTAGCCGTCGACCGGGGCGACCGGTTTGAACGTGGTCAGCCCACCAGCCGCGTTCTGTGCGTACAGCGAACTCAGACCGTCTTTGTTGCCGGTGGTGAGCCCGCCGCTGAGGGTGTTCGGCGATTCCTGGAAGACCCACGCGCATGCGTTGCCCATGGACAGTTGTTCGGTCCCGAAACGCTTGATCTTGCCGCCGATGGACTCGATCTCCGTGGTGGGGATCGTGCTACACGGGTCTGACTCCGCCTTCGCAGTATCGGCGATGGGGTTCTTCACCGCCGGAGCTCCGTTGGACGGAAGCGCTGCGGACGAGGGTGCACTCGTTGGCGTGGGAGTGCCGGTCTTCTGATCGCTGCAGCCACCAAGAAGCGCCACCGATGCGAGTGCGGAGATGGCCATGAGTGTGGTGGTGGGTCGCATCAGCTGACCTTTCCAATCTGGCGGAGGGCGTCGATCGCCGCCTGGTCTTGCTCTTGGTAAGCAGTCCGGATTTTTCGCAAGGTTTCGAGATACGAAATGGTGTACTGGCGAGCGCCCTCAAGGAACGTTTGGTAGGCCGCTCCCGAGTTGACCGCCGCTTGGGTATAGCCCTGACTGCCTACCTCGTCGCCGGGCGGTTTGATCTGCGTCAGCCAGCTGGCTTCGGTCTTCGCTCGGGTGAAGTTGTTCTCGAGGCAGTCTTCGAGGGACTTGATCACGACGTCCATGGCGGCAGGATCGAACTCCCAGCCACCGTTCGCCGAGGCGGCCGCGAAGTCGGCCTTCGCCTGACCGCTGCCCAGCTCGCCGTAGTTCGGCGGCGGAGGCGCCGCCGCGGCGCCCTGAATCAAACCTGAGCCCTGCGGCGGTGCTTGCGGCCCTGGTCCGTTGATCTGGTCGTAGACCCCTTGAGGGCCGCGTCCCGGTCCTGTCATGACGTGCCTCCCCGCACGGGTCGCGATGGGGCCGCGACCTACCCGTAGTTCCTCGATGACTCCAAGCGGTGACGATAGCAGCAGGTAAACCGTTGATCAGCACCTTCGGAGAAGATCACCATCGAAAGATGGGATGGTCGGCGTGATTTGTCTTGAACGACGGTTTCCTGAGCGGGACGCATTGAGGTTCTCGATCGCAGCCGTGGGTACGACCTGCGCATAGCGACCACTGACTCCGGTGAGTGACCGTAGCAGCGAACCGCCGCCCCGGCGGCGAATCCGGTCAAGATCACTGCGGCGGACGCAAACGACCTGTTCCAGCACCCGAGGCGGCCGTTCTGCCGTCGCAGGCACGTGGCAGCTTCCGGTCTACTGCCCTGGGCCACTTGCGAATCCCATGCGTGATCGGCTTCGCTGGTGCCCGAGGAACGACGGGGGAGGGAACGAAACGATGCCGGGTTTTCGGCGCAACAACGGGCCGCGCGATCCGGGGGAAGGCGACCAGAACGGCGACACGTCGCTGCCGCCGCTCGACCCGTTCGATCCGAACCCCGACAAGCGGTACGAGGTTCCGGCGTCCGAGCTGATGAAGCCGGGCTCGACGGGGCTGCTCCGCTGGCGTCGCCAGGCGACCAACGCGCCGATCGTGCAGGTCGAAGACGCGTACATCACCGGCACGCTCGATCTGCGCGCGGCCGACATCAAGTATCTGTTCCGGTTCGAGCGGTGCCGGTTCGAGCATCCGCCGGACGTCCGCGAGGCGCATCTGCTCGGGCTCGTGTTCCGCAAATGCTGGCTGCCCGGGCTCAAGGCGCGCAACCTCCGCACCCGCAACGACGTCCGCCTCATCCGCAGTGTCGTGCACGTCGACGCCGAGCACGAGATCGAGGAGACCACGGTCCAGCGCGGCGACGATCGCGAGCGCGGGATGCCGAACGCGGCGGTCAACCTGACCGACGCGGTCATCGAGGGCTCCGTCGTGCTGACCCGCACGGTGATCACGCATCCGCGCGGCAAGGCGATCCAGGCCGACCGGGTCAACATCGTCGGCGCGTTGCTGGCGTATCGGTTGGTGGCCAACGGAGAAGTCCGCATCCCGGGGATGCGCGCCGGCGGTAACGTCAACTTCTCCGGCGCGACGCTGAACAACCGGGACGGGTTCGCGCTCAACGGGAACGGGATCCACATCGGCGGCAGCCTGTTGTGCGAGGTGGACAACTACGGGCCCGCCGCCCAGCGGAAACGCTTCTCCGCCAGTGGGATCATGTTCCTGCCGAGCGCCACTGTGGACAGTGACATCATTTTGCGCGAGGCAAGGCTTTCGGTGAACCAGGCCGGGCCGATCGTCGTCGACGCGTGGAAGTCGAACGATCCGTACATCGATCCGCGGCCGGCGCTGGTCGCGGATCGCTCGACGGTCAAGGGGAACCTCGAGCTGAGCGACGGGATGCAGGCGACCGGGACGCTGCGGATGGTCAACGCCCGGATCGGCGGGTCGCTGCGGCTGGCCGGCGCCGAGGTCCAGGTCGTCCGCGGGCAGACCATTCCCTACTACGACCGCGCGATCCACCTCGACGGGACCACCATCGGCGGCGATCTGGAGGCGACGAGCCTGCGGGTGCCGTCCGGGCAGTTGCGCATGGCCGACATCACCGTCGGCGGCAACGTGCTGGCGTGGAACTCGATGTTCCTCCACCCGCGCCGCGACGTCTTTTCCGCGCGACGCGCGAAGGTCGCGGGCAACTTCCAGCTCACCGACGCGACCGTTCAGGGCACCCTGCGGCTGCAGGGCGCCGAGATCGGCGGCAGCGTGAACCTCTTCGGCACGAGCCTGACCGAGCCAGGCGCGCGCACGCGCACCAGTTACTCGCTGGACGTCCGCACCGCGCGGATCGGCCGGGACCTGATCCTCACCGAGAACAAGGAACGCCCGTTCGTCGCGCAGGGCGGGGTCAACCTCGACGGCGCACAGGTCGCGCGGCGCGTCGACTTCCGCGGCGCGCGACTGGGTTCCCTGCCACAGCACGGGATCGCGCTCGACGGCAGTGATGTCTCGGCCGACGAATTCCTGCTCACGCCCGGCGCTCCGCCGGACGGCCGGATCGTGCTGCGGCGCGCGCATTGCGGGACGCTGGGCGACAACGAGGCGTTCTGGGCGTCGGCGAGCGGGATCGAGCTGGAGGATTTCCGTTACGACGCACTGCAAGAGGACATCGCGCTCGACGACGACCGGGCGATCGACCATCGGATCGCCTTGCTGCGCAAGGCGATGGACGGTTACCGCCCGGGGCCCTACGACCAGTTGGCGGCGACGCTGCGCGCGTCCGGTAATGAAGAGCACGCGTCCACGGTGCTGCTGAAGAAACAGCAGTTCCGGTACGAGGCACTCGCGAAGGGCTTCAAGTTCTTCGGACCCGGCGTGCACGTGTGGAGCTGGTTGCAGCGGTCGATGGTCGGCTACGGCTTCCGTCCGGTGCGCGCGCTCGGCTGGCTGCTGACGCTGCTCGTGCTGGGGAGTCTGTGGTTCGGGCTCGGCGTCGACGACTGCATCACGAACCCCAAGCTCACGGTGAGCGGGCCGCGGTGCCTGGTCAACCAGGACGACACCGGGCTGCAGTGGAACCCGGTGCTGTACACGATCGACCTCCTGGTCCCGATCGTCGACTTCGGCAACAAGTCGCGCTGGTACATGCACGGCATGGACAACTGGGTCGCGGCCGGGTTCACCGCCTCGGGCTGGGTGCTGGCGACGACGGTGGCGGCCGGCATAAGCCGGATGCTCCGCCGCGACAACTGAGGGTATTTCACATACCCTCAGTACGGAGGTATGTGATGACGCAGCCCAGCGCCACCGGCAAGATCGCGATCGCCGCCCCGCCCGAGAAGGTGTACGCCCTGGTCAGCGACCCGGGCGCCCTCGCGGACATGGCCGAGGAGTACGAAGGGCACCGCTGGGTCGGTGCGGCGAAGGAGCCCGCCGTCGGCGCCAAGTTCCGCGGCCGCAACCGCCAGGGGTTCCGCCGCTGGAGCACTCTCTCGACGATCACCGACGCCGACGAGGGCAAGCGGTTCGCGTTCGAGGTGACCACCGTCGCCGGTCTTCCCGTCGCGCGCTGGCAGTACGACATCGAGGCCTCGGGCGACGGCTGCGTGGCCGTCGAAAGCACGTGGGACCGGCGGCCGGGCTGGCTGCGCGGGCCGACGTCGCTGTTCACCGGGGTCTGGAAGCGGGACGACGCCAACCGGGCGAACATCGCCGCGACGCTGGCCCGGCTGAAGGCCGCCGCCGAGTCCGTTCACTCCACGAACCGCGACCAGAACTCGACCTGACGCGGCCCGCCGGACGGCGGCGGGCCCAAGGGCTCGCCACAGAAATCGTGCCGCAGGTATCCCCGCAGGTCGTAGCCGTAGTAGACGATGTCGGTCTGATACACCGACAGCACCGGATATCCCGTGCTCCCGGCGATTCCCGGCAGATACCGGTGCCCGCAGACGGGGACCAGCTGCGGGGCGAGCGCCAGATGCGAGCGGGCCCGCGAAAGCGCGTCGGCGAGGTCGATCGGGCGCATGCCCCAGTCCGGTAGCCAGAAGCCGTTGTGTTCGACGTCGTACAGCACCCCGTCGACCGGCCAGTCCAGGCGTTTCCGCAGCTGGTCGGGGTTGCCGCAGCGCCAGTCGGGCCAGCGGTCGCCGATCGGCACCCCGGCGGAGAGGAAGGTGCGGTGGTCGGCGGCGAACCGGAAGCCGAAGCGGGCTTCGACGTCGTCGAGCTCGGCCTCGCTCAACCCGGGACGCACGGGTTCGGCCAAGCTCGCCTGGAGGTCGTGTGCCTCCTCGATGGTGAAGGCGTGCTCAACAGTGGACATGTGTTCGAGCCTAAGTTGCCCAACGCGAAGGCGCCTTCTCTTTTAACACCACTCCCTCGTCACCCACATGGGCCTCCTCCCTCGGGGTGAGCTCGCCCTCTCAACGCCTGGACGTCGGAACAGCACGGCCGCGCGTGTAGTTCACTCATGTCGTGACTTCCCCACGAACGCAGTCCCGCGTCCGGGCGCCCGAGCTCGACGGCGACGGGTGGCTCAACACCGGCGGTGAGCGGATCACGCTCGCCGGGCTGCGCGGCCGCGTCGTCCTGCTGGACTTCTGGACCAGTGGCTGCGTCAACTGCCTGCACGTGCTGGACGAGCTGCGCCCGCTGGAGGCCGAGTTCGCCGACGTCCTGGTGACCATCGGCGTGCATTCGCCCAAGTTCCTGCACGAGGGCGAGGCGGCCGCGATCGAGGCCGCCGTGCGGCGCTACGAAGTGCACCACCCGGTGCTCAACGACCCGAAGATGGCCACCTGGTCGCAGTACGCGGTCAAGGCGTGGCCGACGCTGGTCGTCGTCGACCCCGAGGGTTACGTCGTCCACGTCGCCGCCGGTGAAGGGCACGCCGAGGCGCTGCGCCGGGTGATCGCCGACCTCGTCGCCACCCACGAGGCCAAGGGCACGCTGCGCCGCGGCGGCAGCCCGTACGTCCCAGCCGAGGAGCAGCGCACCGAGCTGCGTTTCCCGAGCAAGGCCGTCACCACCGCCGAAGGCCGCATCCTGGTCGCCGACACCGGCAATCACTCCGTCGTCGAGTTCGCGTCCGACGGCGAGACGATCATCCGCCGCTTCGGCAGCGGAGAGCGCGGCGCGCAGGACGGGCCGTTCGACCTGGCGAGCTTCACCGAGCCGTCCGGGATCACCCTGTTGCCGTACGAGGTCGCCGAGC
Source organism: Amycolatopsis coloradensis (assembly GCF_037997115.1). Taxonomy (NCBI): domain Bacteria; kingdom Bacillati; phylum Actinomycetota; class Actinomycetes; order Pseudonocardiales; family Pseudonocardiaceae; genus Amycolatopsis; species Amycolatopsis coloradensis. The sequence goes on from NZ_CP150484.1 coordinate 1,599,439, forward strand.
GCGCGGGGTACCACGCCGTCGTCGCCGACACGGCCGGTCACCGGCTGCGCGGTATCGACCTGATCACCGGTGAGGTCTCCACTGTCGCCGGCACCGGCCGTCAGTGGCGCGACGGCGTCGACACCGGCAAGGCGCTCGACATCGACCTGACCAGCCCCTGGGACGTCGCCTGGTGGGGACCCACGGGCGGTGTCGTGGTCGCCATGGCGGGCAACCACACGCTGAGCGTGTTCGAGCCCGTCTCGGGCACCATCCGCCGCTTCGCCGGCACGACCGTCGAAGGCCTGCGTGACGGCGACGTCCACGAAGCGTTCTTCGCGCAGACGTCCGGTCTCACGCCCGACGGACGGAAGCTGTGGCTCGCAGACGCGGAGACGTCGGCGCTGCGCTGGATCCAGCCCGAGGGCGAGACGTTCACCGTGCACACGGCGGTCGGCGTCGACCTGTTCTCCTTCGGGCACGTCGACGGGCCCGCGGACAAGGCGCTCCTGCAACATCCGCTCGGCCTCGCCGTGCTGCCCGGCGACACCATCGCGATCGCCGACACCTACAACGGCGCCATCCGCCGCTACGACCCGCTCACCCGCCAGGTGACCACGCTCGCGACCGGTCTCGCGGAGCCGTCCGGACTGCTCGTGCACGACGGCGAACTTCTGGTCGTCGAGTCGGCGGGAAGCCGCATCGGTCCGGTGCCGCTCGGTGAGCAGGCGGTGGCCGGGGACGCGCACGCGGTCCGCCGTCCGCCGACCGTGCTGGCGCCGGGTGAGCTGGAGTTCTCCGTCGTCTTCACCCCGCCGCCGGGTGAGAAGCTCGACGACCGGTTCGGTCCGTCGACGCGGCTGGAGATCAGCGCGTCGCCGCCGGAACTGCTCGCCGACGGCGCCGGGGTGGGCACGGACCTGTTCCGCAAGCTCCGCTTCGCCGAGGGCGTCACCGGCGGGGTCCTTCAGGTCGTCGCGCAGGCCGCCAGCTGTGACGACGGAGGCGAGCACCCCGCGTGCCGCATCACCCGGCAGGACTGGGGCGTCCCGGTGCGGTTCGAAAAGGGCGGAGAAAGCGTGCTGAGCCTGGTCATGGCGGGCGATCCGGGTAAGTAGAGTCGTACTCGTGTCAGATCGGCCGAAACTCGAGATTCAGATGCTGCAGGACAGGGTGCTCGTGAAGCTGTCCCCCGAGGACGGGGAGCGCCGAAGTTCCGGCGGCATCGTCATCCCCGCCACCGCGCAGGTCGCGCGGCGGCTCGCGTGGGGTGATGTACTGGGCGTGGGCAACAGTGTGCGGAACGTCAAGACCGGCGACCGGGTGTTGTTCAACCCGGACGACCAGCACGAGGTCGAGATCCAGGGTGAGGGACACCTGGTGATGCGGGAACGCGACATCCACGCCGTGGCGACCGAACGGACCGAACACGGCACGGGGTTGTACCTGTAACTCGAGCCACGGGAGGGGCGGTGCGCGAAGACCGTGACGAGCCGGGTGCCGGCCTGTTCACCGACGATCTCCTCCCGGACTCCGACCAGGGCCTGGTGGACGAGCTCTTCGAGGGTGACAGGGTGGTGCATCCGCCGCCCACGCCCGCGTCGAAGTTCCGCCGGGGACTCGGCAAGGCCCTCATGGTCACCGGGGTGCTCATGGGCCTGTTCGTGGTCGCGTACGCGGTCGATCTGATCGTCAGCGCCGGGGACGTCCCGCGCGGCGTCACGGTCGCGGGGATCGACGTCGGCGGCCTCACGCACAAGGAGGCGGAGTCGAAGCTCCGCCGTGAGCTGGAGCCCAGGCTGATCGAGCCGGTACGGGTGCGGGCCGGCGACGTCCGGACGGTGCTGTACCCGACGTCGTCCGGTCTCGGCCTGGACTGGCCGCAGACGCTCGGGCGCGCCGGTCATCAGCCGCTGAGCCCGTACACGCGGCTGATGTCGTTCTTCAGCAGCCGCGAGGTCGGTGTCGTCACCTGGACCGACGCGCCGAAGCTCGAAAAGGCCGTCTCGGACCTCGCCGCCGCGCAGCTGAACCGCCCGCCGGTCGAAGGGAACATCACGTTCCAGCCCGTCGCGGGCAGCGACGGCGGCGTCGTCGCCACCGCGGTCGAGCCGCGGAACGGGCAGACGCTCGCCGACGTCAAGGAGGCGGTCACCGCGGTCATCGACCGCTGGCTGGGCGACGAAGGTGTCGAGCTGAAGGTGGACGTCGCGCCCGTGAAGGCGACTTCGCTCGGTGTACACGCAGCGCTCGTCAAGATAGTCGTCCCCGCGGTCGCGAAACCGCTCGTCATCCGCGGCGAGGGCAAGGACGCGACACTGAAACCCGCCACGATCGCGGAGTCCTTCCAGTTCGCCGCACGCGACGACGGCAACCTCGAAGTCCGCATCGACCAGGGCAAACTGCGCGCGGCCGCGCAGCCTCAGCTCAAGGAGACCGAGACCGACGGGGCGGACGCGCAGATCGTCTTCGTCGGCGACAGGCCGGCGGTGCAGCCGTCGAAGGACGCGCGGAAGATCAACTGGGACCACACGTTCTCGATGCTGACTTCGGTGCTCGCGAAGAGCGAAGAGCGGGAGCTGAAGGCGGTCTACGACGCCAGCAGCCCGGCCGTCAGCACCGACGCGGCGAACGTCCTCGGCATCAACGAGATCATCGGCGAATTCACCACGTCGGGCCTGAGCGGGCCGGCGATGACGAACGTGCAGGCGCTGGCGAGCAGGGTCTCGGGCGCCATCGTGAAGCCGAATGAGACGTTCAGCCTCGGCGCGCGGTCCGGAGCGAGGACGGCGGACGTGGGGTACGTCCCCGCTCCGGTGAACGAAGACGGCACCGGACCGGTCGTGGTCGGCGGCGGCGTCTCACAGCTCGCGACGACGCTCTACAACGCCGCGTACCTGGCGGGGCTGGCCGATGGCGGGCATCTGGAACACGACCACTACCTCGACCGCTATCCGGTCGCGCGCGACGTGAAGGCGATCAACAACGACGGCTCGCCGGTCGAGCTGCAGATCGTCAACGACGCCCCGACCGGGATCGCGATCCAGGTGATCCCCGCCAACGGTTCGGTGACCGTGCGGATCTGGGGCACCAAACGGTTTTCGGTGCAGAGCGTCGGCGGGGAGAGGCACTCCTACGTCCCCCAGCCCGTGCAGATGGGCTCTGGCCCCGGGTGCGTACCCGATCCCGGCGCGGCCGGGTTCAGCACCTCGGACACCCGCGTGCTCGTCGACGTCGTCACCGGGACGGAGGTCCGCCGGGAGACCCGCAACGCGACCTACTCGCCGCGGGCCGCGATCATCTGCACCTGAGGCTCACCGCAGCACCATGCAGCCGCGAGCCTCGAAGTCCGCGAGCCACGACGGCTCCCGCAACTCCTTGTTCCAGCGCAGGTCCAGTTTGTCCAATTTGGACAGCCGGGCGATGGACGACGGCAGCGAAGTGAGCTTGTTCTCGCGCAGGTCCAGCTGACGCAGCTCGCTCAGCTCTCCGAGAGAGGACGGTAGGGAAGTCAGCAGGTTCTTTCGCAGGTGTAGTTCGCGTAACGCGGAAAGCGTCCCGATCGATTCCGGTAGTTCGGTCAACCCGTTGCCGTACAAGCGGAATTCGCGCAACGAGGCCAGCCCGGAGAGGTCTTCCGGAAGTGTGGAGATGCGATTGTCCGTGCAGCCCAGGTATTTCAGCCGTCCGAGCGAGCAGAGCGCGGCGGGGAACTCGGTGAGCCGGTTGTCGCTCACGTAAAGGTATTCCGTCAGCCCGGACAGCTCGCCGAGTTCGTCCGGCAGGGTCGAAAGCTCGTTGTGCCCCAGATCCAGGGTGTGCAGATTCCGCAGGGCGCCGATCGAGGGCGAGACGGTGGTCAGCCGGTTGGCGGCCAGATTCAGCACACGGAGCCCGGACAGGGACCACAGCTCGTCGGGAACGGACGTCAGCCGGTTGTCGTACAGGTCCAGGTACTCCAGCGAGGCAGGGAGAGGGAGGTCGCGCAGGGAGGTCAGCCCCTGGCCACCGAGATCGAGTCGAGTGGTCACAGGGGCCGACCGTAGCCCCGGTCAGGTCACGGCGCGGTGACCGCCGCCCTTGACCTTCGCGTAGATGGCGGCCGCGGCGATGACGCCGACGACGGCCGCGCCGACCTGGAAGGCGTGCCGGATCCAGTCGATGCCCGGGGTGTCACGGACACCGAACACACCGGCCAGCCAGTTGCCGATGAAAGCGGCGATGATGCCGACCACGATCGTCAGCCACATCGGGATCTTCTGATCGCCGGACGCCAGCATCCGGCCGATGACACCGAGGATCAGCCCGACCACGATCGTGGTGATGATGCCCCAAAGGCCACCCAACATGGTTCCTCCTTCGCTGGAGATCGATGAGCCCACGGTGACACCGATTCGGGCTCATCGCGCCTCAAGACCCCTTACCGGGTGACACCGCGGCGTCCGTAGAGGTTCGCGGCCAGGGTCACCCCGATACCGGCGATGACGATCTGGGTGATGAGTTCGAGCCAGTCGAAGCCCTTCGTGTCCGCGTAGCCGAGTCCACGGGCGATCGCCGTACCGATGAAGGCGGCGACGATACCGACGATGATGGTCAGCCAGATCGGGATGGACTGCTTGCCGGGGGCGAAGAACCTGCCGAGCACCCCGAGGATCAAACCGACCACGATCGCCGTGATGATGCCGGTGACTGTCATTGAAGACTCCTTTGCCGAGGTCTCCGCCCGCGGGCGGACTCAGCACGGAAATGCCCCCGGAAAACCGCCTCGAAACCACGAAGAGCCCCCTCCGGACCGGAGAGGGCTCTTCGTCACTAAACCGTTTAGAACGCGGCTTCGGGGATCTCCATGAGGCTGTTGTCCGCGGCTTCGACGATCGCGCGGCGCGACGTCAGCTCCGGCAGCACGTTCTTCGCGAAGAACGACGCCACGGCGAGTTTGCCCTCGTAGAACGGGACGTCCTTCGCGGACGCGCCCGCGTCGAGCTTGCCGATGGCGACCTCGGCGTGCTTGATGAGCTGCCAGCCGATGAGCAGGTCGCCGACCGACATCAGCAGGCGGACCGTGTGCTGGCCGACCTTGTTGATGTTCTGCGGGTCTTCCTGCGACGAGGTCAGGTAGCCGATCAGCGAGCCGAGCATGCCCTGGGTGTCTTCCAGCGCCTGCTTGAGCAGGGCGCGCTCGTTCTTGAGCCGCCCGTTGCCGATCTCCGACTCGATGGTCTTCGTGATCTCCCCGGCGACGTAGGCCAGCGAAGCGCCCTTGTCGCGGACGATCTTGCGGAAGAAGAAGTCCAGCGACTGGATGGCCGTGGTGCCTTCGTACAGCGAGTCGATCTTCGCGTCACGGATGTACTGCTCGATCGGGTAGTCCTGCAGGAAGCCCGACCCGCCGAGGGTCTGCAGCGACTGCACGAGCTGCTCGGTCGCGCGCTCGGAACCGACGCCCTTGACGATCGGCAGCAGCAGGTCGTTGACGCCGTGCGCGATCTTCTGCGACGCCTCGTCGCCCTCGCCGGTCCACACCTGGTCCTGGAAGGTCGCGGTGTAGAGGTACACCGCGCGCAGGCCCTCGGCGTACGCCTTCTGCAGCATCAGCGAGCGGCGGACGTCCGGGTGGTGGGTGATGGTGACGCGCGGCGCCGCCTTGTTCAGCATGTTCGGCAGGTCGGCGCCCTGGACGCGCTCCTTGGCGTACTCGAGCGCGTTGAGGTAGCCGGTCGACAGCGTCGCGATGGCCTTCGTGCCGACCATCATGCGGGCGTACTCGATGACCTGGAACATCTGCGCGATGCCGTCGTGCACCTCGCCGAGCAGCCAGCCCTTGGCGGGCGTGCCGTGCTGGCCGAAGGTCAGCTCGCAGGTGGTGGAGGCCTTGATGCCCATCTTGTGCTCGACGTTGGTGACGAAGGCGCCGTTGCGCTCGCCCAGCTCACCGGTCTCGCCGTCGAAGTGGAACTTCGGCACGAGGAAGAGCGAAAGGCCCTTGGTGCCGGGCCTGGTCTCGATGCCGGGGCCCTCGGGACGGGCCAGCACCAGGTGCATGATGTTCTCGACCATGTCGTTCTCGGCCGAGGTGATGAACCGCTTCACGCCGTCGATGTGCCAGGAGCCGTCCTCCTGCTTGACGGCCTTGGCGCGGCCGGCGCCGACGTCGGAACCGGCGTCGGGCTCGGTGAGCACCATGGTGGCGCCCCAGCCGCGGTCGATCATGATCTGCGCCCAGCGCTTCTGCTCGTCGGTGCCGTTCTTGTCGACGATGCCGGCGAAGTTCGGGCCCGCCATGTACATGAACAGCGGCGCGTTGGCGCCGAGGATCAGCTCGGCCGCGGCCCACTGCACGGTCGGGGGCAGGCCGAAGCCGCCCAGCTCGTTCGGCAGGCCCAGCCGCCACCATTCGCCGTCCATCAGCGCCTGGTAGCTCTTCTTGAACGACTCGGGGATCTTCACCGAGAAGGTCTTCGGGTCGTACACCGGCGGGTTGCGGTCCGCGTCGGCGTACGAGTCGGCGAGGGGACCGGAAGCGAGCTTGTTCAGCTCGGTCAGCACGCCGCGGGCGGTCTCCTCGTCGGATTCCGCGAGGACGCCCTTGCCGAGGCGGTCCTGCACGCCGAGTACCTCGAAGAGGTTGAACTCCAGGTCTCGGACGTTGCTCTTGTAGTGGCCCATTTCGTCACTCCAATGTGTTCGGCTCCCCGGCCGGGCACACGTCCCCTACTCGCCGGTAACTTCAGGATATTACCTGTGGGTAACCGGCGGCAAGTGAATGGCCACTGTTGTGATGTGTAAATCAGCAATATGGGGGGCTCAGCGGGAGGACGGCGCGATCGAAGTGGTCGCGGGCGGCTCGACCGGCGTGTGCGCGTCGTCCGGGTTCGTGACCAGGATGCCGGAGCGGAACGCGATCGTCACCGCGTGTGTCCGGTCGCGGGCCGAAAGCTTGCGCAGGATGCTCTTGACGTGCGTCCGCACGGTTTCCACGGACAGGAACAGGATCTTCGCGATCCCGGAGTTCTCCAGCCCTTCCGCCACCAGTTGCAGGACCTGGTACTCGCGTCGGGACAGCGGCATCAGGCCGCGCGCGGTCGCCGGTTTGGGGGCGTCGCCCGGCTTCGGGAGCACGGGCTGGCGTTTCGGCCGCGCGGTCAGCGCCGCCAGCGTCGGGTCGATGTAGCGGCGGTCGCTGTGCGCGCGCCGGATCGCCTCGGTCAGGTGCCGCCCGTCGGTCGCCCGCGGCACGATCGCGTGCACGCCCGCCGCGATCGCCGCGGCGAGGTACTGCTGGGTGCGGTTGGTGTCCCTGATCATCGTGATGATGACCAGGGCCGGGTCGCCGCCGCTGAGCAGGCGGGACAGGTGGCAGTTCGGGTCGAGCGCCGAATCCAGCACGATGACGTCCGGTTTGAGCTGTTCGCACAGTTGGAGCGCCGCGTGATGGCTGGTCGCGTGCCCGAGCCACTGCAGGCCCGGTGTGCGGTGGACCAGCGAGCTCAGGCCCTCGCAGAAGATCGGGATCGGATCGACGGCGGCCACGCCGAGTCCGCGACCGCCTGGTGACAGTCCGCCAGGCCTGCCGGCCTGTGTTCGGTTCGGCTCGATGCTTCGCATCACGGACCCCTCCGTTTTCCTGCCCCGCCATCTCCGGACGAGAAGACTCGAAAGCCATTCGGTGACCACCGCCCCCCGGCGTGGTCACCCTCGTCAACCGGTCCCCCCTGCGGGACCGGACAGAGATGACACCTCGTAACTATTACGAGTCAGTAGGTCGGATCACGTGACGCGATATCCCCCTCATAGATGTATCGCCGCGTCGCGGCAAACTCTGCGTATCAGCTGGTTGTGGATCTCTTGCTCAAATGAGCCCGCTAAGGGCGGAACTTGACATGTTCGCTACTCAGAGTGGACTTCGGTGCGAAGGCGGCCGAATTCGTCTCCGAGTGCCGCGGGCGTCCAATGCGCGTTCAGCCCGCTGGGATTGGGAAGGACCCAGACCCGTGCCCCGCCGATCTCGCCGTCCTGCGGGCCGATCTTCGCCTTCGGCAGCCCGAACGCCGTCCGGAAGGCCGTGATCCCGACCACGGCGAGCCAGCGTGGCCGGTATTCGGCGACCCTCGCCGCGAGGAGGCGCCCGCCTTCACGGAATTCGTCCGGGGTCAGCTCGTCGGCCCGCGCCGTCGTCCGCGCGACGACGTTCGTGATGCCCAGGCCGAGGCCGAGCAGTTCGTGCTGCTCACTGGGGTCGAGCAGGCGCGGGGTGAAGCCGCCGCGGTACAAGGCGGGCCAGAACCGGTTCCCCGGCCTGGCGAAGTGCAGGCCGAGCGCGCCCGAGTAGAGGCCCGGGTTGATCCCGCAGAACAGCACGTCCAGATCGGGCGCGATGACGTCGTCGATGGTCTTGCCGTAGGCGGCGGCAAGCTCGTCCTTGGTCGGCTTGGTCCTCACCCCGCCAGTTTCCGGCACGCCGGCGGGTATGGAGCAGGGGGCGTTCACGGCCGACGGCTTCTGGATCTGAGGCGCCGGCTACCGCCCTGGCCAGGGCAGACCTGACCTTCGAACGCTGGTGTACCGGCGACCGGACGTGGTTCTCGGCGACCCCGGCGTGACCTGGGACACCCGCATTCGTCTCAAGGGGTGGTCAAGTCACCACGATATGCGTACTGTTTGTGATCTCGCACACAAGGTCGTCTTCGAGGAGGCGTTTTGCAGCTCTCGCTCATCCTCGGCCTGGTCGCGTTGATCTTCGTGGTGGCCACCGTGCTGGTGATCGCGGAAGACCGGCGGGCCGCGCGGCGCGCGGCCCAGCGACGGCAGGCGAGGCTAGCGGACCTGGGCGAGGTCGACCCGCTCGCCACGCAGCGGCTGCAGCTCGATCGTTGAGGGAACGGGCTTCCGCACGAGGCTGAGCAGCAATGCCCCGGCGATCCAGCCGAGCATCGCGCCACCGGTGTTGTTGAGCAGGTCGTCGACGTCGAAGATCCGGTACACGTAGGGCGCGGTGCCGAAGTTCGCGGTCAGCTGCGTGATCTCGATCAGCAGCGACGCGGCGAGCCCGATCAGCGTCGTGCCGATGAGGCCGCGCTTCCAGAGCGTCCTGGCGAAGAAGCCGAGCGGGACGAACAGCAGCACGTTCATGGTGGCCTGCTGGAAGGTCTGGGTGGTGAACCAGTCGGCCATCGGCAGCCCGTGCTTGAGCAGTTCGGTGTGGATGTCGGTGACCCACTGGAACGGATGCAACTGCACGGTCTGACTCAGCCGTTTGACTCCGGGCCCGGGAAGCGGCAGGAAGGTCACCGCCAGGGTCATGGTGATGTAGAGCAGCACGGCGGCCATGGTCAGGACGGGACGAAGCCGCACCCGGCCGTACCGCGCGTGCAGGACGATCAGCTGCGGGATCAGTACCGTCGCCCAGAGCGCGAAGAAGCCGATCAAGCCGTACTGCAGGGCGGTGACCTGTGCGTTCGTCATGGCCACGACGTTATGGATCATGCGGGTGCGGCCACTTCGGTCGAAGGGCCGCCGCTGCCGGTGGCGGATCGGCCGAGTGGCCGACCCCGATCTTGGCCGATCGGCGATATTCGTTCCCTGATCCGCCGGTGGACGTGGGATTCTGCCCGGATGGTGCTCGTTCGACGGCTCATCCCCGCGGACCTCGACCTCTTCCGTGAGATCCGCCTGCGTGCCCTGACGGACACGCCCGAGAACTACGGTTCGATCGCCGCGGCCGAACGCGCGCAATCCGACGAGGAGTGGCTCGCGAAACTGACCGGGGACGTCTGGTTCGCCGCCTTCGACGACGGGCGTCCGGTGGGTCTCGTCGCCGGTCGGGCGCGGGACGACGGCTGGATCCTTTACTCGATGTGGGTCGCGCCCGAAGCCCGTCGCCGGGGGGTGGGCACCAAGCTGATGGGTGAAGTGCGGTCGGTCGCCGAGGAAGACGGTGCGCGCGAGGTGTGGCTGCACGTCGCGGAGGACAACGACCACGCGCGGCAGCTGTACCTGCGGCTGGGATTCATCGCGACGGGGGAACTGGAGCCGATGCCGAATGACGTCACCCGGCGGCGCGAACGTCTTTATCTGCCTGTCGCCGTGTGACGTTTGCCTATCGTCCTGCTTTCTGCCCTGGTGAAGGTCAAATCCGCAAGGCAGACTCCTCCGCCGTGCGAATCGGAGGAAGCATGAAACTCTCTACCCGGCTGGCCGTAGTCGCCGGCGCCGCGCTGACCGCGCTGGCCGCCGTCGCCGCGCCCGCGTCCGCCACGTCGGCGACCACCGACGTCCGGCTGATCACCTTCAACGATTTGCACGGCAACCTCGAACCGCCGTCCGGTTCGAGCGGCCGTGTCACGCTGCCCGACGGCACGACCGTCAACGCGGGCGGCGCCGCCTACCTCGCGACGCACCTGAAGAAGCTTCGCGGCGAAGCGCGCAACTCGGTCACCCTTTCGGCAGGTGACAGCATCGGCGCGTCGCCGGTGATCTCGGCGCTGTTCCACGACGAGCCGACCGTCGAACTGCTGAACCAGCTCGGTGTCGAAGCTTCCGTGGTGGGCAACCACGAATTCGACGAGGGTCTCGAGGAACTCCGCCGGATGCAGCACGGCGGCTGCCACCCGACCGACGGTTGCCAGTTCCGCGAGTCCTTCAAGGGCGCGAACTTCCCCTTCCTCGGGTCCAATGTGTACTACGAGAACGGCTTCCCGGTGTTGCTGCCGTTCAGCATCGAGTTCTCCGGCGGCGTCCCGATCGGCGTCATCGGCGCGACGCTGAAGGATCTGCCGCAGGTCGTCACCCCGGAGGCGATCAAGGGCCTGAAGTTCGGCGAAGAGGTCCAAGCCATCGACCGCACCGCCAAGCTGCTCGACCTGGTCGGGGTCAAGGCACAGGTCGTGCTGCTGCACCAGGGCGACAACTCCGAGACCGCGGGTCCGGACGAATGCAAGGTCAAACCGGGCGCGGCGACCGAGATCGCGCGACGGGTGACGTCCACAGTGGACGCCGTCTTCACCGGGCACAGCCACCAGCAGTACAACTGCGTGATCGACGACCCCGCGGGCAACCCGCGCCCGGTGATCCAGGGCGCGTCGTTCGGCCGTCTGCTGTCGGTCGTCGACCTGAAGATCGACCGCCGCACCCTTGACGTCGTCCGTGGTGAAACCAAGGCGCACAACCAGATCGTCACCCGCGACGTCACGCCGGACGCCGACGTGCTGAAGCTGATCGACGAGGCGAAGACCAAGGCCGCGCCGATCGCGAACAAGGCCGTCGGCACCATCACCGCGGATCTGGTCGCCAAGGGCGCCGCCTCCGGCGAATCGCCGCTCGGCGACGTCATCGCGGACGCCCAGCTCGAAGCCACGAAGTCGAACGGCGCCCAGATCGCCATGACGAACCCGGGCGGCATCCGCACGGACTTCACCTACGCGTCGTCACCCGCCGGCGAAGGCGACGGTGTCGTGACCTACGGCGAGGCGTTCGCCGTGCAGCCGTTCGCGAACATCATGCAGACGATCACGCTCACCGGGGCGGACCTGAAGAACGTGCTCGAACAGCAGTGGCAGGCCAACGGGGTCGTGCGGATCCTGCAGATCTCGAAGTCGCTCAAGTACTCGTACTCGGCGTCGGCGGCCCAGGGAGCACGCGTCTCGAACCTGACGCTCGACGGCACGCCGATCGACCCGGCGGTGTCGTACCGCGTTTCGGTGAACAACTTCCTCGCCGCCGGCGGGGACGGCTTCACCGAGTTCACGAAGGGGACCAACCTGTCGGGTGGTCCAGTGGACCTGGACGCGCTGATCGCGTACTTCGGCGCGCACCCGGGTATCGCTCCGCCCGCCGCGGACCGGATCACCGTCCTGCCGTAGCCCTCGCGAGTGCCATGAAAGGTCCCTTCCTTGCGAAATTTGCGAGGAAGGGGCCTTTCATTGCGTCTACGGGGTGGTTTTGTCAGTGACCCAGGGCACAATGGCCGCCATGACGACCTGGGAAGAAGTCGTGGAACTGGCGGGCAGGCTGCCTGAGGTCGAGGAGTCCACGTCGTACCGCACGCCGTCGCTCAAGGTCGCGGGCAAGAGCTTCGCCCGGCTGCGCACCGAGGCCGAGGGCGGGCTGATGCTGCTGTGCGAGCACGCGGAGAAGGAGGCCCTGCTGGCCTCCGGCGACCCCGCGTACTTCACCACGCCGCATTACGACGGCTACGGCGCGATCCTCGTCGACTTGGAGAAGGTCGAGAAGACGCAGCTGCGCGAACTCATCGAGGAGGCCTGGCGGATGAAGGCGCCCGCCAGGCTCACGAAAGGACTGAACGACTAGCGGAGTTCTCCTTCGAGCAGGCTCATCAGATACTCGTCGTGCCACTCGCCGTTCTGGCCGCGGAACGACTGCCGGTGCCTGCCGTCCACCTGGAACCCGAGCTTCTTGTAGACGTGGATCGCGGCCTCGTTGTCGACCACGACCCACAGCGCGATCATGTGCAGCCGCATCATGTCGAAGCCGTAGCGGCAGAGGGTGCGCATGGCGTCGGTGCCGTAGCCGCCGCCCCAGTGGTCCTTCTCGCCGAGATAGATGTCGAGTTCCGCGCGTCCCTGCTCCGGGGTGGCGTCGCGCAGCGTGCAGGTGCCGATCAGCGTGCCGACGGCGAGGCTCTCGATCGCGAAGTTCGCCTGGCTGAAGCTGTTGGGCTTCCGGTGGGCGAAGCGCTCGCGGATCTGGGCGAGGGATTCCGGGTGGTCCGCGGTCAGCCAGCGCGTGACCTCCGGGTCGTTGTGCCAGCGCCACAGCGTGTCCGCGTCCTCGGGTTCCAGCGGGCGCAAGCGGATCAGTTCACCGGTCAGCATCGTCCATCCCAAAGATCGGTATCGGACTTTCCAGACTATTGGGCGACACCCGCGAGCAGCCACCGCTTAACGGGGACTTCCAGCAGCACCCTGGCGCCGAACGGCTCGATCTCCTCGCCTGCCGCCCAGCCGTCGTACTTCGCCGCCAGGGCCGCCAAAACGTCTTCGCGCAGGGCTCCGCCATGGAGGCGTGCCAGGCCTTCGGCGACAACCGGCGCGTCACCGTCTTCCAGCGCGAGGCTGACGCGCGGATCGTTGCCGACGTTGCGCACCTTCACGTTCCGCTCGCCGCTGCCGATCCAGAAGACGTCGTCGAGGTACACGAACCACACCGGCGTGACGTGCGGCGATCCGTCCGCCCGGAGCGTGCACAACCAGGCGTTGCGCTCCCGCGCGAGTCGTTCGATAAGCGATTGGTCACGTTTCACCTGGTCAGCCTGCCCGAAAGCTAGGGTGCCGGGCGTATGAAGGTCCACCAGTACTGCTACTTCGCCTTGAAGAGCGAAACCGTGTCCGCCGGGGAGATCACCGCGCGGCTCGGCATGGAGCCCGACGAGGTCCTGGTACTGGGTTCGCGGTCCGCCGAACACCGGTTGCCGCGGATGCACGCCTGGAAGGTGACGCACCGCGGTTCGGAACCGGTCGACGACCAGATCGAGAGCGTGATCGGCAGGCTCGCCCCGGTCCGCCCGGAAATCCGGAAGCTGGTGGACGAAGGCGCGAGCGCGGTGCTGCAAGTGGTGCGGTATTTCCATCACCGTGACGGCGGCGAGGAGTTCGGCTGGCACCTCTCGCCCGCCGTGCTCGCGTTCCTCACCGAAGCCGCCGCCGCGCTCGACGTCGACGAGTACGACCTCAGCGAATGAGCTTCCGCCGGTCCGGTGCGCGGCGGGAACGCCGAAGATGGTGGGATGGTGCCCCACAGCCGGACAACCCGTTGGGAGCCCAGCATGTCGAGCGAGAACTGGCCGCTGAGTCAGGATCCCGAGTCGCCGGTGATCATCTCCCGGTCGCTGGTGGAGGACCCGTCGAACCTCGCGTTCGTCGTCCTCGACGACGACGGTGACTGGTTCATCAGCGACGGCAACGAGTTCTCCGAGGACATGGAGGAGAACAAGGACGCGTTCGGCGCGCTGCCGCTGCGGGAAGCGGTGGAGCTCATCCCCGAACTCGCCGCGCTCGCCGGCCTGCCCACCGGCATGGCCGCCGACTGGGATCCGGAGCGGCGCTCGTGGCTGCTGAGTTCGGTCGCCGACTCGGACGACGACGAGGAAGACCTCCTGGTGCGCGCCGCCCGCCTCGCCGCGTGGACGCATCCGGGCTCACCGCTGGAAGAAGTCCAGGTGAGTACTGAACTCGCCGAGATCTCCACCGACCCCGCCGCCCCGGCCCGCGCCGTGCGCCAGGTCGTCCGCGAGGCCGACGGCAGCTGGCTGCTCGTCGGCTTCCAGGTGCCGGAGAACGAGGACTTCGAGGTCGAAGCCCTCGAAATGGAGCACGCCGTCACCCTGTACCCGGACGTCGCCCTGGTGCTGAGCGCCGCGCCCGGCCAGGTGTACGACCGGCCGAGCGCCGACGCCCCCTGGGAACTCGTCGAAGGCTGACCCCTCAGCCGAAGTCGCAGTACATGACGTGCAGCCCGATGCGCCCCAGCGTCGGGTGCTCGAACGCGCCCGGCACCGTGCCGACGATCTCGAACCCGAGCCGCTCGTAGATCCGGACCCCGGCCACGTTCGATTCGGCGACCGCGTTGAACTGCATCCCCGCGAAACCCTGCTCCCTGGCCCACTGCAGAGCGTTCGCGCACAGCGCACCGCCGATGCCCTTGCCGCGAACTTCCTTGTCCACCATGAAACTGGCCGTCGCCACATGCGACCCGGGTCCGCCGCGGTTCGGCCCCATCTTGGCCGTGCCGAGCACACGGCCGTCCTCGACCGCGACCACCGTCCGGCCAGGCGAAGCCTCGATCCAGCTCGCGCGCGCGGCGTCCTCGGTGAGGTCCGGGTCGTAGGTGTACGTGTCCGCGGCCCGCACGACTTCGCGCACGATCGGCCAAACCTGCGCCCAGTCCTCTTCGGTGAATTCCCGGATCTCCATACCCGGCACGGTAACAACGCTGGGAAATCAATAACCGGTTCGCGGTTCTGCCGCCATCGCCAGACGAAGTCGGAAAGCAAGAGCAGGCCGGTGACCGTCAAACCCGAGCCGATCCAGATTTGCGTCGAGCCGGATTCCCGCTCGACGCGGCCTGGACAGAACGATGGTCGAAAACGCTCAGATCGCCGTCTTCCGCCAACGTGGCCAGCAAGCGGCGAACCTCGTCGTTCTGCTGTCGGGAGAAACCCGGGGAATTCAAGCGAGGCGTCCCGGAGCACTCCCGGACCCGTACATCTCAGCGGTTCCCCTGTGGACGCGTCGAGATATTGCCCTGTCGCCCCGCATTCGTCACCCGCCTTGGCGAAAACGACGGTGTACGGCCCAGGGGTGCTGCCCGTGTTCAAGCCGACGATGAGGAAGATCCCCGCCGACCAGGAGGAGCGGCACGCGCCAGAAGCCAGCCGCTCAGCGAGGGACGGGTCCCCGGCTTCGGCTCAGGTCGCGACAGGGCCGGTGACGCGGGACTGTGTGGATTTTGGGACATCTGACGTCCCGAAATCCACACAGTCACCAGTCCTGAGGCAAAAGGCGTTCTCTGAAGCCAACCTGGACCAAACGATCGTAAGCCTCGGCGACGTTGTTCGGGATGTCCTGCTGGACAGCGAAACCGCGCTCGGCATAGACGGTGATCCGTTGCGTGTCACCGACGAGCATGGTGATGACGCGGTCCACGTCGCCGATGCTCGCGACGTAGTCATCCAGCGGCAACGGTCGGGAAGCGCAGATGACGTCGACCCCTGGCCAGAGTTTCTTGCAGGTCGCGTAAGCGCGCCGCTGCTGGTACGGCCGCGAGATGAGGACGACAGATCCCACCTCGATGCCGCGAGAATCTAGCAACGCGCGCGTGAGCGTGATGTTGTCCCCCGTGTTCCGTGCCTCGGGCTCGACCAGGATGGCGTCGTCCGGCACGCCCAGCTCAAGTGCGTGTTCGCGGTAGTGCACTGCCTCGCCGCGAGGGAACCGTTCGACAGTGGTCGGCGCGTTCGCCCCGGTGAAGACGATGAGCGGGAACATCCCGGCATGGAACAGTTCCGCGGCGTAGGTGGCGACGCCGAGGTCGTGGCTGCCGAGTCCGATGCCGACGTCGGCGGGCCGGAGTTCGTGGTGCATGTCGTGGTAGTCCCAGAGCGTCCGGACGTCGGCGC
Source organism: Amycolatopsis coloradensis (assembly GCF_037997115.1). Classification (NCBI taxonomy): domain Bacteria; kingdom Bacillati; phylum Actinomycetota; class Actinomycetes; order Pseudonocardiales; family Pseudonocardiaceae; genus Amycolatopsis; species Amycolatopsis coloradensis. The sequence continues at coordinate 1,615,550 of NZ_CP150484.1, forward strand.
GAAGATCGTCCGGCAAGGTTTCGGTCATCGGGGACTCCGAAGCAAAGCGAAAGCCCCAGGTCCTCAGTGGACATCCACTGAACTGGGGCTTTCGCGAGAGAGCGGATGACGGGAATCGAACCCGCGTATTCAGCTTGGGAACCAGGGTGATCATGCTGGAAAGTGCCCCTGACCTGCGGATTAGCCTGCCTCGCTGTGCCCGCCGTTGACCTTGGTTGACCGGCCCTAATGGCACGCTAATGGCATGACCTGGGCTCTGCCCACACCTCCCCCGCCATCCCGATACGAAGCCAGCACGCGGCCGGTGGTGCCGGGTCAAGGCACGCTTTCCCGCCTTGACGCGGTGCTACCGGCCGTAGTCATGATCCGGCTTCGGGGTGGTGGCTCTAGCGTTCGGGAAGCTTGCGGCTAAGCGTGTCCATGGCGCCAGCTAAGTCGGCTGCGCCCCGGAGGGTGATCGAGTCGTCTTGCATGTGCTTCAGCTGGTGATACACCGCCAGGATGCCCTCGACGCCGGCCAGCTGGATCGGGTCCGCGTTGTCTCGGCCATGTTCGAGGGCTTCGCGTGCTGCGGAGGCGTGTGCTTCTGCTGCGGAGCGGTCTGAGGTCGGCATGAGATCGACCCTGCCAGCGGCACTGGGCTGCGTAACTAGGCCGATGAGTTGATCGTCGTCAGCGGTGGCGCGCTGTGCGGTCTACCGGTCCGGCGAGCCCACCCGGCGGGCGGCGGCCGGAGCGGAGCGGCAGGCCGTCCGTCCCGCAAGCGGGTGGGCCGACGAACGGGAGGTGACGTGCGCGCCGCCGCCGGCGGCGCGCCTTGATCCCAGAGAGCCAAGTTCGGCAGACCTCCGTGTCCTGGTCGGGTTGCGCTGTGTGTGCGAGCCATCAGAGCTAGCCAGCTAGCACTTAAGCCGGGGTTGACACGCCGGACTGCTACAGGCATGCGGATGCCGAGTTGGTGATCGGTCCATTGTATTATGGGCAGTTAGACAGGAGCGGCACGCGTACTCGGGCTACAGGGGTGAAGATGTCTAAGGCACAAAAGGTGGTCGAACCTTCGGCCGATGACATCTTAGCGGCTGAAGCTCAGATCGTAAGTCAATCAAAAAGGATCGAGTTCTACATTACGGAGTATTCCGTTGAGATCCTTGCGATGAAGGTGCGAGACGGCGAGTACGAAGTCCCTGCCTACCAGCGCGAATACACTTGGGAAGACGAGAGAAAGTCTCGGTTCATCGAGTCTCTGCTTATGGGGCTTCCGATACCATTCATCTTCTTCTGGGAGATGCCTGATGGTCGCCTTGAAATTGTTGACGGATCACAACGTCTTCGGACGATCGAAGAATTCATCTTCGGCGGCTTTCGGCTTGGCCCGCTGGAGCAACTTACTCATGTAACGGGTCTGACCTTTAAGGATTTGCCGCAGTCTAGGCAGCGAAAAATACTAAATCGTTCGATTCGCGGAATAATCTTAAATGAGCATGCAGATGAAGCTGCTCGTTTCGATATGTTCGCAAGGATCAATACCGGAAGCAAGATCGCAAACACTGCAGAGGTCCGCCGCGGTGCATTGATAGGCCCCTTCTTGGATATGATCATCGATTTGTCTACTAGTCAAGAATTTGTTGCAATGACTCCGATGTCTACCAAGAGTGTGCGCGAGCGTGAGCGCGAAGAGTTGGTAACTCGATTCTTTGCATACGGTGATGGACTCGATGATTACCGGGATCGACCGTCAGACTTCTTGTTTCAGTACTCGCGCAAAATGAACGAGACGTTCAAATCCGATCCAGCGCTTGTCGACGAATATAAGCGTCGATTCTATGCAACAATGAAGTTTGTTAGCCAAGTTTTTCCGAACAACTTCTCTAAGACTGCGCGGAGCTCGGCTACGCCGCGGGCTCGATTTGAATCTATCGCTATAGGGGCCGCAAGTGCCCTAGTGGAAGACCCCGCGATCGCGAGCAAGACGACGGCTGAGCTTGGGATTGCCGACTGGATTGAAGATCCAGGCTTCATAAAGGTGACAAACTCCGATGGCGCAAATGCGCGGTCCAGGCTTCGCGATCGCATCGAATTTGTTAGAGACAAGTTGGTGGGCAAGTCGTGAATAGCGCTGACTTGCTTTCATTCTTTGACGATCGTTTCGCTGAAATTGAAGATTATGTTTCATTTCTAGAGGACGTCGAGAAGGCCGCTCAGTTGGGTGCTCCAAAGATCGGTTCTTTTGCTGCCCGGATAAGCCCGGCGCAACAGAAAATCTTGTACTCAAGTCTATATTTGCAGCTCTATAATCTGGTAGAAGCTGCCGTCTCACTATGTGTGGATTCAGTTGTTGAGTCTGCGGTGCGCGACGGACGTTGGCGGGTTGACGATCTTAACGAGAGCATGCGACGCGAATGGGTTCGCTCTATGGCTCGAACCCATCAGTCTGACATGGCTCCAGATAATCGCCTTAATAGCGCATTGAAAATGTGTGAGCATCTCATAAATCAGCTGCCGGTGGCGAGCTTCCAGGTTGAACGTGGTGGTGGTGGAAACTGGGATGACGAAAGTATCTACGAGATTACTAAAAGACTTGGCTGCAAGCTTTCGATTTCCCCTGCCACAAACGCTCTCGCGAAACGCTCGATACGTGATAATTTGGGGCCCTTGAAGCTCGTCAAGGATCGAAGGAACGGGCTAGCTCATGGCTCTGTTTCTTTCGCTGACTGCGCTGATGGGGTTACGGTTTCTGAGTTAAAAATGGTAGCTGAGGCAGTGGGCAAGTACTTGCGTGAGGTTATCACCTGTATTGGAACTTATGTTGATTTGAAAGAATTTCTCAATCCCGCTGGCATGCCTGCGAGCGTGAATCAGTGAGTCAAAAGAAGGCGTCGACACGTCGAATCCGTGCAGTTGATCTATTTTGCGGCGTTGGAGGGCTTACGCATGGCCTCGTGCGAGGAGGGATAGAAGTCGCTGCTGGGGTAGACCTGGATCCACTATGCCGCTTTCCTTTTGAGGCTAACAATAAGGCAAAATTCATTGAGGCTGACGTAAAAGAGATTGACGTAGACCTGATCGGCTCCTTCTACGATGGCGCCGAGTACAGCCTTCTTGCTGGTTGTGCCCCCTGTCAACCATTCTCCTCGTACAGTCAGGCTGGACGCAAGGGTAAGCGTTCGGGCGATTGGGACTTGGTTGGCAGCTTCGGCGAATTGGTCGAGAAGATCCAGCCGGACCTGGTTACGATGGAAAACGTCCAGCAGCTTTCTACGCATTCGGTCTTCGCGGACTTCCTGAAAAGTCTGAAGGGTTACCATGTGCGGTGGAGCATCGTGGAATGTGCGACCATTGGCGTTCCTCAGTCGCGAAAGCGTCTAGTGCTGTTCGCCTCCAAGCTGGGGAGCGCTGGGCTCGAAATAACTTCGTCGCGTCGGCGGATCAGGACTGTGAGGCAGACTATCGGGTCTTTGCCTAATATTGCCGCAGGCGAAAAGCATGTTGACGATCCTCTCCATGCCTCTTCCCGGCTCAGTCAGATCAACTTGAGGCGCATTCAAGCCTCAAAACCTGGCGGGACTTGGCGAGATTGGGAACCGGGTTTGCAAGCTGCATGCCATCAGAAGGAGTCCGGTGCGAACTACTCCAGCGTCTACGGGCGAATGGAGTGGGATAAAGTAGCGCCGACCATCACGACCCAATGCTTCGGTTTTGGGAATGGGCGATTTGGTCACCCTGAACAGGATCGAGCTATTTCATTGAGGGAAGCGGCAATGCTGCAGACATTTCCCCGGTCGTACAAATTTGTTCGCCCGGACCAAGCGGTACGCTTTAGTCAATTGGGTCGTCTGATTGGGAACGCGGTACCTGTTCGGCTCGGCGAAGTGATTGCGGAGACTCTCGTCGATCATGTGGCTATGCACAGCAACTCCGTTGAATAGTAACTATGTGCGGCGACGCTTCAACAGCTTGAGTACTTGAAGGAAGGTGCCGCTTCGCTTGGTCGACTTGCCTAAGAATGGGAAGCTTTCTTGACTCGGCAGTCAAAGTAAACGCTGCGTGAAGCCATGTTTCACCAACTGGTCGTACGAGTCTTTGACTTCTGCGGGAATTTCTTGGGCAATCGCGAAGCCGCGTTCGGCGTAGACGGTGATGCGCTGGGTGTCGCCGACCAGCATGTTGATGACGCGGTCCACGTCGCCGATGCTCTCGATGTACTCGTCCAGCGGGAGCGGCCGCGAAGCGCAGATGACGTCGACCTCGGGCCAGAGCTTCTTGCAGGTCGCATACGCGCGTCGCTGCTGGTACGGCCGAGAGATGAGAACGACCGACCCGACCTCGATGCCGCGTGACTCCAGCAGCTTTCGAGTGAGCGTGATGTTGTCTCCAGTGTTCCGCGCCTCGGGCTCTACCAAGATCGCGTCATCGGGTACGCCCAGCTCAAGCGCATGTCCGCGATAGTGCACTGCCTCACCGCGCGGGAAGCGTTCGACGGTCGTCGGCGCGTTGGCCCCGGTGAAGACGATGAGCGGGAACATCCCGGCGTGGAACAGTTCCGCGGCGTAGGTGGCGACGCCGAGGTCGTGGCTGCCGAGTCCGATCCCGACGTCGGCGGGCCGGAGTTCGTGGTGCATGTCGTGGTAGTCCCAGAGCGTCTGGACGTCGGCGCGGAGGTCGTCCGGCAGGGTGGTCGAACGCTCGGGCATCTGGGTCTCCGGGGTCAGTCGGGGATCTTGAAAGTGTAGGTCCAGGAGAACCGGCTTGCGGCGTGCACGCCTCGTGCGAACTCGACCACGCGGCCGTCCTCGGTGTACGTGCGGCGTTGCAGGACCATGACGGGTTCGCCTGCGGGCAGTTCGAGCTGTTCCGCCTCGTCGGGCGTCGGCATCCGCGCGTAGAAGGTCTCGGTCATGGTGTCCGGCTCAAGACCTTGCAGGGTGAGGACCAGAAACCCGCCGCCTCGTCCGGCTGGGCCGGGGGTTGGGTCGACGATGGGCGTGCCTTCGACGTCGGCGGGCCGGTAGTAGCTGGTGAGTACATGGGTGGGCTGGCCGGCGTCCTTGACCAGTCGTGCCCGCTCGTAGACCGGTGATCCGACGATGACACCGAGGGCGTCGGCGACCTCTCGGTCAGCTTCGATCTTGGCGACGGTCTGCGTCTGGTCGGTCGGCTTCCAGTCTCGGCCGGACGCTTCACGGTCTGCGACGAAGGCGACGGTATCGCCGTACTTCCACTTGCTCTTCGCGTACCGATCTTTGCCCAGGCGCTTCATGGGCGGGCGTGCACGAACGACTGTCCCGCGTCGTCTGATCGGCGTGACCAGTCCTTCGGCTTCGAGGACCCCAACGGCCTTGCGAACGGTGTTGACGTTGACGTCGTACTCGTTGGCCAGCTCGTCTTGCTTGGGCAGCGTGGTGTCCGGGGCGTAGTCGCCCCGCTGGATCGCGTCTCGCAGGATCGCGGCCAGCTCTCGGTAGCCAGTGCCCACCTGGTCCTCCTTCGTCGGTCGATAACGCTAGCGGTATCACCCCATCATGGTCTACGGAGCCCGATAGAGATAGTTCTATTGACAACTTGCGCAGCGAAGCGCTTAATAGAACTACCTCTAACAGGTGCAAGTCCGGTAGGGCTCCAGAGACGACAGGAGACAGACGACATGGCGATCGCCAAGGGACACCGTTTCGAGATCGACTTTGATGCCGCGTTCCCGCTAGGGCTGGTGATGGTCGGAGAGGTCGCGCCGGACAACGAGTACCAGTCGCGGGAAGACCGCTCCGCAGGCCGACCTGTTCGTCAGCGGGTCGACGAAGTGACGGGCAAGCGGCAGTGGAAGGCCACGGTCACCGACCCGAGCGAGACCAACTCCAAGCGCGCGTCTTACGACGTCACGTTCCTGGCCGATGTGCAGCCAGTGCCGACCACGTCGGAGGTGCTGCCGGGTATGCGGCCGATCGAGCTGGATGGCTTGACGGCTGAGCCGAAGGTGGCTGGTCAGGGCGAGTTCAAGTACCAGTCCTACGTCTTCCGCGCGACCGGTTTCAAGGCTGCCGCATCGGTGGCGCATCCAAGTCGGGCCGTGCATCCAACGCTGCCGAGTCCACGCCCAAGGCGGCGTGATGACGGGCCGGGTGCCTGGCACTGAGGGCGTGGCCGTGGTTCCACCGCACCTGGTCCAGAGCTGGGAGGTGGCGTATCGCCACTACGGCGCGATGACGCAGCGGACTGCGCAGGGCGGGGATGCCCTGGCGGCGCATGACATGGCTGTCGCTTCCTGGGCGGTGGCGTCGGCGTGGCGGGAGCTGGCGGCTCAGGGTCAGTTGCCGTGGTGGGTGCTGGCTGCGGTGTCGGCGGCTGCTGAGGGGTTCGAGGAGAACGCGCGGTCGTGGGAGATGCGCGCCTACAGCGAGGAGAGTCAGGGCCGTGGCGTTCAACGCGATGTGGAAGCCGGGGCGGCAGGCGGTCGCGGGGATGCAGGGCAATGGTTCGGCGAACCCGGCTCTGGTGATCTACCTGGATCCGGACAGCCTGGCGATCCTGCCGCCGTCCGATCCGGCCGAGTGGCCGGAATTCATCCGGCTCCTTCGCCAAATCCGCGACAGCGCGGACGAACTGGCCGTGTTCCTCGACAAGCACAAGGCGGTGCGTGATGACGACGCCCGGCCGGAATGAACCCCAAACCCTCCGAGACGCGCACGCGGTCGCCTCGGCCCGCAGGCCGAAGCCGGGTTCGAACCTGGAGACGTGGCTGAAGTTCCACAAGGAGAACGCGCGCATGTACCGCGCTGTGTCCGATGTGGACCGAGGACATCACCACGAACTTCGTTACTGGGTGGGCTATGAGGAGCGGATGGCCGAGGAGGTGGCCGCGCAGATCCAGAAGGGGAAGTCGCAAGCCAGCTAGAAACTGAATGACAGAGCGAAAAACGCGCGTGGGGACGTGCGGCGTGCAAACACGTCCTCACGCGCTGTGCAAGTCCCGTAAGGCGCAGAACCGGTAACTGGCCTAGGAAACCTCGCCGGTCCTGCGCTGTCCACAACCTCTGGAAGTGAACAATGACAACGCTAAACGATGGCAACAAGCGTCCGCTAGACGGGGTCACCCGAACGCGCTGCACGGTCTGTAAGCGGTTCGCGAAGCTCCTGTCCGGTGAGACCGAATGTGCTCCCTGCCGGGGAATGCTGCCGCTGGACCTGACCGGCGGTGGTCGCCGATGAACGCTAACGGGATCGGTCTTCTCCTCGTCGGCGGCGGGGTGCTGGGTGTGGTGGTGTGGCTGCTGCACAAGCTCGGCCGCGCCCTGGCCACGATCGCGGAAGTCCTCGCCGCCGCTATGGTCGTCTTCATCGCCCTGTGGTCGGCCGTGAAATTGCTGGGGTGGTTGGGAAAGCAGGTATTCCAACACTGGCGGACCAGCCTCGGCGTGCTCGCTGCGGTGGCCTGGTGGCAGTGGCTCGGCTGGCCGTCGCTGGCCATCACGACGGGTTCGGTCAGCGTGGTGCTGGTGGGGTGGCGGCTGCTCGACGTGGTGTCGTTCGACCGGTGCTGCGGCCGGTTCCTACGGGCGTGGTGGCTGCGCTGGTTCACCTACGCCCGGAAACTGTCCGGCTGGCTGCACGCCTGCGGCCTCTCTATATCCGACGGCACCGTGCCCGTCGAAGTCACGGTCAACCTCGTCGGCCGCCGTCGCAAGGCGGTTTCTCATGCTGCGGCGGGTAGTGCTGCGATGCAGGTGCCGAAGGTGCTGGGGGTGAAGTCGGGGCCATCCTGGGATGAGGTCCGCATCCAGCTCGTACCGGGACAGAAGCCGGAAGACTTCGACGATGCCGCCCGTGCGTTGGCGGTCGCTCGTAAGGTCACGCGGTGCCAGGTGCGAGAGCTGGAACCCAACGTCGTCTCGCTGGATTTCCAGCGTCGTGACCTCCTCAAGGCTTCGGTGGACTGTGCGGAGCTGCCCGACCTGGCGGCCGTCGACGGCGCGGATCTGCGGCGGGTGTTCGCCGGACGGACCGAGTACGGGAAGGACTGGCGGCTGCCGCTGACCGGTCCGGGCGCGCACATGCTCGTCGCCGGGGCCACCGGAGCCGGAAAGAACTCGGTCATGTGGTGCCCGCTTGTGTCGGCGGCGTCGGCGATCCGGGCCGGGACGGTGCGTATCTCGGGGATCGACCCGAAGGGGATGGAACTCGCCTACGGACGCGGGATCTTCGCCCGCTACGGGGTCGCGGGGAAGGACGCGATCGAGGTCCTGGACGACCTGCTCGACGGCCTTGAGACCCGCAAGCGCGAGTTTGCCGGATTGACTCGTGAGGTTCCGATCTCCAAGGAAAACCCGTTGGAGGTGCTGGAGTTCGACGAGATCGGGGCACTGACCAAGTACACCGACCGCAAGACCCGCGAAGCCATCGTCGAACGGGTCGCCATCCTGACCACGCAAGGTCGGGCACTGGGTTACACGGTGCGTGGCTACGTGCAGGAGCCGACGAAGGACACGGTCCCGGTTCGGGAACTGTTCCCGCGTCGAGTGTGCTTGCGTGTCACCTCGAAGACGCACGTCGGGATGGTCCTCGGTGATGGCGCCTACGAACGGGGTGCCTGGGCCAATCGCATTGAGGAATCCACGGCTGGCGTCGGCTACATCTGGGGCGAAGGCATCCGCGAACCGCTGCGGGTCCGGGCTGGCTGGGTGCCGGACGAGACGGTCAAAGCCTTGGAGAACTACGTCACCAACGGCGGCGCCCACGTGGTCGACCTTCCTGTCCGCCGTGGTGGCGAGGAGGTGGCGGCGTGAACCGCGTTCTGGTGTTCCTCGATGCGATCCGCGATCACCTCGACTCCTACGCTTTTCCGCCGGTTGCGTCCGTGCGGGTCGGGTTCGGCCCGGACCCGGTGTCTGTCCAGCTCGATGCCGATGGTCTGACGGACGTGGCACGGAGCCTGGTCGTCTGGGCGGATTCCCTGGACAACGTGACCGCCTCGATTTGGCGGGTGCCTCATGGAGGGAGCGTGCACCTGGAAGTCCAGGGCCGGACTCCCTGCGGCATCCCGGTCGCGGTCTACGGCGGTGTCCAGTTCGACGAAGCGACCTTCCCGGACCTGCCTGCGGGGATGCGGCAGGAGATGCCGGTGTTCGTGCTGCGGCAGTGGAACACGCCTGGGGAGGTGGCGGCCTGATGAGTACGAATGAAGCCGCGGTGACCCCGCCGGCCAACTCTCGGGCCGCTCGGATGCGGGAACCCCTGGCCTCCGACGTGGTGAAAGCGACCGCTGAGAAGCACGGCGTGTGCGTTCGGCCGTTCACGATGGAGGTGGGCGACACCGACACCGGAGAACTCCGCTACGTCCCGGTTCCCTGCGGCTCGACCGTCGAATCGGTCTGCCTGCCCTGTGCCCGCAAGGCCAAGGCGCTCAGGCAAGTCCAGTGCCGCGAGGGCTGGCACATGACCGAAGAACCCGACTTCACCGCAGAGCCACCGTCCCAGATGCAGACGGAGCTGCTGGCGTTCCGGGCCGACCTCGTCGCCGCCTATCGGCAAGAGACGGACCAGGCCGAAGCGGAGGAGCTGCGGGAGGAGATCCAAGGAGTCGACGACGAACTTCGGCAACTCGGCATGCGGGGCCGTCTCCCCTCGATCGACCTGCCCATGAAGAAGGCGGTGAAGCGGTCAACGAAGCGGCGACAGGACGCGCCGAATCTGCCTCGGCGCAAGGTCGCGAAGACCACGGTCGGACGTGAGTACGCGGGGCGTTTCCGGCCGTCGATGTTCGTCACACTCACATGCGACACCTACGGCCCGGTCCGCTCCGACGGCGCACCGGTCGACCCGGCGACTTACGACTACCGGCGGGCCGCTCGGGACGCGGTCCACTTCTCCGCACTGGTGGACCGGTGGTGGCAGAACCTCCGGCGCGTGGTCGGCTGGGACGCGCAGTACTTCGCGACCGTCGAACCCCAACGGCGCGCGGCGCCCCATCTGCACGCGGCGATTCGGGGATCGGTCCCGCATGACGTGATCCGCCAGGTCACAGAAGCGACCTATCACCAGGTCTGGTGGCCCAACCATGACCAGGTCGTCTACGTCGACCGGATGCCGGTCTGGGACGGCGACACCAGAGTGTTCGTCGACCCGGACACCCGCGAACCGCTGACCGATTGGAACGACGCGATAGAGGCCGTGGAGCACCCGGCGTACGTGGTCACCTTCGGCCGTCAGGTTCACTCGAAGGGCATCCTCGGCGGCTCCGAAGAGGCTGGGCGGCACATCGGCTATCTGACCAAGTACCTCACCAAGTCCACGGGTGAGGTGGTCGAAGCCGACACGGCGAGACAGAAGGATCACCACGACCGGTTGCACGCTGAGCTGTCGGTGACACCCTGCTCGCCTCGGTGCGCGGTGTGGTTGCTCTACGGCATCAATCCCAGGGGCGCCAACGGGAAAACGACTCCGGGGCATTGCAAGGGGCGGGCTCACCGGCGGACCACGCTCGGCCTGCCGGGGCGTCGAGTGCTGGTGTCGCGCAAGTGGTCGGGCAAGACGCTCGTCGACCACAAGGCGGACCGGAAGGCGTTCGTCCTGCAAGCGCTGGCGGCGGTCGGGATCGAGAAACCGGCACCGGACCCGGCGCGGCTGGTCTGGCGCAAGGTCGATTCGAGCGACGCGAACGTGCCTCCTCGGGACCACCTGGTGATGCACGCGATCTCTGAACGGATCACCTGGAAAGCCGAGTACGACAGGGCGCTACTCGCTGCGCAGAGTCCGCCGGATCTTTCGGCAACTCAGGGTGTGGCTGCTTAGGAACTGGGGGAGGGAACACATGGAAGCCAAGTATCTGACGGTCGAAGAGGCGGCTGCCTACCTGAACACTGGTGTCCGGCTCGTGCGGCGGCTGATCGCGGAACGACGCATCGCCTTCCATAAGGCGGGGGTCCATGTCCGTGTCGCTCTCGGGGATCTGGAGAGCTTCATGCAGGCAGGGCGGGTAGAGCCGATCACGCGCGCATCGGTCCGCCGTGACCTGGGAAGGGCGGCCTGAGATGGCGAACAAGCGTGGGCATCGTGGGTTCGGGACCGTTCGGCAACTTCCGTCCAAGCGGTGGCAGGCTCGCTATCCCGGTCCAGACGGAATCATGCGACCGGCGCCGGACACGTTCGATACGAAGCGGGCCGCCGAACGCTGGCTGTCGTTGACGGAAACGCAGGTCACACAAGGCGAGTGGATCGACCCGGAGCGGGCAAAGCGCAAGCTCGGCGACTACGCGGACCAGTGGATCACCCAACGGCCGGGGTTTCGTCCGCGTACGGTCGAGCTGTACAAATGGTTGCTGCGTAAGCACATTGCGCCGGACCTCGGCGGGGTCGAGCTGGGCAAGCTGTCCACGGCGATCATTCGGCAGTGGCGTGCTGACCGGCTGACGGTTGGTGTTTCGGAGTCTGTGACGGCCAAGTCCTATCGGCTGTTGCGGGCGATCCTGAATACAGCAGTGGAGGAGGACAAGATCCTGCCTCGCAACCCGTGTCGGGTCCGTGGGGCCGATCGCGAGAATCCGGACGAACGACCGGTGATCACCGTGGCCCAAGTGTTCGACCTGGCTAGCCGGATGCCGGAGCGCTTCCGCGCCCTGGTGCTCCTCGCTGCGTTCGGGTCGCTGCGGTGGGGCGAGGTGACCGCATTGCGTCGGTGCGACGTCGCCGAAGATGCAGGCTGGGTTCGGGTGTCGCGCGCGATGGTCGAGGTTCCCGGTCGCGGGCTTGTAGTCGGGCCGCCCAAGTCGAGGGCGGGTGTCCGGACGCTGATCATTCCGGCGGCGGTCCGGCCTGACCTTCTGCGTCACCTGGAGACGTGGGTCAAGCCTGAGCAAGACGCGCTGCTCTTCACCGGTGAGCGAGGTGGGAACGCGGTACGTCGGCCGAATTTCAGTCAGCGGACGAAGTGGGTCGAGGTCGTGGAGAAGATGGGCCTCAAGGGCCTGCACTTCCACGACCTCCGGCACGCGGGGAACATCTGGGCGTCGAAGGCGGGCACGTCGACCAAGGACCTCATGGCGCGGATGGGGCATGACGACATGCGGGCGGCCCTCATCTACCAGCGAGCGACGAGTGAGGCCGACGCGCAGATCGCGGACCGACTGTCCAAGCTCGTCGACCGACACCGCAAGGGCACGACTCCGGACGACGACGAAGATCAGGACGGCCAACCGGTCCCGGTCGGCTAATGGCACGTTAATGGCACGCGAGCACCGGCGGCCAGGCAAAGCGAAAGCCCCAGGTCCTCAGTGGACATCCACTGACCTGGGGCTTTCGCATCTGAGCGGATGACGGGAATCGAACCCGCGTATTCAGCTTGGGAAGCTGATGTTCTACCATTGAACTACATCCGCAGTGCGTGGCAAGCATACATGGTCCGGATCTCCCCTTGCCAAGACCCACCCCATCCTTGACGTCGCCCGCGAAAGTGACAACACTTGTTGTCGAACTCGGAGGTGATCCGGATGGGCGAGCGGCTGCCTGATCCCGAACTGTTCCGTCAAGGCGGGTTCCGGGTCGCGTCGAGGTTGTTCATCGAGGGCGACATCAGGGGCGACGAGCGCCAGGTGGACCGGTTGCGGCGATTCGCGCAGCGGGAGGATCCGGCGGCCGACGTGCTGGTGCCGCTGTTGCGCGAGGGTGCTCAAGGCCAGTTCGAACAGGCGCTGCGGCAAGGCATCGACAGCGTCGAGAGTCCGCCGGAGGCGCTCGAAGCCTTCTTCCGCGACGTCGAGGCGACGCCGTACTGGGTCGATTCGGACCGGTTGGATCGCGGAGCCCGTGCGATCACGCGCGCCGGGTTGCTCGGTCTGTTCCCGCTCGGCGACGTTTCGCTGATGGGCGGCTACCTCGCGTCGCGCGCCACGAAGGCGCTCGTCGGCACCGGCGAGATCGAGTACAAGGCGGCGCGGCGCCTCGTCGAGACGGCGACGTGGTGGATCCACGTGACGACGCCCGGCGCGCTGGTGCCCGGCGGGCGCGGGTACGAGTCCGCGTTGCGGGTGCGGATCGTGCACGCGCACGTCCGCGCGGCCATGAACCGCCGCAAGGACTGGGATTACGCCGCTTGGGACAAGCCGGTCAACCAGGTCCAGACCGCGGGCACGCTCCTGCTCTTCTCGCTCGTCTACGTCTTCGGCACGCAACTACTCGGGCTCCGCTACAGCGCCCGCGAGCGCGCCGACATCCTGCACCTTTGGCGTTACGTCGGCTGGCTGATGGGCGTCGACGAGGAACTCCTGCCCGCCGGCGAGGACGACGCCTGGCGTCTGCTGTGGCTGCTCGCCACCACCGAGTTCATCCCCGACGACGATTCCAAACGGCTCGCCGCGGCGCTCATGAAGTCCCACGCCGCGATCGGCGAGGGCCGGGGCGCGGTCGGCAAGGTCCTTTCGCACGTTTCGGTCGCCGGGCACGGGGCGATCAGCAGGCTCCTGCTGGGCAAGACCAACGCCGACTTCCTGGAGCTGCCCGACGATCCGCTCGCGCAGGCGACCGTGGTCGCGGTGGCGGGCGTCAACTTCGCCGCCGAGACGGTCCGGCGGATGGTGCCGGGCGCGACGGCGCTCCAGGAGCTGATCGGGGCCGCCGGACGGCGCCATTATCTCCGGCAGGTCACCAAGGTGTTCGGGCTCGACCCGACCTACGGCAGGCACATGAAGGCCGCTTGACTACGCTGACCGCGTGCTCCTCAGCGACCGTGACCTCCGTAAAGAGCTCGACGCCGGCCGTCTCGGCGTCGACCCGTTCGACCCGACGATGGTCCAGCCGTCGAGCATCGACGTGCGACTCGACCGCTACTTCCGCGTGTTCGACAACAGCAAGTACACGCATATCGACCCGCAGCTCCAGCAGGACGAGCTGACCTCGCTGGTCGAGAAGGAGGGCGAAGACCCCTTCGTCCTCCACCCCGGCGAGTTCGTCCTCGGCTCCACCTACGAGACCGTCACGCTCGCCGACGACCTCGCCGGCCGTCTGGAGGGCAAGTCCTCCCTCGGCCGCCTCGGGCTGCTCACGCATTCCACCGCGGGCTTCATCGACCCGGGCTTCTCCGGCCACATCACCCTCGAGCTGTCGAACGTGGCGAACCTGCCGATCACGCTCTGGCCGGGGATGAAGATCGGTCAGCTCTGCATCTTCCGCCTGTCCAGCGCGGCGGAGTTCCCGTACGGCTCGAACGAGGCCGGTTCGCGCTACCAGGGGCAGCGGGGGCCGACCCCGAGCCGCGCGTACAAGAACTTCCACCGCGTCGACACCTGGCGCTAAGCCACCGGGGCTTCCCAGTCGATCCGATGCCGCCACATGAAGGCGTTCGGATCCTCCTCCGGCAGGTTCTTGAACGCCCGCGTGAGGAAGAAGTCCCGGATCACCCGTCCGATAGGCCCTGCCGCTTTCGAGTCGCCGTTGCGCTTGCCGCGCTCGACGACGGCTTCGACGCGCTCGCGTCGCAGTCCTTCGTAGACGGCGAGCGCCTTCGGGATCGAGGGCACGTCGCGCAGGCATCGCGCCAGCGTGACGGCGTCCTCGATGGCCATCGCGGCGCCTTGCCCCGCCGCCGGTGAGGTCGCGTGGGCGGCGTCGCCGAGGATGACCATCCGGTCCGTCCGCCAGGCCGGCACGCTCGGGAAGTCGTACGTCGCCCACGGCCGGTAGATCTCCCGCGTCGCGCGCACGATTTCGACGGCCGGGGTGCGGTCCACCGCCAATTGCCGGATCAGGTCCTCTCGCCAGGTGGTCGGCACGGCGAGGTCGGCCGGAGACGGCTCATGCTTCCGGGGCACGTTCGCGAACCACCAGACGCCGCCGTCCGGGTGGACGATGTGGGTGAAGAACAGCCGCTTGCCGAACGTCATGTGCATGACGCCGGGTTCGTCGTCCAGCCGCAGGCCCTCGGCCACCCCGCCGGTGTTCAGCAGCGGCACGTAGCGCGGTGACGGCGCCCGCGGGTCGATGATCGTCCGCACCCGCGAGCGGAGCCCGTCCGCGCCGATCAGCAGGTCGCCCTCGGCCGTCGAGCCGTCCTCGAAGGTCGCGAGTACATCCGAAGCGGTCTCGCGCGCGTCGGCCAGACGCTTGCCGTAGCGGATCTCGATGCCGCGTCTGACGGCTTCGTCGCGAAGCCCGATGTACAGGTCGGAGCGCAGCACGGTTTGGCTCACGGTGCCGTCCTCGAGCTTTCCGCCGAGCGCGAGGTCGGCCAGTTCGCGGCCGTCGCCCAGCCGCATCCTGATCCGTGGTGTGTCGAATCCCAGGCCCTTGACCAGGCCTTTCAATCCCAGTGGGCCCAACGCGTCGAGTCCGTTCACCGCGAGGGTCAGGAACGCGCCGACGCCCTCGGCGTTCCGGCCGTACGCCTCGTGGATCACCGGCTCGTGGCCCGTCTCGTGCAGTGCGATCGCCGTGATCGTGCCCGCGATACCCCCGCCGGCGATCAGTACCTTCGCCATGTTGTTCACCCCATCGAATATCTTAGAAACTAATTCGTTCTGTCGAACTAAAGACTCCGCTAGACTGGTCGACGTGTCAAGCGAGCGGGCGGAACTGATCGAACGAGTCCTCGGTGGAGCGCGAGCGCTGTCGACGGAGACGGTCATGTTCCACACCGCGATCGCCGAGCAGCGCGGTCTTTCCGCCGTCGAAAGCAAGGTGACCGACTACCTCGCCCGCTTCGGGCCCCAGACACCGAAGGCGCTTTCGCGACTCTCAGGGCTCGCGCCGGCCTCGATCACCGCGCTCATCGACAGGCTCGAGAGCAAGCGGATCGTCACCCGGAAACCGCATCCCGAGGACCGGCGAAAGGTCCTCATCGAGATCGACGGGGCGATGATGGCCTCGGTCGCGCCGCTGTGGGATCACCTGGTGAAGTCGGTCCGTGAGGCCTGCGAGAACTACGCGGACGGTGAGCTGGAGACCGTGATCAGGTTCCTCGCCGACGCGACGGCGATCACGCGCGACTCCACAGGCCGTCTCGGCCGCTGACCGTATTACTACTTTCGGGGGTATTGCCGTAACCAGTTCGTGATAGTTTTCGGCCCCGTGTCCCCCAATAGAACACGAAGCCGGTTACTGCTTGTCACGCTCAGTGTCCTGCTGGGCGGGGTGATCGCCAGCGCGAGCTACCTGATGGTGACCGATCGGTTCCAGGGCACCGCGCTGAGCAACCTCTCGTTGAGCGTGCCCGACACCAAGGGCAGGTCCGGTGACGCGCTCGCCAAGCCTCCCGCCTACTTCGGCCAGACGTCCGCTCCGGCCCCTGGCGGCCCCGTGTCCGGCTCGCCTGCCCCGACGTCGTCTTCGGCCGCCCCCACGTCTTCCTCCGCGCCGCCGAGTTCGTCCTCCGCCGCGGCCGAGCCCCCCGCTCAGACCTCCGAGGCTCCCAAGCCCACTCCGAGCAAGGCGCAGGAGACGCCTCGTTCGCAGGACAGCTCGCTCGCCGGGCAGGTCATCGACCTCGTCAACGCCGAGCGCGCCGACGCCGGTTGCTCACCGGTGAGCAACGAGTCGCATCTCGCCGCCGCCGCGCAGGGCCACAGCGACGACATGTCGGCCCGCAACTACTTCTCGCACACGACACCGGAAGGCGTCACGTTCGACCAGCGCATCCGCGCCGCCGGCTACGACAAGCCCGGTGCCGAGAACATCGCCAAGGGCCAGTCGAACGCCGCCAAGGTGATGGACGCCTGGATGAACTCCGAGGGGCACCGCGCGAACATCCTCAACTGCAAGCTGAAGAAGATCGGTGTCGGCGTCAACACCAAGGGCATGTACTGGACGCAGAACTTCGGCTACTGACCCTTGCCCCAGTCGCCGTAGCGGGCGAGCACGGCCGCGCGCAGCTCGGCGTCCGTGCGCGGGACGGGTTCGATGAACACCTCGGTGACGTCGCCGAAGGCCTCCGCCAGTTCGGCCGCCATCCGGACGCAGGCGCGTTCGACCTCCGCGGCGCCGAGTGAATCGTCGAAGTCGACGCGGGCGCAGACGAGCACCTGGTCGGTGCCCATCAGCATGGTCTGCAGGTCGACGACGGCCTCGATCTCGGGTGCGCCCATCAGGTGATCCCGCACCCCGCGCACCAGCCTCGGATCCGCCTGCCTGCCGATCAGCAGGCCGCGGTTGGTGCGCCCCAGCATGTAGGCGACCAGCGCGAGCAGGACACCGATCGCGATCGACGCCGCGCCGTCCCAGACATGCGAGCCGGTGAGCTGGTGCAGCCCGATGCCGGCGAACGCGAGCAGCAGGCCGATCAGCGCGGCCGAGTCCTCGAACAGCACGGTCTTCGGCGCCGGGTCGTCGATCATCCGCAGATAGACCGAGACCTTCTGACCCG
Organism: Amycolatopsis coloradensis; assembly: GCF_037997115.1. NCBI lineage: Bacteria > Bacillati > Actinomycetota > Actinomycetes > Pseudonocardiales > Pseudonocardiaceae > Amycolatopsis > Amycolatopsis coloradensis. The sequence continues at coordinate 1,632,885 of NZ_CP150484.1, forward strand.
ACTCGGCGGCGTCGCGCCGCACCTGCCGCACGGCCTGGAACCACGAGACGGATTCGAGGGCGAACGCGATCGCGAGCACGACGTAGCCGACGATCGGGTCGGTCTGCTCGGTCGCTTCGCCGAAGACCGTCGAGAAGCCTTCGTAGAGCGCGAACATCGCGCCTGAGGCGAAGATCGACACCGCCGCGAGCAGCGACCAGAAGTACCGTTCCTTGCCGTAGCCGAACGGGTGAACGCGGTCGGCGGGCCGGTCCGACCGTTTCAGCGCGGTCAACAGGAGGACTTCGGTGATCGTGTCGGCCACCGAGTGCGCGGCTTCCGACAGCATCGCGCCGGAGCCGGTGATGATCCCGGCGATCAGTTTCAGCACGGCGATGGCGAGGTTGACCCCACCCGCCAGCACCACGGTCAGGGTGCTTTCGTCACCGGATTCTTCACTCACCTCGCGTAGCGTAGTGCGAGTGCGGTGATCTCACAGGCGACGCAATCCCTGCAGGACGCGTTCCATCAAGGCGAGTGCCGGATGACCGTCGAATTCAGCTTGCGTTTCATGAACGGTGACCAAACCGAGTTCGGCCATATCACCCAAAAGGACCTTTGCAACGCCGAGCGGAACGCTTAGTGACGCGGCTACTTCGGCGACCGAAGTAGGACGTCGGCAGAGCGATCTCACGGAATGGAATTCGACGCTGAACCCCGGCGCGTTCCACGGCGCGTCGTTCCGGACGGAAATCATCGCTTCGATCGCGAAGTTTCGTTTGGACTGGGTGCGTCCGCCCGTGCGGACGTACGGGCGGACGCGCGTGCGACGACGTTCCTGCCGCGGCGGCCGCCGGGCGGCCGGGATGCTGGGGATGGTCGCTTCCTGTGTCATCCTGGCGAATGCCGCGGACGAAGGGACGCGGGCCGGTGGGCGAACGGTCGGTGATCCCGGCATCGCGAGCCGGTGCTCCTTGATCGAGCGGAGTTCGTGCCGGTTGCCCATCGATTCCTCGCCCCCTTTTTTTGTATCCGCTGCAGCCTATCGCCACGGTGTACCGCCGAACGGGTAACGGGACCGAATGGTCCGTACGCCATAAAACAAGAGGGGGGGGGAGCGCTGGAGTCCTACATCGGGACGGCCTCCCATCGCGGTCTCGCCGGCGCGCAGCTGGCCNTCTCGCATTATGTGCGAGAGAATGTCCCCTCCGGTTGTGACGTTCTACTTGTCTTCCTCCGGAAGCGGGGTTCCGGTGGCCGTTTCGTCGGTGGGCACGTCGGCCTTTCCGTCGAGTTCGGCGTCCGAGACGGCGTCCAAAGAGGGCGCTCCCGCCGGAACCAGTTGCGGCTCCGGCTTCCGCTTGACGGCGGTCAGCAGCAACTGGGCGACGTCGACGACCTCGACCTTCTCGCTCGCCTGTCCGTCGCTCTGGCGCGCCGTGACGCCGTCGGTGAGCATCACGCGGCAGAACGGGCAACCGGTCGCGATCTTCGACGGGGCGGTGCCGAGCGCTTCGTCGACGCGCTCGACGTTGATCCGCTTGCCGATCTTCTCTTCCATCCACATCCGCGCGCCACCGGCACCACAGCACATCGAGCGGTCGCCGTGCCGCGGCATTTCGCGCAGCTGCGCGCCCGAAGCGCCGACGAGCTCACGAGGAGCGTCGTAGACCTTGTTGTGGCGGCCCAGGTAGCACGGGTCGTGGTAGGTGACGTCCTCGGCGACCGGGGCCACCGGGGTCAGATGCTTCTCCCGCACCAGGCGGTTGAGCAGCTGCGTGTGGTGCACGACGTCGAACTGGCCGCCCAGCTCCGGGTACTCGTTCGCGAGGGTGTTGAAGCAGTGGGCACAGGTGACGACCACCTTGCGCGCCTTGCGTTCGCGGCCCTCGAAGACCGAGTTCAGGATCTCGACGTTCTGCTGCGCCAGCATCTGGAACAGGAACTCGTTGCCCGCGCGGCGAGCCGGGTCACCCGTGCAGGACTCCTCGGAGCCGAGCACGGTGTACTTGACGCCGGCGATGTGCAGCAGCTCCGCGACGGCCCGCGTGGTCTTCTTAGCGCGGTCCTCGAACGCGCCGGCGCAGCCGACCCAGAAGAGGTACTCGGTGTCGCCGAGGTCGCCGTCGAACACCGGCACCTCGAAGTCCAGGTCCTCGGTCCAGGCGAGCCGGTCCTTGGCGTTCTGGCCCCACGGGTTGCCCTTGTTCTCCAGGTTCTTGAACATCCCGTTGAGCTCGCTGGGGAACGCGGACTCGATCATCACCTGGTAGCGGCGCATGTCGACGATGTGGTCGACGTGCTCGATGTCCACCGGGCACTGCTCGACACACGCTCCACAGGAAGTGCAGGACCACAGCACCTCGGGATCGATGACGCCACCGTCGTCGCCGATGAGGGCCTTCTGGGACTCCGCGATCGCGAGGACGTCGATACCGGCGTACATGTTGTCGCCGGACAAGCCGACCTCGTCACCGGCCATGTCGCGCTTGCCGCCCGCGAGCAGGTACGGCGCCTTCGCGTAGGCGTGGTCGCGAAGCTGTGTGATGAGCAGCTTCGGCGAAAGCGGCTTGCCGGTGTTCCACGCGGGACACTGCGACTGGCAGCGGCCGCATTCGGTGCAGGTGGAGAAGTCCAGCCAGCCCTTCCAGCTGAAGTCCTCGATCTTGCCGACGCCGAAGGTGTCCTCGTCCGGGTCCGCCTCTTCGAGGTCGAGCACCTTGCCGTTGCTCATCATCGGCTTGAGCGCGCCCAGCGCGACGCCGCCGTCGTCCTCGCGCTTGAAGTAGATGTTGAAGAAGGCGCTGAACCGGTGCCAGGCGATGCCCATGGTCATCGTGCGCGCGATGACGATCAGCCAGATCGTGGCGCTCATCAGCTTGACGAACGCGAACACCGACACCAGGTCCGGGCTGGCGGGCAGCAGCTCACCGATCGGGTGCGAGACGAACGCGGCCCAGATCGGGGTTTCGTGGACGTTCAGCGCGGACTTCGCGGCGCGGACGCCGATGATGCCGATGCCCTCGATGAGCACGACGGCCTCGATGAAGTACGCCCACTTGAAGTTGGAGCCCTGGAAACGGGACTGCCGGTCGGCGCGACGCGGGTGGTTCTTCTGCCGGATCCAGATCAGCACCAGGATGCCGACGATGGTGCCGACCCCGAGCAGCTCCATGAGCAGCTGGAACAGCGACCAGTCGTCGAGGATGGGCCAGCCCCACGTCGGGACGAAGACCTCGCCGTACGCCTCGAACAGGGCGAGCGACCCGATGAGGAAGCCCCACATGACCAGCCAGTGCGCCGGGCCGACGCTCTTGACCTTGTTCATGCGGGTGTGCGCGGCGAATTCCTTGATCAGGGTCTTCATGCGCGGGATGAACGGGCCGTTGCGGGTCGAGTCCGGCTGACCGAGGCGGATCACCCGCACGAAGCGGGCGATGGTCGCGAAGAACATTCCCCAGGCGACGACGCCGAGCAGGACCGCGATCCCGCCGAGCGTCAGCTGTACAGCGCCCATCTTCGGGTGCCTTTCGTCCGAGTGAAGCGTGTGGTGGTTCGGGCAGACTAATGCTTCTTACTGATGGGTAACCCACTGACCGCGCCCAAGTCCCACCGATGTGGTGTACGCCTCTCTTTGTTTTAAGACGATCGTCCAGGTAGTTTTTGTGACATGGGTGCGTACCTTCTCCTCGCTTTGGCCATCGCCGCGGAGGTGTCCGCGACGGTGTCGTTGAAACTTTCCGAAGGCTTCAGCAAGGTGGGCCCGTCGATCGTCGTGGTCGTGGGATACGCCGTCGCGTTCGTCGCGCTCGCCTACGTGCTGAAGGCGGGCGTGCCGGTGAGCATCGCCTACGCGATCTGGGCCGCGGCCGGGGTCGCGCTGGTGGCGGCCGTCGGCATCGTGTTCTTCAAGGAGCCGGTCAACCTGTCCGTGATCGCCGGGCTGGTGCTGGTGATCGGCGGTGTCGTGTTGATCGAGGCAGGAGGCGCACATTAAGTGAAGATCCAGGTCGACGGCCGGAAGGCCAGGGGCGAGAAGCGGCGCGAGGAGATCATCGCGGCCGCGCTGCGGGTGATCGAACGCGACGGCGTCGCCGGCGTCACCCACCGGACGGTCGCCGCCGAGGCGGGCGTGCCGACGGCTTCGACCACCTATCACTTCTCGAGTCTCGACGACCTGCTGATCGCCACCCTCATCTCCTGCGCGAGGGATATGGCGACCGAGGTCTACTGGATGATCGACCGCGCCCGCTCGCGCGGCAGCCGCGGCGCGGAAGAGGTCGCCGGCCTGCTCGCGGAGGCGCTGGGCCCGCGTCGCGGGCGGACGATGGCGGAGTACGAGCTGTACCTGCTGGCCGCGCGCAAACCCGAACTGCGGCCCGCCGCCCGGCGCTGGCTGGACGTGCTCACCTCGATGGTCCGGCACGACGACGAGGTCGCGTTCCGGGTGTTCCTCGCCGGGATCGACGGCCTGCTGATCCAGGGCCTCATCGACGATGAACCGCCGTCCGCGGAGGAGCTGCGGCCGGTGGTGGACTACCTGCTGAAACCTCGTTGACCTGCTGGGTAGCGTTCGGATCATGAGGACTGTCGGCGCATACGAACTGGACGACGACCCGGCACGGATGGACCTCGACGTGGTGTGGAAATGCCTGTCCACCGAGGTCTACTGGGGCAAGTGGCGAGACCGCGAGCTGGTCGAGAAGGTCTTCAGGAACGCGTGGCGGGTCGTCGGCGCGTACGAGACTTCGAGCGGCCGGCTGGTCGGGTTCACGCGGGCGTTCTCGGACACCATCGGCAGCGCGTACCTCGCGGACGTCTTCGTCGTCGACGAGGCGCNGCGGGCGTTCTCGGACACCATCGGCAGCGCGTACCTCGCGGACGTCTTCGTCGTCGACGAGGCGCGCGGCGCGGGGCTCGGCAAGGAACTGGTCCGGGAGATGATCGACAACGGACCGGGTGCGGAGTTCCGGTGGATGCTGCACACCGCCGACGCGCACGGTTTGTACCGGCGGTTCGGCTTCGGCGACCCGCCCGAGGGGCAGTACATGGAGCGGACGCGGGCGAACGGGCAGGTCTAGCGAGAGCGGCCAAAGTCCGTGAAGGCCTCCTTGCCTACCCTGAGAGTAGGGAAGGAGGCCTTCACGGAAAGCCGGTTCAGCCCTTGTTCTCGTGCAGGGCCGTGAGCGACGCCCGGGCGATGGCGTGGCTGAAGAGGTTGAAGCCAAGGAAAGCCGGCGTAGCGTCTTCGCCGACTTCCAGCTTTTCGACGTCGACGGCGTGCACCGTGAAGATGTACCGGTGCGGCCCGTGTCCGGGCGGCGGTGCGGCGCCGAGGAACCGCTTCACGCCACCGTCCCCCTTCAGGGTGACAGCGCCCGCCGGAAGGCCGGAGCCCGTCTCGTCGCCCGCGTTCGCGGCCAGCGCCGTCACCGACGCCGGGATGTCGAAAACCGCCCAGTGCCAGAACCCGCTCGCCGTCGGGGCGTCCGGGTCGTAGCAGGTCACGGCGAAGCTCTTGGTCCCCTCGGGAAAGCCCTCCCACGACAGCTGCGGCGAACGGTCCTCGCCGCCCGCGCCGAAGATCCCGGAAAGCTGGGGCGTCGGCAGGAAGCCGCCTTCCTCGATGTCGGTGCTGCTCAAGGTGAAGGCAGGCAGATCGGGCAGGAAATCGTACGGATCGGGTGCCTGCGGCATGCGTCCTCCTGATCGTCGAACAGATGACGGAGCCAGGTTATGACCCCGAGGACCCCGGCGCGGGATCAGGGACGAATCCGGGGGTTACCCCTATGTCCAACCCGCCGCGCTGCCCTTAGCGTCGAGCTACACGAAAACCTGCTCTGGAGGGACTCAAGACCATGGCGCGCCCACTCCTCGCGATCGGAGGCATCGCGTTGATCGGCGTCGGTGTCCTCACCGGCCTCGGCTGGTGGTGGCCGTCCGACGCGGAGGCCACCTCGGAGGTCACCCAGCCGATTCGCAGCGTGCGGATCGACAATGACGAGGGCGGGGTCAAGATCCGCACCGGCGAGGGGCCGGTCCGGATCCACCAGGAGTTCGAGTACCGCTGGAACAAGCCGGGCGACTCCTTCCGCGTGGAAGGCGACACGCTGGTCCTGGCCGGGTGCGGCACCACCTGCGAGGTCCGCTACGACGTGGTGGTCCCGGCCGGAATCCCGGTCTCGGGCAAGCTGGACTCGGGTGCGCTCGACATCGCCGGAGTGTCCACTGTGGACGTCACGGTCGATTCCGGCGCCGTGTCCGTCGCCGACGTGCCGGGCACCGTCAAGGTCCGGTCCGACGCGGGCCGCGTCGAACTGGCGAATATCGGGCAGGCCGTCACCGTGCGGGCGGCTTCCGGTGCCATCAAGGGGGAACGGCTCGGCGGCAACGTCGATGCCCACACCGACAGCGGCCGCATCGAACTCGAACTGGTCAAGGGCGCCGACGTCGCGGCGCGGACCGCCAGCGGTTCGGTGGAGGTGACCGTTCCGGCAGGCGACTACAACGTCACCGGCACCAGTGACAGCGGCAGCCGCGACATCGACGTGAACCAGTCCGGTTCCGCCCAGCACAAACTCGATCTCAACACCGACAGCGGAAGCGTCAAGGTCAAAGCGGCCTGACGGACTTATCGGGGGAAACACTTTCTCATGGGGAACAAAGAAAAGCGCGTCCTCGGCGCGCTCGCTCTCGGCGCGCTGACCGCCTTCGGGATCGTCGGCTGCACAGGGGAATTCCAGCAGAAACTGAGTGACGGCGCGCCCGTCACCGAGCAGGTCACCGCGATCCGGGTGGACGTCCCGGTCGGCGCGGTGACGCTGCGGGTCGAGGACGGCGCGCCCGTCTCGCTGCGCCGCGAAGTGACTTATAACGGCAAGAATCCCGGCAAGACGTACAGCGTCGAGAACGGCACGCTGGTCCTCGGCGGCTGCCAGCAGTGCGGCGTGGACTACGACGTCGTGGTGCCGCGCGAGCTGGCGATCTCCGGGTCCATCGGCACCGGCAAGATCACCCTCGCCCGCGCCGCCTCGGTCGATCTGAAGGGCGACGTCGGCGACTTCAAGGTGATGAACACGTCCGGGCCGGTCAACCTGCGCACCGGCACCGGGGACATCGAGGTCGGTCTCGCGAAGCCCGGCGCGGTCACCGCGAACGCGGAGGTCGGCAAGGTCGTCGTGTCCGTCCCGGACGGCGCGTACCAGGTCCGCGCGAAGGCGGAGGTCGGCAAGGTCGAGACCGGCGGTGTCCGGCAGGACCAGGGGTCGGCGAACGTCCTGGACCTCCAGGCCGGCACCGGCTCGATCACGGTGAAGCCCGTATGAAGACGCTCGCCGCGATCACCGCGCTGACCCTGCTGCCGCTTTCCGCGCTGCCTGCGTCCGCCGCGTCCGGGATCGACTGGAAGCCGTGCGCGACCGAGTACGCGCCGACGCTGGAATGCGCGAGTCTGCCGGTGAGCGACGGCTTTTCGATCGCGCTGGCGAAACTGCCGGCGGCCGATCCCGCGCGCCGCATCGGCTCGCTGCTGACGAATCCGGGCGGTCCCGGTGGCGCCGGGGTCACCGTGCTCAAGTACGGCGGCCGCGGTTTCGCGCTGGACCAGCCGGAAATGGCCGAAGTGCGGCAGCGGTTCGACGTCATCGGGTTCGACCCGCGCGGCGTCGGCGACAGCAGGCCCGCGATCACCTGCGGGCCGGGGCTGCACGATCCGGCGATCAGCCGCTTTCCGCGGAGCCGCGCGGACTACGACAAGCTTCTCGCGCACAACCGCGCTTCGGGCGGCGAATGTCTGAAGAGGACCGGGCCCGGATTGTCCTCTGTGGACACTTGGCGGGCCGCGGACGACATCGAAGCGATCCGGGTCGCCCTCGGTGAGCCGAAGGTGAACTGGCTCGGCGTCTCCTACGGTTCCGAACTCGGCGCCGTATACGCGGAGAAGTACCCGAAGCGCGTCCGGACGATGGTGCTCGACGGCGCCGTCGACCACTCGCGGCCAACCAGGCAGGCGGTCCTCGAAGAGGCCATCGCGACCGAAAGCGCGCTGAAGGACTTCGCGCGGTGGTGCACGACGTCGGCCGACTGCGCGCTTCGCGGCAAGGACGTCCTCGCCGCTTACGACGCACTGATGCGGACGCCCGGCGGCGTGCCGTCGAAACAGCTCGGGCGGAAGGTGACCGCCGAGGAGATGGCGTCCGGTGTCTACGGCAGCCTCATTCTTCCCGCGTTCTGGCCGGACCTCGCGAAGGCGATCGAGGCCGCGACGGCGGGGAACGCGGACGGACTGCTGCCGTACTCCCAGCTCGACCCGTCCTATGGCGCGTATCGCGCGATCGGCTGTCACGACTTCGGCTCGCCGTTCACCTCCTACGCCGACATGCTGGCGATGCAGGGACTGGTGAAGACCCTCTCGCCGCACGGCTGGCGGTACTCGGAGTTCTGGGACATGGCGAGCGGGTGCGCGGGGTGGCCGGTGCCTTCGGCGTACCTGCCGCGGCCGCAGCGCGTCCAGGGCGCGGCGCCGATCCTCGTGGTCGGCGGCGAACACGATCCGGCGACGCCGCTGGTGTGGGCGAAGGGGCTCGCGCGGAACATCGAGAACTCGACGTTGCTGGTCGACGCCGGGTACGGGCACACGGGGCTGCTCAACTCGGCCTGCGTGCGCACCGAAGAGGTGAAGTACCTGGTGAGTGGTGTCACACCCGCTCCCGGCACGGTCTGCCGGTAGATCCGGGAACAAGACGACCGTGCCGCACGTTGAGCCGGATGCAAGGTTGAGTGAGGGTGACTCAAGTCCGGCTTGACGGAAGCCCCATCATCCCGATACAACTTGCGTTGAGCCCACTCAAGGTGGGCCGAAACGTGCAGGTCACGAACTAGCAGGAGGATCACACCATGGCGCGAGCGGTCGGCATCGACCTCGGCACGACCAACTCGGTCGTCGCTGTCCTTGAGGGCGGCGAGCCGACGGTCATCGCCAACTCGGAAGGTTCCCGCACCACCCCGTCCATCGTCGCCTTCGCCAAGAACGGCGAAGTGCTGACCGGCCAGCCGGCGAAGAACCAGGCCGTGACGAACGTCGACCGGACCATCCGGTCGGTCAAGCGGCACATCGGTACCGACTGGAAGACCGAGATCGACGGCAAGGCCTACACCTCGCAGGAGATCAGCGCCCGCGTGCTGATGAAGCTCAAGCGCGACGCCGAGGCGTACCTGGGCGAGACCATCACCGACGCGGTCATCACCGTCCCCGCCTACTTCGAGGACGCGCAGCGGCAGGCCACCAAGGAGGCCGGGCAGATCGCCGGCCTGAACGTGCTCCGCATCGTCAACGAGCCCACCGCGGCGGCGCTGGCGTACGGCCTCGACAAGGGCGAGAAGGAACAGACCATCCTGGTCTTCGACCTCGGTGGCGGTACGTTCGACGTCTCGCTGCTGGAGATCGGCGAGGGTGTCGTCGAGGTCCGCGCGACCTCCGGTGACAACCACCTCGGCGGTGACGACTGGGACGAGCGCATCGTCACCTGGCTGGTCGACAAGTTCAAGTCGTCCAACGGCATCGACCTCACCAAGGACAAGATGGCGCTCCAGCGCATCCGTGAGGCCGCCGAGAAGGCGAAGATCGAGCTCTCCAGCTCGAACTCGGCCAGCATCAACCTGCCGTACATCACGGTGGACGCGGACAAGAACCCGCTGTTCCTCGACGAGCAGCTCTCCCGCGCCGAGTTCCAGAAGATCACCTCGGACCTGCTCGAGCGCACCCGCAAGCCGTTCAACAACGTCATCCGTGACGCGGGTGTCGCCGTCGGCGACATCGACCACGTCGTGCTCGTGGGTGGTTCCACCCGGATGCCCGCCGTGTCCGAGCTGGTCAAGGAGCTGACCGGCGGCCGCGAGCCGAACAAGGGCGTCAACCCGGACGAGGTCGTCGCCGTCGGCGCGGCGCTGCAGGCCGGTGTGCTCAAGGGTGAGGTCAAGGACGTCCTCCTGCTCGACGTGACCCCGCTTTCGCTGGGCATCGAGACCAAGGGCGGCGTGTTCACCAAGCTCATCGAGCGCAACACCACGATCCCGACCAAGCGTTCGGAGATCTTCTCCACCGCGGACGACAACCAGCCCTCGGTGCAGATCCAGGTGTTCCAGGGTGAGCGCGAGATCGCGGCGCACAACAAGAAGCTCGGCATGTTCGAGCTGACCGGTCTCCCGCCCGCCCCGCGTGGCGTGCCGCAGATCGAGGTCACCTTCGACATCGACGCCAACGGCATCGTGCACGTCCTCGCGAAGGACCTCGGCACGAACAAGGAGCAGTCGATGACGATCACCGGTGGCTCCGCGCTGCCGAAGGACGACATCGAGCGCATGGTCAAGGACGCCGAGGCGCACGCAGAGGAGGACAAGCAGCGCCGCGAGGAGGCGGAGACCCGCAACCAGGCGGAGACGCTGGTCTACCAGACCGAGAAGTTCGTCAAGGACAACGAGGACAAGCTGCCCGACGAGCTCAAGGGCAAGGTGAAGTCCGCGATCGACGAGGCCAACGAGGCGCTCAAGGGCACCGACTCGGCGAAGATCCGCGAGTCCATCGAGAAGCTGAACACGGCTTCGCAGGAGCTGGGCACCGCGCTCTACGCCAACGCCACCCCGGGCGCCGAAGGTGCCGCCGGTGATGGCGCCGCCGGTGCGGCGGGCTCGGGTGCCGGTTCGCAGGCCAAGGCGGACGACGTCGTCGACGCCGAGATCGTCGAAGAGGACGAGAAGGACAAGAAGTGACCGGACGCTACGACGAAACCGAGGGCCGGGGCCCGGACGAACCGGTGGTCGTGCGGGACCGTAGGCGGATCGATCCGCTGACCGGTGAGGTCCGATCGGCCGCCCCGGCGACCGAGCCCAAGGATGGTCCGAAGCACGCCGCTCCGACCGAGGACCCGGTGGCGCCTGCGGCGCAGACCGAGCCGGAGCCCGCGGTCCACGCGGGCCCCGGCCTCGGGGAGTCCATTGTGGACGACTCCGTGTCGGTGGCCACCGGACTGGAGAAGGAGCTGGCGGAACGCACCGCCGACCTCCAGCGTCTCCAGGCCGAGTACGCCAACTACCGGAAGCGCGTGGACCGCGACCGCGAACAGGTCGTCGCCGGCGCGAAGGCGTCGGTCGTCAACGATCTGCTCCCGCTGCTCGACGACCTCGAGCGCGCGGAGCAGCACGGCGATCTGACGGGCGCCTTCAAGGCGGTCGGCGAGAAGCTGGTCGGGAGTCTGCAGCGGTCGGGCCTCGAGCCGTTCGGTGCCGAGGGCGAGCCCTTCGACCCGAGCGTCCACGAGGCGGTCCAGCACAGCACGTCGCCGGACGTCACCGGGCCGACGGTCACCACGGTCATGCGCCGCGGATACCGCTTCGGCGAACGCGTGCTGCGCGCGGCGCTGGTCGGGGTCACCGACCACGAGCCGGGCGCGGCTCCCGCGCCGTCGGCGCAGGACGCCCCGGTGGACCCGCCCGTCGGCGGCGAGCTGCCGCTCGAGGGCGAACTTTTCGATGAGAACGACCGCTGATCGGCGATACGGCGTGAAAGGAGGAGACGTTCGGTGAGTGCACGGGAATGGATCGGTAAGGACTTCTACCGTGAGCTGGGCGTCTCCTCCGACGCCACCGCGGACGAGATCAAGAAGGCCTACCGCAAGCTGGCCAAGGAGAACCACCCCGACGCCAACGCGGGCAACGCGGAGGCCGAGAAGAAGTTCAAGGCGGTCTCCGAGGCGTACGGCGTTCTTTCCGACGCGTCCAAGCGCAAGGAGTACGACGAGGCTCGGCGCCTCTTCGGCTCCGGCGGTCCCGGCGGCTTCGGCTTCCCGGGGGCCGGCGGCGGTGGCGGCGGCGGTTTCGACGTCGGCGACATCTTCGGCCAGGCGGGTCAGCAGCAGGGCGGCTTCGGCGGTCTCGGCGACATCCTCGGCGGGCTCTTCGGCCGCCGAGGCGCGGCTGCCGGTGCCACCGCGAACCGGCCGCAGCGCGGCGCGGACGTGGAGACCGACGTCCGGATCGATTTCGCCGAGGCGGTCAAGGGCGCGACCCTGCCGCTGCGGCTGTCGAGCCCGGCGACCTGTTCCACCTGCGGCGGCAACGGCGCGAAGCCGGGGACTTCCCCGAGGACGTGCGCGACCTGCCAGGGCAGCGGGCTGGTCAGCCGGAGCCAGGGCGCGTTCGCGTTCTCGGAGCCGTGCCGTGACTGCCGTGGCCGCGGCACGATCATCGACGACCCCTGCCCGGAATGCGCGGGCGAGGGCATCAGCACCCGCACCCGCACGCTGACCGTGCGGATCCCGCCGGGCGTCGCCGACGACCAGCGGATCCGGCTGGCAGGCCAGGGTGAACCGGGCCGTGGCGGCGCGCAGCCGGGCGATCTGTACGTCCGCGTGCACGTCGCTCCGCACGCGGTGTTCGGGCGCAAGGACCTCGACCTGACGATCACCGTGCCGGTCTCCTTCACGGAGCTGGCCCTCGGTGGCACGATCACCGTGCCGACGCTTGAGGGCAAGGTCTCGCTGAAGGTGCCGCAGGGCACAGCGAGCGGTCGCGTGCTCCGGGTGCGTGGCAAGGGAATCGCGAAACGCGACGGCTCGCAGGGCGATCTGCTGGTCACCCTGCAGGCGGCCATCCCGGCCAAAGTGGACGACAAGGCTCGTGAAGCGCTGGAGGCCTACGCGGAGGCCATGGCCGATCACGATCCGCGACCGGAGATCACCGAACTTCTCGAAGGCAGGTGAGCACGATGTTCGGCGGGCTGCCGCACGGTGCGGACGAGGACACCCCGGTGTTCGTCATTTCGGTGGCGGCGCAGCTTTCCGGCCTGCACGCGCAGACCCTGCGGTCCTACGACCGCCAGGGTCTCGTGTCGCCGGGCCGGACCTCCGGCGGTGGACGGCGTTACTCGATGCGGGACATCGCGTTGCTGCGCGAAGTGCAGCGACTGTCCCAAGAGGACGGTGTCAACCTCGCGGGCATCAAGCGGATCATCGAGCTGGAGAACCAGGTCGACGCGCTCCGCGCGCGAATCGCCGAACTGACCGAAGAGCTCACGGCGGCGTACGTCGCCGCCGAACAGACGGCCGCGGCCGTGCACGCCTCCTACCGCAAGGATCTCGTTCCCTTGCGGCAGCAGACGGCGCTCGTGGTCTGGAAGCCCAGAAAACGCAATTAGTCCTCTGAATGCTCCGGGTCACCTTTGAGGTACCTGCTGCATGGGGTCCGGAACGCCACCGCGGCAGCACCTTGCCAAGTACATGAAGGCCCCCTTCCTCGCGCCTAGGTGCAGGAAGGGGGCCTTCATGTACTTCTCCGCAAGGCGGAGGTGGCGGAGCCTGAGCCCAGCGCGACGCGGTCGCCTTACCCCGCATTCAGAGGACTGAATGGCGTTATTGGCCGGGCACCAGGGTCCGGATCTGCTGGACCTCGCCGGTGCGCGAGTCCATGATCCGCTGGGCCAGCGCTTTCGCCTCCGGGTTCTTGCCGTCCTTCAGCTCGGTCCTCGCCAGGGCGACCCCGTTGTGCTGGTGCGCGACGAAGATGTCGGCGAAGTCGAGGCCGAACTCCGCACCATCCTTTTTGGACAGTGCTTCGAGGAGGCCCTTGTCGGTGAGTCCGTCGCCACCGTGATGGTGGTGCGCGTGCGGATCCGCCGAACCCGTCTCGGGTTTGCCCCAGGCCTTCAGCCAGTTCCGCATGTCGGTGGTCTCGGTCTGCTGCGTCGCCTCGATGGCGGCCGCGAGATTCGTCAGCTCCTGCTTCTGCCCCTGCTTGGCCTTCACCAGTTTGACGATCTCCACGCCCTGGTTGTTGTGGGCGATCATCATCTGCAGGAACATCACGTCGGCGTCGTTGTACTCCGCGGACGCCCCCGCCGACTGGGGGACCGGGGAGATCGGGGCGCCGGCGTTGGGCGGTGAGCCGTCGCCGGCCCCGCAGCCCGCGAGGGCCACGAGACCGGCGACGAGAACGAGGGCCAGCTTCACTGCCGTGTCCACAGCGCGGGCGTGTTCGGCGGCTCCCAGCCTTGGATCGCCGTATGTGCCATCTGGCACCGGTAAGTGACGCCGCCGTAGGTCACCGTGTTGCCGACCGCGTAGGACGTCCCGGCCGCCCAGGTGCCGCCGGTGGGCGGGTTGGTGGTGCTGGTCGGCGGGTTCGACGTCGTGGGCGGGTTGCTGGTGGTCGGCGGGTTGCTCGTCGTGGGCGGGTTGCCGCCGCCGATCTGCAGGTCGATGCAGCTGTAGAAGGCCATCGGCGTGTCCGCGATGTTCCAGATGGCGAGCACCTTCTGCCGGCCGCTGAAGCCGTTCAGGCTCACCGTGTGCGACGTCGGGTCCTTCGGCGCGGAGTTGTTCCCGCTGATGTCGGCGATCTTGGTGCCACCGATGTAGTACTCGTAGTTCGTGGTCCGGTGGTAGGCGGTGAACTTCCAGTTGAAGGTCACGCTGTTGCCGACCGACGCGGCGGGCCACGGCTTCGATTCGTCGTTGAGCTCGGCGAATCCGGGAACGCCGCCGTTGCAGCTGCGGAGCCCCTTGGGGCCTTCGACGCTCTGCGGTTCGTAGACGATGGCACCGCAGCCGGAAACCTTGCCTTGGGCGCAGTTCGCCTGGCGGCTGGGCGGGGACAGTACGTAGCCATGGGCGCTGGCCACCTGCGGGATGGCCACGATGGCGATCGGGGCGAGGATCGCACCGGCGGCGGCTGCCACGAGCTTGCGTTTGACGGTCATGCCGGCTCCTGGGGGATGGAACGACGGTGTTCCCGTGAGGGGGAGCAATGTGGTCTAGACCATAAATCCGCCGGTGACCGCGGTCAATGATTCACTGACCTACTGCTGCGTCGAGCCCAGAGGGAACAGCCGATCGGCCTAATACGAACGACGCGTCGGCTCAGTCCAGGGTGAAGGGGTCGTACTTGATCCGCTCCAGGTCGGTGCCCGCGGCGAGCAGTTTCGCGATCGTCGCCCGGATCATCGGCGGTGACCCGGCGACGTACACGTCGCGCTCCTTCCAAGCGCCGCGCTGGGTGACCGCCGTGGCCAGCGTGCCGCGGTCGCCGCCGGCGATGGTGCCTTCCTCGGTCACCGGGGTCACCGTCAGCCAAGGGCAGGTGACGGTGAGCCCGCGGAGTTCGTCGAGGGCGTAGAGGTCTTCCGGACGGCGGCCGCCGAAGAACAGGTGCACCGGCGGGTTGTTCGTCCAGCGCGACATGTCGTCGAGCAGGGCGAGCAGCGGCGCGATGCCGGTGCCGCCGCCGATCATCAGCAGCGGGCGGCGTTCCGTGTGGTTCACCGAAAGCGCGCCGAGCGACGGGCCGAGGCGCCAGACGTCGCCGAACCGGGTGTGGTGGACGATCGCGCGCGAGACCCAGCCGCCGCGCACGGCGTGCACGTGGAACTCCATCGTTCCGTCTTGGTGCGGCGCGGTGGCGGGCGAGAAGTATCGCCACATGCGCGGCCGCTGCGGGACTTCGACGCTGACGTAGCCGCCGGCCCGGTACGGGAGCGGCTGGTCGGTGCGCACCTTGACCACGGCGACGTCGCGGGAGGCGAGGCGGTGCTCGATGACGGTCGCCTTCCACCACGCGGGCCCGGTCTGCTTGTTCGCGGCCTCGCGCATGTGCTTCGAAATGACGCCGTACGCGGTGACCCAGGCGTCTTCCAGTTCCGGTGTCCAGTCGTCCTTCAGGAACCTTTTCAACGCGGCGATCAGCGCGACGCCGACGGCGTCGTAATGGCGGCCGACGACGTCGAACTTCCGGTGGTCACGGCCGAGCTGACCGAGGAACGTGGCCAGCTCGTCCGGCCGGTCCACCATCTGGACGACGTAGACGAGTGCGCGCAGCAAACGATTTCGCTGCGTGGCCATGTTGATCGGGAACAACGCCCTGGCATCCGGCGAAACGGAGAAGAGCACGCCGTAGAAGTACTGGGACAGCTCCTCGGCCTTCGTTTCGACGGCGGCGAAACTCTCCCTGATGAGCTTGGCCATCGCGACGGTCTTGTCCGCCGACGGTGTTTCGATCAAGGGTGGAACGGGAATCGGTGAAGATCTCGACGGACTCGGCGGATGCTCGTACTTCACTGTTTCGGCAGTCATGGGTGAACGATTTTCTCCAGTTGGATCGGGCATATTCTCCAGACCCGATGTCATCGTGCTCGTGTTCCCCCGAGGGGTCCCGACTGTATGCCCGAACGTCGCGAAAGCATCCACGAATGGTTGTTTCCCGCTCGAACGGAGCAAACGATATACGCGCCGTCAACACCGTCTGGCACTAAGTAAAGGTGATCAAGAAGACGGGATTTTCCTTGCTCACCAGGGTTTTTCGCCACGGGGGCCGGAAAGCGTGATCCGCCGATCGGGTGGGTTTTTCTCCGTGATTACCGGGTCACGTAACGGTATGCGTCCGGTGACTGATCCCCATTGTGGAATCGCATTCGGACAGCGCCTAGTCGATGGTGAAGGGGTCATACGCGATCTGGTCGAGCGCGCTGCCCGCGACCAGCATCCGGGACACCGTCGCGCGGATCATCGCGGGCGAGCCGGCGACGAGGATCCGGTGCCCCGGCCAGGATCCTTGCTGGGTAACGGCTTCCGCGAGCGTGCCCTGCACGCAGCCGGGGGCCTCTTCACCGTGTTCGACCACCGGCGTCACGGTGAGCCACGGGTTCGTGGCCGCGAGAGCGCGCAACTCGTCGAGGTCGTAAAGGTCCTCACGCGACGGTCCGCCGTAGAACAACTGGACCTTCGGGTTCTCGCCCCACTGCGCGAGGTCGTCCAGGATGGCGCGCAGCGGCGCGATGCCGGTGCCGCCGGCGATCATCAGGACGTCGCGGCCGTCGGTCCGGTCGATGGACAGCCTGCCGAGCGGCGGTCCCAGCCGCCAGACGTCGCCGGGCTGCGTGTGGCTGACGATGGCGCGCGACACCCAGCCGCCGTCGACGGCGCGCACGTGGAACTCGATGCCGCCGTCCTCGCGCGGCGCGTTCGCCGGCGACAGGTAGCGCCAGAGCCGTGGTCGCTGCGGTACTTCGACGCTCATGTACTGACCGGGCTGGTACGGCACCGGGAACTCGGGTTGGACGCGGACCAGGGCGAGATCCCAGGTGAGCCGCCGGTGTTCGAGCACGGTGGCCGACCACGACGCCGGGTTGACGTCGGCCGCGGCTGCCTCCTGCATCGCGCGGGCGACGATGGTGAACGCCTCCGCCCAGGCCCGTTCGACCTCCGGTGTCCAGTCCGGACCGAGGTGGTTCTTCAGCGAGGCGAGCAGCGCCGTGCCGACGGCCTCGTAGTGCCGCGGGATGACGCCGAACTTGCGGTGGTCGCGGCCGAGCTGGGTCAGGAACGGCACGAGGTCGTCGGGCCGGTCGACCATCTGCACGATGTGGACCAGCGCGCGGACCAGCCTGCCGCGCTGGACCTCCATGTTGATCGGGAAGAAGTCGCGGGTCGCCGGCGCGAGGGTGAACAGCATCCCGTAGAAGAACTGGGAGATCTCCGGGATGAAGGGCTCCGACTTCGCCCAGGTGTCCCGGATGAGCCGCACCATCGCGGTGACCGCGGGCGGGGCTTCGCGCGGCGCCGAGGACCGCGGGACCGGGCTGACCGCGTCGGCCGTCACGGGCTGGGAGTCGCTGATCGGGTAGCGCATGCCGGAAGACGGTTCCCCAGGTTCACGAACGAGGGTCCACTGGAGAAGAATTCACGGATCATTCACCTCTCCGGTCGGTGGCTGTCGGGCCGGTCGGCTGGTTCCGGCTCGCTCGCGAGACTAGCTGCCGAGAGGCCTTTTGCCCGCATCGTTGCTCCGGACGGGTGTACTCGAAACCGGTCGGCAGTGGGGGATCTCACGAGGTAAATAGTTGTCTTACGCAAGTGTCGCCGAATAAAGTTGTACCGTACAAGTAGCCAGGAGGCACCGATGAGCTCCGCCGACGACGCCAGGGTCGAACTGATGCGTGAGTTGAAGGCCGCCTCCCAGCTACAGCACGCCTGGACAATGCAGGCCTGGCAGGACGACCCCGGCCTGCACCCGGCGGCCGCGATGCTGCTGTCGGACCTGGCGAAGCACGGCGAGGCGCGCCCTTCGGAATTGGCCAAACGACGCTTTGTGGACCTTTCGGTCATAAGCCGTCAAATTTCCCAGCTGTCCGCGGCGGGGATGGTGGACCGCCGTCCCGCGCCCGAGGACGGCCGCGCGTCGATCATCAGCATCTCCGAGCGCGGGCGTGCGGAACTGGGCCGCAGGCGGGCCGGGTATCTGGAGTTCATGGAGCGCGCGCTCGGTGACTGGGACGACGAAAAGGTCCTCGAGCTGACCACGCGGCTGGCGGAGATGAACGCGGACGTCCGAGCGGCCCTGTCCGCCCGGACATGCGACGTTTGACGGCGGCCGTTCCTACCCGCCGGTCTTGACTGAACGGACCTTTCGCGACGCCGTCACGCCGGTAGCGTCGAAGGTGTGCGAAGCAGGGTCGCGTTGCTGGTCGCGTTGGGTATCGACAACTTCGGCTCGGGACTCTTCCTTCCGCTGGGCCTCGTCTTCGTCATTCGCGTGGTGGGTTTGCCGCTCGCCCAGGCGGGAGGTGCGGTCACGCTCGGTGCGTTGGCCGGTCTGCTCGTTCCCGTGCTCGCCGGCCGCCTCGTCGACCTGATCGGCCCGAGGACGGTGATGATCTGCTCCCACGTTCTCCAGGCCGCCGGAGCAAGCGCTTTCCTGCTGGCCGACGGGTTCGCCGGCGTCGTCGGCGCGTCCGTCATGCTCGCGGCCGGGCAGCAGCTGTTCTACAGCTCGCAGTTCTCGCTCATCGCCGACGTCGCGGGCGAAGGGCCGAAGGACCGGCCGTTCGCCGAAGCCGCGATGGTGCGCTCCGCGGGCTTCGGGCTGGGCGGGCTCGCGGCGGCCGGACTGCTGGTGTGGATCGGGCGTGAGGGTCTGTACGTCGCCGTGATGGTCGATGTCGCGACCTTCGTCATCGCCGCGGCCATCCTGTCGACACTGGTCACGCCCGCCCCGCGGCCTTCGCCGCGCTGCTCGGGGCCCGCGCGGGTCTGGCGGAACCGCCCGTACCTGGCGCTCATCGTGTTCAGCGGGCTGTTCGCGCTCACGATGGACTTCTTCCTCATCGGGATGCCCGTGTACGTGTTCAACGCCTTGCAAGGCCCTCGATGGCTTCCCGGGGCGATCATCGCGCTCCTCACCGTCGTCACCAGTCTGGGTGGAGTCGTCGCGTTGCGGCTCACCAGGAGGATGACCCGGATCGCCGCGATGCGTGCGGGTTCGGCGTTGTTCGCGGTGTGGTGCCTGGCGTGCCTCCTGGTGGTGTTCGTGCCGAAGGTCTTCCAGCCGGTTTACCTGCTCGGTGCGACCCTCGTGCTGGCCGCGGGCGATCTCGCGTTCGGCCCCCGGTCCGGGGCGCTGGCCGAAGCGGCGGCGCCGCCGGAGGCGCGAGGCCGGTATCTGGCGGCCTTCCAGTACGCGTTCACGCTCGCGGCGGTGATCGCTCCGGCCGTCGTGGCGTTGTTCTCCGTGGCAGTCTGGATCCCGTGGGTGCTCGTGGCCGCGTGCGCCTGTACGGCCGTCGTCGGCCTCGGCCGGGTGGGTCCCCGCCTGCCCGTGGAGGCCGTCTCCCCGACCGGAGGCTGAAACTTTTCAGGGTTGAGCGGAACAGACTCAACTTTGCTGACGTTGTACCTGTCGACAAGAACTTCGCAGGACCTAGTACGAGGTGAGGGATGGACGCTTTCAACCCGACCACGAAGACCCAGCAGGCGATCTCGTCGGCGGCGCAGGCGGCCACGATGGCGGGAAACCCGCACGTGGCGGCCGCGCACCTGCTCGGCGCCTTGCTGGCGCAGGGTGAGGGGCTCACCGCGCCGCTGCTGACCGCGGTCGGGGCCGATCCGGCGCAGGTGCACAAGGAGCTGGAGCCGCTGATCGCGGCGCTGCCGTCGGCGACGGGCGCCACCGTGTCGAGCCCGCAGTTCGACACGAACGCCGTCAAAGCGCTGACGCACGCGCAGAAGCTCGCGACCGAACTCGGCGACGAGTACGTCTCGACCGAGCACCTCCTCGTCGGCCTCGCCACCGAAGGCGGGCCGGTGGCCGAGCTGCTCAAGCGGCACGGCGCCACCCCGGACGCGCTGCGCGAGGCGTTCGCCAAGGTGCGCGGCTCCGCGCGGATCACCAGCGCCGATCCGGAAAGCACGTTCAAGGCGCTGGAGAAGTACGGCGTCGACCTGACCGAACGCGCCCGCGCCGGCGAGCTGGACCCGGTGATCGGCCGCGACACCGAGATCCGCCGCGTGGTGCAGGTGCTCTCGCGCCGCACCAAGAACAACCCGGTGCTGATCGGTGAACCCGGCGTCGGCAAGACGGCCATCGTCGAAGGGCTCGCCCAGCGCATCGTCGCCGGTGACGTGCCGGAGTCGCTGCGCGGCAAGCGCGTGGTGGCGCTGGACCTCGGCTCGATGGTCGCGGGTGCCAAGTTCCGCGGTGAGTTCGAGGAGCGGCTGAAGGCCGTGCTCAAGGAGATCACCGACTCCGCGGGCGAGGTCGTCACGTTCATCGACGAGCTGCACACCATCGTCGGCGCCGGCGCGACCGGCGAGGGAGCGATGGACGCGGGCAACATGATCAAGCCGATGCTCGCCCGCGGTGAGCTGCGGATGGTCGGCGCGACCACGCTCGACGAGTACCGGCAGCACATCGAGAAGGACGCCGCGCTGGAACGGCGCTTCCAGCAGGTGCTGGTCGGCGAACCGTCCACTGAGGACACCATCGGCATCCTGCGCGGGCTCAAGGAACGGTACGAGGTGCATCACGGTGTGCGCATCACCGACGCCGCGCTGGTCGCCGCCGCGACCCTGTCCGACCGCTACATCACCGCCCGGTTCCTGCCGGACAAGGCGATCGACCTGGTCGACGAGGCCGCGTCGAAGCTCCGCATGGAGATCGACTCGCGGCCCGTCGAGATCGACGAGGTCGAGCGCGCCGTGCGGCGGATGGAGATCGAGGAGATGGCTCTGTCCAAAGAGGACGACGCCGCCTCCAAGGAACGGCTCGCCGCGCTGCGCTCGGAGCTGGCCGAGAAGCGGGAGACGCTGACCGCGCTGACCGCGCGCTGGCAGAACGAGAAGGGCTCGATCGAACGCGTCCGCGAACTCAAGGAGCAGCTGGAGCAGCTGCGCGGCGAGTCCGAACGCGCCGAACGCGACGGCGACCTCGGCAAGGCCGCCGAGCTCCGCTACGGCCGGATTCCCGCGCTGGAGAAGGAGTTCGAGGCCGCGACCGCGGCCAGTGAGGTCAGCCAGCAGAACGTCATGCTCAAGGAAGAGGTCAGCGCGGACGACGTCGCCGACGTGGTCAGCGCGTGGACCGGCATCCCGGCCGGACGGCTGCTGGAGGGTGAGACGGGCAAGCTGCTCCGGATGGAGGAGGAGCTCGGCAAGCGCGTCATCGGGCAGAAGGAGGCCGTGCAGGTCGTCTCGGACGCGGTGCGCCGCACCAGGGCTGGCGTCGCCGACCCCGACCGGCCGACCGGTTCGTTCCTGTTCCTCGGCCCGACCGGTGTCGGCAAGACCGAGCTGGCGAAGGCCCTCGCCGAGTTCCTGTTCGACGACGAGCGCGCGATGCTGCGGATCGACATGAGCGAGTACGCCGAGAAGCATTCGGTGGCGCGCCTGGTCGGGGCGCCTCCGGGTTACGTCGGCTACGACCAGGGCGGCCAGCTGACCGAGTCGGTGCGCAGGCGGCCGTATTCGGTGGTGCTGCTCGACGAGGTCGAGAAGGCGCATCCGGACGTGTTCGACGTGCTCCTGCAGGTGCTCGACGACGGACGCCTCACCGACGGCCAGGGCCGCACGGTGGACTTCCGCAACACGATCCTGGTGCTGACGTCGAACCTCGGCTCGCAGGCCATCGCCGACCCGTCGCTCGACGAGCGTCAGCGCAACGACGCGGTGATGTCGGTGGTGCAGCGGCAGTTCAAACCGGAGTTCCTGAACCGGTTGGACGACATCGTGGTCTTCCACGCGCTGGGCACCGACGAGCTGACGTCCATTGTGGACATCCAGATCGGGCGGCTCGCCACGCGGCTGTCGCGGCGTCGCCTGACGCTGGAGGTCACCGACGGGGCGCGCGAGTGGCTCGCGCTGAACGGCTTCGACCCGATCTACGGCGCGCGGCCGCTGCGGCGGCTGGTGCAGTCGGCGATCGGCGACAAGCTGGCGAAACAGCTGCTGGCCGGTGAGATCCGGGACGGCGACACGGTGCGGGTGGACATCCCGGCCCAGGAGGCGTCGGAGGCGCTGACGGTCACCCGGGTGGACTGAGTCGGTCGGTCACCCGCCGAATGAGATGAAGGGGGCCTTTCATCGCAGAATTTGCGACGAAAGGCCCCTTCATCGCGTTGGCGACACGGCGATTTGTCGACCTTTCGTCGCGTCTTTCGTGGTCTTTCCCGGGCGCGGCACCGAAAGGGGTGGCGCGACACGGCGCCCGGCGGTCACATCCGGTGAGGGCAGGGGGATACCCTGACCGTCGTGGGTATTCCGGCGTGGATCTGGTTCGTCATCGCCGCCGTCGCCTTGGTGGCGGGGCTGGCGCTGCTCGCGGCCGACCGGGCGAAGGAGGGCTCGCGCAATCGCGAGCGCATGCGCTGGGCCGAGCTGCGCGGCTGGCAGTTCGTCGAAGAGGACGAACGGTTGCCGCGGCAGTGGTCCAACGGTGCGATCGGGTACTTCGGTGCCCAGCTGGCGGTCAACGTCGTCGCCGGGTCCACCTTCACCTCCGACGGTCGGCGTCCCGTCTTCATCTTCGACATCGAGACCGAGGGCCAGATCCCGGCGGTCGTGGTCGCCGTGCGGTGCAACCGCGTGCACGAGGTGCCGCTGGAGATGTGGCTGTCCAGTGTGCCGTTCCAGCGCCAGGACATGCCCGAGATGCTCGGCCCGATCGGTCAGCGCTACGCCTTCGCGGACGACGCTGAGGGAGCGCGCAAGGTGATCACGCAGGATCTCGTCGACGCGGCGGACTCGCTCGGCGGCGACGTCGGCGTGGCGTGGCTGGAGAACGAGTGGGTGCTGGCGAGCGTCGCCCCGAACGCCGGGCCGTCGCGGCTCGAGCGGCTGCTGCGCGACCTCGGCGAGATCGCCGACATCGTGGACCCGTTCGACGAGGAGTACGACAACGCGTCGACCCCTGGCCGTCACTGGCAGGCCGAGGCCGCCGAAGACATCGAGCCCCAGGCCTGATCAGGACGGCTTGAGCTCCAGCGGGAGCGCCCCGGCGATGAAGCCGGTGTGCGCCGGCTGACCGAGCAGGGTCAGGTCGAGTGTCCCGGACTGCGTCAGATGCCCTGCCTGTGCGGGATCTGTGGTCGGCAGGACCCCGCGCACGGACGACGTCGAGGTGCCTCGGACGGACGCGACTTCCCCGATGCCCAGGTCGCCGCTGATCGTGTGCGAACCGGATCCGGTGAGCCCGGCATCGTGCTGCGCCAGATTCACGTTCTGCCCGGTGGTGACCAGCCCGGACGACGGACCGATGGTGCCGCCGAGAGCGTGCTCCTGGCCGTAACCCGCGCCCGAGCCGACGTCGAGCGGCAGGACACCGCTGAACCGGCCGTTGCCGTGCTGCGCCGAGGTCGACCCGACGGCGGCGAGGTCGCCGACGTCGACCGCGTGCCCGGACGACCGCCCGGCCTCCAGCACACCGCCGAGGTCGCCGGAGAAACCACCGTCGAGCCGGAAGGCCCTGTCGAGGGTGCCGCCGGTGTGCTGTTCCGTCTCGTTGATGACGCCGACCCCGGGCAGCGGGCGGACGGCGTGATAGGTCCCCTCGACCACGCGAAGGGCGCGGCTGTCCTCGGAGACGAAGGTGGGGACGCCGGTGCGCGGGTCGAGCGCGACCTCGGTCAGCCGTGCGCCGGTCCGTTCGAGTTCGGTCTCGTTCCCGGCGACCACGCTGCCGTAGCGATCGACCTTCAGCGCTTCCCGCTGGCCCTGCTTGACGGCCTCGGAAGTCTTCGCCGCCGCGAGCGCGCCGACCTTGTCCGGACGGGCCGTGACACCGTCGCGGGTCTCGATGGTCTCGCTCACCGAGCGGCGGACGTCAGCGACGGCCTTCGCGTCGCCGATGTCCTTGCTGAAGACGTTGCGTTCGGTGTTGGTCAGGAAACCGCGAAAGACGGTCGTGTCGCCTTCGCTGGTGAAGCCGACTCCGCGATCGAGGCTGCCTTCGCGCTGGTGATCGAGAGGAAGCGGGATCGACGGGTCGGTCTGGGTGGCGAGCGCGGTGGCCGGGCCGGCGAGCAACAGCGCCAGCGGCGCCGCGCCGACCGCGACTTTGGGCAGGTAGCTCGGCTTGCGCCTGCTGTGCTTCCCCATGGGGCCGGACGATACTTCCCGACTTCCGTCGTTGCACGTCAAATCCCCACGGTGGGTGACCCCCACGCCTGCCCCATCCGAGCGTGTTCCCGGAACCCGACCGAGGAGTAGGTTCCCGATATGACACAGACCGCCCTGATCACCGGCGCCACCGCCGGCATCGGCGCGCAGTTCGCGCGCAGGCTCGCCGCCGAGGGGTATGACCTCGTGCTCGTCGCCCGCGACGTCGACAGGTTGGAGGGCTTCGCCGCGGAACTGGTCGAGGCGCACGGCGCCGACGTCGTGGCCCTGCCCGCCGATCTGTCCGAAGTGGACGGACGTGCGCTGGTCGAGGACCGCCTGGCCGAAGAGCCGGTGGATCTCCTCGTGAACAACGCGGGCTTCGGGCTCAACGGCGATTTCTGGACCATCCCGCCGGACGCGCTGCAGCGTCAGCTGGACGTCAACGTCACCGCCGTCCTGCGGCTGACCCGTGCGGCGCTGCCGGGGATGATCGACCGCGGCGAGGGGGCGATCATCAACGTCAGCTCGGTCGCCGGCTTCTTCAGCGGCCGCGGTTCGACGTACACGGCCAGCAAGAACTGGGTCACTTCGTTCACCGAGGGCATCGCCGCCTCGCTGCCGGAGAACATCCGCATGATGGCGCTCTGCCCCGGGTTCACCACCACGGAGTTCCACGAGCGGGCCGGTCTGGACAAGCCCGGTCCGAAGGCGTTCTGGCTCGGCGTCGAGCAGGTCGTGGACGAGGCCCTGGCGGATCTGCGCCGCGGCAAGGTGATCTCGGTGCCGAGCCTGCAGTACAAGGTGCTCGTCGCGGTCGGCGGGCTGCTTCCCAGGGCGGTGCTGCGGAAGCTCGGCGGCGGTTTCGGCGGCAAGGGCCGAACTTAATCGTCATCGGTGGTTTCGATCGAGCGCACGCCGTCGGTCGCGGCGAGCACGGTGGGCGCGGCGGCGTGATCGGGTCCGGTGAGGTCGAGTGAGACCGTCACCTCACCGTCACGGTCGCCGGTGATCCGCAGTGACGTGATCGACCATCGACGGCTTGTGCACAGCGCCAGCAGGTCGCGCAGGACACCTTGCCCGTCCACGTAACTCACGCGAAGCCTGGTCGTGCCCGTGCCGCCGGGCAGATGCGCGCTCAGCCAGGTGAAACCGAGGACCACCACGAAATGCAGGGCCGTCACCACGACCGCCAGCACCAGCAGACCGGCGCCCGCCGCCATGCCGATGGCCGCGGTCTCCCAGACGGCGGCGGCCGTGGTGAGCCCGTGGATCGCGCCCTGCCTGGTGATGATCAGCCCGGCGCCGAGGAAGCCGACACCGGAGACGATCTGTGCCGCGATCCGGGACGGGTCGAGCACGACCTGCCCGGTCGCGAGGATGTCGCCGAAACCGTACTTACTGACCAAAAGGATCAGTGCGGACGCCGTGCCCACGATGGTCTGGGTCCGCAGTCCGGCGCTCTTGCCCCTGAGCTGCCGTTCCAGCCCGATCGCCGCCGACAGCGCGAACGCCGTCGTCAGCTCACCGATCTGGAGCCAGCCCTGTCCGTTCGAGACCATCACCCCACAGTGCCATCGGCCGGACGACGGTTCGAGCCCGTGCGGGGCGGGTACGCGTGGATCATGAAGTCATCCCTTCTTGTCATCGCGGTAGTGCTGACGCTGGCCGCCTGTTCCACCGAACAGGCGCCCGCCCCGGCGGTACCGGGACCGGTCGAAGCCCAGCCGGTGAAGGCGATTCAAGCGGCGGCAGGCGCTTTGCCCGACGGGCGGGTGTTCGACGTGGAGCCCGCGAACGACGGGTGGGAGATCAAGGTCGCGTCACACGGGCAGGAACACAAGGTGCGCGTGAGCCCGGACGGCGGCCAGGTCCTCGGCGAGCAGCAGACCGCCAAGCCGAGCGACGACCTGGCGAAGGTCGAGCAGGCGGGTGTCGACGCGGTCAAGGCACTCCAGGCCGCGCAGCGACGCCAGCCGGGTGAGCTCGACGAGATGGAGGTCGACTACGCCGCCGACGGCACCCTCGTCTGGGAGGTCGGGCTCCGCGACGGCAAGGGGATCGAGCACGACGTCGACGTCGATGCCAGGACCGGCGCGGTGAGGTAGGGCCCGCCCTACCAAGGAGACGCACGCTCGCCCCAGGGTGCTTCCGACCTGGGATTCCTAGTGTTTTCCCCATGAACACTGGGTGGAACGGTGACGCGGTCCGGCTCGACGGCGTCCGCAAGGAATACGGCAAGGGCGTCGTCGCTCTGGACGGGGTGACGCTGGCGTTCCCGCGTGGCGGTTTCACCGCGGTGATGGGACCTTCGGGCTCGGGTAAGAGCACCTTCCTGCACTGCGCGGCCGGGCTGGACCGGCCGACGTCGGGGTCCGTCGTGCTCGACGGGCAGGAGCTGGCCGGGATGAGCGAGACGAAGCTGACGAAGCTGCGCCGCGACCGGGTCGGCTTCATCTTCCAGGCCTTCAACCTGCTTCCGGCGCTGACCGTCGAGCAGAACGTCACGCTCCCGCAGCAGCTCGCCGGCGCCAAGCCGGACCGCCGTGTGGTCGAAGAGATGCTGGGCCGCGTGGGGCTTTCCGGCCGTCGCAAGCACCTTCCCGGCGAACTGTCCGGCGGGCAGGCGCAGCGCGTCGCGATCGCGCGGGCGCTGGTCACCCGGCCCGCGGTGGTCTTCGCCGACGAGCCGACCGGCGCTCTCGACACCCGCACCGCCGCCGAGGTTCTCGCGCTGCTGCGCGATTCCGTCCGGACGACCGGCCAGACGGTGATCATGGTGACCCACGACCCGATGGCCGCCTCGTACGCGGACCGCGTCATCTTCCTCGCCGACGGCCGGATCGCGGACGAGCTGCACGCGCCGACGGCGGACGTCGTCGCCGAGCGCATGACCCACCTGGGTGCCTGGGGCAACTCGGTCAGGGCGGGTGCGTGATGCTGCGACTCGCCTTCCGGACCCTCCGCCTGCGCAAGGGCGGCTTCGTCGGCACCTTCATCGCCGTCTTCTTCGGCGCGCTGATCGTCGCCTCCTGCGGCGGCCTGATGGAGACGGGGATCCGCGGCAACGCGGAACCGCAACGGCTCGCGGCCGCCCCGATCCTCGTCACCGGCGGCCAGACCTTCGACCTGCCCAAGAAAGACCCGGCCACCCTGGAGCCGGACGACAAGCGCAAGTTCGAGGACGCGCGGCTTCCCGAACGCGTCCGGCTCGACAGCGGACTGGTGTCCCGGCTGCGGTCCGTCCCCGGCGTCTCGGACGTCGTCGGCGAAGTGAGCTTCCCGCTCGCGGCAGGCGGGAAGCCCGCGCTCGGCCACGCTTGGGACTCCGCCGTCCTGACCCCGTACGCGCTGGCCGCGGGTGCCGCGCCCGCGGCTGGCGAGGTGGTCGTCGAATCCACATCGGGAGCGAAGCCCGGTGACGTCGTCGAGGTCGCCGCGCGCGGCAAGACCGAATTGTTCCGCGTGGCCGGAGTGGCCGGAGCGCCGCGTTCGATCACGCAGGCCGCCGTGTTCTTCTCCGGCGCCGACGCCGCCCGGCTCTCCGGGCACCCCGGCAAGGCCGATGTCATCGGCGTCTTCACCGCGCCGGGTGCGGACGTCGAAGCGGTGCAGGCGAAAGTCGCCGAGGTCGCGGCCGGGGCGAACGTCCTGACCGGCATCGACCGCGGTGTCGCGGAATTCCCCGAGGCCGATTCGAGCGGCTCCGACCTGATCGTCATCGCCGCGGTGTCCGGCGGGCTCTCGGTGATGGTCGCGATGTTCGTCGTCGCCGGCACGCTGAGCCTGTCCACCCAGCAGCGTTCGCGGGAACTCGCGTTGCTGCGGGCGATCGGCACGACCCCGCGCCAGCTGCGGCGCATGGTGCTCGGCGAAGCGCTGGCCGTCGGCCTGCTCGCCACCGCGCTCGCCGCGGTACTCGGCCCGTTCCTTGGCGAGTGGCTGTTCGGGCAGCTCGTCGAGAACGGTGTGGTGCCCGCGGTGCTGCGGTTCTACCAGGGTTGGTTGCCCGCCGTCGTCGGCGCGGGGGCCGCGATGCTCGCGGTGTTCATCGCCGCCTTCGCCGCGGGCCGCCGCGCCGGGAAGATCCGGCCGGCCGAGGCGCTCGCCGAAGCCGCGGTCACGCGCCGCTGGCTGACCCCGACACGCGTCATCGTCGCCGCGCTCTGCTTCGGCGGCGGCACCGCGCTGGCCATCGTGACCGTCGCGGTGATGACCGGCCCGATCGCGGCCAGCACCGCCGGACCGGCGGTGATCCTCTGGGCGCTCGGCGTCGCGATGATCACCCCCGGGGTCGCCAAGGTGATGACGACGATCCTGCAGTGGCCGATGCGCCTGCTCGGCGGGATCGACGCCCGGCTCGCCGTGCTCAACACCCGGGCGGGCATCGTCCGGGCGGCGGGCGCGGTCACCCCGATCATGCTCGCCGTCGGGATCGCGACCGCGAACATCTACCTGCAGACCACCCAGCAGGAGCTGGCGAACCAGGCCTTCACCGAAGACGTCCGCGCCGACGCCGTGATCGCCTCCGCGGCGGGCGGGCTGTCCCCGGACCTCGTCCAGCGGATCCAGGCCGTGCCCGGGGTGGCCGGAGCGTCCGAGTACGTCACCAGCAGCGTGTTCCTCGAGAACCCGTACGACTCTTCCGACGAGGGCCGTCCGGCGGTCGGCCTCACCGCTTCCGGCGCGGGCGCGACGACCGATACCAAGGTGGTCCAGGGCGATCTGAAGGCGCTGACCGGCATGACCGTCGCACTCCCCGAGGCCTTCGCGAAGGACTTCGGCCGCGGCGTCGGCGACACGCTGGGACTCAGGCTCGGGGACGGCACCCCGGTCGACGTCGAGGTCGTCGCGGTGACCAGCCAGCGCCCCGGCTTCGAAAGTCTGCTGCTCCCGGCCGGCCTCCTCGCGCCGCACACCACCGCCGGGCTCGCCCCGCAGATGCTGGTCCGCGCCACTCCGGACGTCGATCCGTCGGCGCTCACCGAGCGGCTTCGCGAGGCGACGGCCGGGCTGCCGGTGTCCGTCGGCGACCGGGCGGCGCTCGTCGCGGCGCACGACAAGGACCAGGCCGTCGGCGCGTGGGTGAACTACCTGCTGGTCGGGATGATCATCGCCTACACGGTGATTTCGGTCGCGAACACGCTCGTGATGGCGACCGTCCGGCGGCGCCGCGAGTTCGGTCTCCAGCGGCTCACCGGTTCGACCAGGGCGCAGGTGCTGCGGATGGCCGGGTTCGAAGGCGGGCTCGTCGCGCTGGTCGGGATCGTGCTCGGCACCATCGTCGCGGCGGGTTCGATCGTCCCGTTCTGCCTGGTGGCGGCCGATTCCCTGCTGCCGATGGGCTCCCCGCTGATCTACCTGACCATCATCGGGCTCGCCGCGGCGCTCGCGCTGGCGGCGACCCTGGTCCCGGCCTGGGCGGCGACCCGGGGTCAGGCCGTCGACGCGGCGACGGCAGGCAATGACTAGAGCTACCGTCGAAGGACCCGGCGGGCCGTGTGTAAGACTCTCGGCCGTGGCGTACCCCGGTGTTGATCAAGCGGCGAAACTCGAACTGGCGAGACTGGTCGGCGAACTCGCCGTCGTGCACGGCAAGGTGACCTTGTCCTCGGGCAAGGAGGCCGATTACTACATCGACCTCCGGCGGGCGACGCTGCATCACGCGGCCGCTCCGCTCATCGGGAAGCTGCTTCGCCAGCTCACGCACGACTGGGACTACGTCGCCGCCGGCGGCCTGACCCTCGGTGCGGACCCGGTGGCGCTGGCGATGCTGCACTCCGCGGCGACCGACGGTGTCGTGCTCGACGCGTTCGTCGTCCGGAAGGCCGTCAAGGAACACGGCATGCAGCGCCGGATCGAGGGCGTCGAGGTGCTGGGACAGCGAGTGCTGGCCGTCGAGGACACCTCGACCACCGGCGGCAGCGTGCTCACCGCCGTCGAGGCGCTGCGCGAGGCCGGAGCGAACGTGGTCGGCGTCGCGACCGTCGTCGATCGGGACACCGGAGCGCGCGAGGCCATCGAGAAGGAAGGCCTCGAATACCGTTACATTCTGAACAAGGACGATCTCGGTCTGTCCTGAATAAAGCGTCCCGAACGGGGCGGCCTCGACGGTCAGCCGCTGGACCTCGGCCCGCGTCTCGGCGAGCGCCGANCCGAGCGTGCCCATCAGGACCAGCAGGCCGGCCAGCATGAACGGAGGATGCCCCGTTTTTTCGTGAGCGTTTCTCAATCGGAGAGGGGTAACGTCGCTGGTAGGGGAGTGAAAGGGGGCTTGAGGTGGCGGGTTTCCTGGCGAACGTGACAGTCGCGGTGCACATTTTCGCGCTGGTGTTCATCGGATTCGGTGGTTTCCTCGCGTGGCGGTGGCCGAGGGTGATCTTCGTGCATGTGTTCTTCGCCGCATGGGGTGTCCTCGTCAACGTCTTCCCCTGGCCGTGCCCGCTGACGGCTGCCGAGAACTACTTCCGGCATCAGCAGGGCCTCGGCGACCTTCCCGGCGGCTTCAACGCCTACTACCTCTACGACACCGTGTTCCCGCGCTCGTCGCTGCCGTTCGTCGTCGTGATCGCGATGGCGACGGTGATCATCTCCTACATCGGCGCGTACCAGCGCTGGCGTCACCGCCACCACGACGGGGACGCACCGGCGCACCGCGTCAGCATGGGCTGAGTGACAATCCTCGGGTGAACTCGGAAGAAGCCGGTCCCACCGAATGGGTGGCGAAGGAAGAGGTCGGCGTCGGTCCGTGGGAGGGCGAGTGGCCCTCGGACGAGCGCTACGACCCCGAACTCCTGGCCAACGGCGACCGCCGCAACGTCGTCGACCCGTACCGCTACTGGCGGCGCGAGGCCATCGTGTCCGATGTGGACCGCCGTCGGCACCCGTTCCACGTGGCGATCGAGAACTTCCAGCACGACCACAACATCGGCACCGTGGTCCGGACGGCGAACGCCTTCGCCGCCGCCGCGGTGCACATCGTCGGGCGGCGGCGCTGGAACCGGCGCGGCGCCATGGTGACCGACCGTTACCAGCACCTTCTCCATCACGAGGACGTCGACGGTCTGCTGACCTTCGCCGCGACGGAGGGGCTCGCCGTCGTCGCCGTCGACAACACTCCCGGCTCGCAGCCCGTCGAGACCGCCGAACTGCCGCGCGAGTGTGTCCTGCTGTTCGGCCAGGAAGGGCCGGGTCTTTCGGCCGAGGCGCAGAAGACGGCGGCGCTGGTCGTCTCGATCGCGCAGTTCGGCACGACCCGCTCGATCAACGCCGGCGTCGCCGCCGGGATCGTCATGCACGCCTGGATCCGGCAGCACGCCGACCTCGCTCAGGCCTGGTGACCCGCGGCTAGACGGGGGCTGAAGGACGCTTTCCCCGCATAAGTCGTGGTGAAAGCGTCCTTCACCGCGTGAGATGCAGGGGCCCGGCAAAGTCGCATAACTGCTGGTCGCGATGTGGCATTGGGGACACTGAGCGTCTCCGATGTCACATTGGGGGCACCGAATGAGCCGCCGGCGCACGATTTTTGCCTTGCTCTTCAAGAGAAGACGACTCGCACTCGACCTGGGTCGAAGGCTCCCTTCGTCGCATCAGACGCAGCGAAGGGAGCCTTCAGCCCACACCGGCCCGCCCACGAACACGCCAATCTGCGCGAAACACCTGAATCGGGCACGATCAGCCCGAAAGTGTCCCCTGTGGACAGTCGAGAAGGGGCCAAGGTCACCGTGACGAGTCCCTCGTCGCCCACTTGACCAGCGGGGTAAGCAACTTTGCCGGGGCCCTGGCGTGAGATGCGGGGAAAGGCCCCTTCAGCCCCCGGCTAGACGGGGGCCACCTCCACCGGGATCCCGTTCAGGACGGCGTTCCCGGACGGGACGTCGAGCAGGGTCTCGTCGGCGACCAGATTCGAGTTGACCCCGGCGTGCGCGGCCGCGACCCGCGTGCGCGTGCCGTCGAGGTCGTGACCCCAGCCGTGCGGCATGCTCACCACGCCGGGCCGGACGTCGGCCGTGACCTCCACCGGCGCTTCGAGCTTCCCCGCCCGCGACGTCACCGCCGCGAGCCCGCCGTCGGTCAGCCCGAGCCGGGAGGCGTCGTCCGGGTGCACCTGGACGGTGCACCGGTTCCCGCCGCGCACCAGCGGCGTCAGGTTGTGCATCCACGAGTTGTTCGAGCTCAGGTGTCGCCGTCCGATCAGCAGCAGCCCGCCGTCCGGCGCCTTGTCCAGCTCCGCGCGCAGGCGGGGGACGTCCTTCGTGATCGCGTCCGGCGCCAGCTCGACCTTCCCGCTCGCCGTGGCGAGCGCCTCCGGCAGCCGTGGTTTCAGCGCGCCGAGGTCGATGCCGTGCGGGGCGGCTTCGAGATCGGCCAGGCTCAGCCCGTACGGTCCGCCGCGCAGCATCAGGTCGATCATCCGCGCCGGCCCTGTGCGGCCTTCGGCGAGCGCGAGGTCGACGCCGGTGCGCCGCGCCGTTTCGCCCGCGACCATCGTGTCGAAGGCGGCGACGTCGACGTCCGGGCCCTGGCCGGCGGCGATCCCCGCCAGTCGCAGCAGGGTCACCCATTCCTGCGGCATCTCGGTTTCCAGCGTCCGGGGTGTCCAGTTCGCGACGTTGCGCACGGCGAGCGCGTACAACGCGACGTCGTAGTGCGGCCGCTCCAGCGGTGACGGCCCGGGCAGGATGACGTCGGCGTGCCGCGTGGTCTCGTTGAGGTATACGTCCAGCGAGACCATGAAGTCCAGCTGCCGCAACGCTTCCGTGAGCCGCGCGGAGTTGGGCGTGCTCAGCGCGGGGTTGCCGCTGATGGTCACCAGCGCCCGCACCTGGCCTTCGCCGGGTGTCTCGATCTCGTCCGCGAGCGTGGCCACCGGCAGCTCGCCGAGCACCTCGGGATACCCGCGCACCCGGCTCGTCCAGCGGCCGCTGGTGAACGGCGAGGACCGGCGCGGCCGCCAGAGGGCGGGCAGCGGGAACATCACGCCGCCTTCGCGATCGAGGTTGCCGGTGAGCGTGTTGACGACGTCGACCAGCCAGCTCGCGACGGTGCCGAACGACTGCGTTGTCGTCCCCATCCGGCCGTACACCGCGGCGCGCCCGGCATCCGTGAGTTCGAGCGCGATGCGGCGGATCTCGGTGGCGTCGATCCCGGTCGCGGGCGCGACCGCCTCCGGGGTGAACGGCTCCGCGAGCACGCGAACCTCGTCGACACCGTTGACGTGCTCTCCCGGAGTGACCCGGTTCTCCGCGAACAGGACGTTGACCAGCGCGAAAAGGAACAACGCGTCGGTGCCGGGCCGGATCGCGTGGTGCTCGTCGGCGAGCTGCGCGGTCCTGGTGCGGCGCGGATCGAGGACGACGATCTTGCCGCCGCGCTTCTGGATCGCGCGCAGCCTCCCGCGGGTGTCCGGGGCGGTCATCAGGCTTCCGTTGGACACCAACGGGTTCGCGCCCAGGATGAGGAGGTGTTCGGTGCGGTCGAGGTCGGCGACGGGAATGGTCTGCGGGTCGCCGAAGAGATAGCCGGAGGAGAAGTGCTTCGGCATCTGGTCGACCGTGGTCGCGGTGTAGAAGTTCCTGGTGCCCAAGGCTTTGAAGAACACGCGGCCGTAGAGCACCAGCGCCGCGTTGTGCACCGTCGGGTTGCCGGAGTAGACGGCGACGGCGTTCCTGCCGTGCTCGTCGATGATCGGCCGGAGCCGCCGGTCGATCTCGGCGAACGCCTCGTCCCAGGTGACCTGGACGAACTCGCCGTCGCGTTTCACCAGCGGCGCGGTGAGCCTGTCCGGGTCATGGTGCAGCGCGCCGAGCGAAGCGCCCTTCGGACAGATGTAGCCCTGCGAGAAGACATCCTCGCGGTCCCCCTGCACGCGGGTGACCAGGCTCTTCTCGTCGATCGTCACCTCCAGCCCGCAGGTGGCTTCGCAGAGCGGGCAGGTCACGTGCGCCGTGGTCATGAAGCACCTCGCGGGTTCGGGAGTCCTCCCAACATACTGAGCGGTATGTCAGCGGGCAAGGGATGATGGCTCGATGACTGCTCTCGCCGACCGGGCCGCGATCGCCGAGCGCGCGATCCGCGACCGGCATCTGCGCCGTGTGTGGGGGCTGCCCGGGACCGTGCTCGGCCGGAGCGGCTGGCCGTCGTCGGCGGGGCAGCGCGTCCACTGGCACTGGAACTACTGGTGGCAGGCACACCTGCTGGACACTCTCGTCGATGCCCAGCTGCGGGACCCTTCACCGCATCGGCTGAAACTGATCGACCGGTTCGTGGTGTCCGTGCGGCTGCGCAACTTCGGCAAGTGGATCAACGACTACTACGACGACATCGCCTGGCTCGGTCTCGCGCTGCAACGCGTCGGACATCTCGGGCTGGACGTCCGCGGCGGACTGGAGGCGATCAGCTCACGGCTGCGCGAAGGCTGGACCGACGACGCGGGCGGCGGGATCTGGTGGCGCGTCGGCGACGACTTCAAGAACGCGCCCGCGAACGGCCCGGCCGCGATCTTCCACGCCCGCGAAGGCGCCACGCAGCACGCTCGTGGTCTGACCGACTGGATGACCGAGTGGCTCGTCGACCCGGATTCCGGACTGGTGTGGGACGGCCTGCGGGTCGGCAGCGGGGAACTCGTCAGGCATATTTTCACTTACTGCCAAGGTGTTTACCTCGGCGCCTGCCTCGAACTGTCCGAAGTGGACAGAGTGGAGCGCACGATCCAGGCCGTTGCGGAACATGTCGCGCCGAACGGGGTGATCCGGGGGCAGGAAGGTGGTGACGGCGGCCTGTTCGCCGGGATCCTGGCGCGGTACCTGGCACTCGCGGCACCGCTGCTGCCGAGCGGGATCGCGCGCGAACTGGTCATCCGGTCGGCTGACGCCTGCTGGTCCGGTGCCACCGACACACCGCACGGGCCGCTCTTCAGCGCCGACTGGGCGACTCCGGCGCCTTCGCTGCCCCTGGCCGCTGACGCTCCCGAACGCGACCTGTCCGTCCAGGTGAGCGCGTGGATGCTGCTCGAAGCCGCGGCGACCCTGGAACACCGCATTTAGTCCTCTGAATGCGGTAGCTACCAGACGTCGCCCGCCCGCCAATCGCAGGTGATCTCCCCGTCCAGATCGAGAGTGACCCCCACCGGCAGGACGTGGATCGACCCGTCGTCCTCCTTCGTCGCCTCGATACCCGAAGGTGTCATGGCCGACGAAGTACCGCGCCACAGCAGCCAGCCTCGCGACGCGTAGAACTCCAGCGCCTCGTCGGACGCCGAAAGCGCCCCGAGGTCGTACGCCTTCCTCAGGACCCGCTCCAGCGCGTCCATCATCGCGGCGCCGTGGCCGCGCCGCCGGTGATCCGACCGGATGGCGACCGCCTCGACATAACCCGTGCGGAGGACCCGTCCGTCGTGCACGAGCCGCCGCTGGACCAGGGACGCGTGCCCGATCAGCTCGCCGCTCTCCCACACCAGCGTGTGCATGCCGCCGAGGGCGTTTTCCCAGTCGTGGTCACTGAAATCGCCGTCGAACGCGTCGTCCAGCAGCGCGCGTGCCGCCCTCAGCACGCCTGCTTCGAGGTCGGCGGTGTGCACGGTCCACAGGTCGGTCATTCCGCCATCTTCACCCGGCGGCGGCGTTCTGACCAGCGATTTGTGACTCAGCAGCCGCACGACTGACGGTGTATGAAGCGCGGTGCGAGCCGTACGGATTCGGGTCGTCGCTCAGGGTCGGTGATCCGGGCCAGCAGGAGTTCGACGGCCTTGCGCCCGATCTCCTCGATCGGCTGCGCCATCGTGGTGACCGCCGGGGTCACCTGGCCCGCCCACTCCATGTCGCCGTAGCCGACGATCGCGAGGTCACGCCCGATCCGGATGCCGAGCCGGTGCGCCTCGTACTGGACGCCGATCATCATCGCTTCGCTCGCCACCACGAGCGCGGTCGGCGAAGGCCAGCTGTCGAGCAGTTTCGCCGTCGCGGCGGCGGCTCCGCCCGGGGTCGACTGCCCGCACGCGACCAGCTGCGACGTCCACCGAAGGCCGGAGCGGCCGAGGCCGAGCCGGTAGCCCAGCGCCCGCTCCTCATAGGTGGTCATGTCCTCTTCGCCCGAGATGAAGCCGATCTTGCGGTGCCGCAGCCCGGCGAGGTGCCGCACGAGCGCGCACACGGCCTGGATGTTCTCGGAGCCGACCTGGTCGACGTCGTTGCGGCCGGCCATCCGGTCGACGAGCACGGTCGGCACACCCATCCGGACCAGTCCGTTGATCACCGCTTCGTCGCCTGCCGCCGGGACGAGCAGGACACCGTCGACGCGGTCCGCCCGCAGCGCGCGGATGACCGCGGCCTCTTCGGCGACGCTGTCGCCGGTGTCGGCGAGGGTGATCTCGCAGCCGTGACGGCGTGCGGCGCGGCGGATGGCGCGGACGAGTTCACCCGAATACGGGTTCGCGTGCATCGCCATGGCCACCCCGAACCGGTGGGTGACAGGGGTGTCCTCCCACAGGGGTAACGCCGGGGACAGTGCGGTCATCGCTCCACGCCTTCATTCGAGCTTGAATGACGGTAACGGCTGACGGAGCGTCGCTCGGCGGCGAGACCGGAAAGTCTCCCAACAATCATCAATGTGAGTGAACGAGAGCGCATCCGCAGGACGCGCGATGGCGGAGCGTAGGCGGAATCCGCATCGTCTGGGCCTTGCGTGCCGGATCGTTGATCCGGGCCAGCAGCAGGCGTACCGCCTGTGTGCCTATCTCCTCGATCGGCTGCGCCATCGTGGTCAGCGGCGGATCGACCAGATCGGCCCATTCGACGTCGTCGTAGACCACCACCGGCAGGTCGACGCCGGCCCGCAGCCCGCGGCGCCGCAGCTCGTGCAGCACCCCGACCATCATGGTGTCGTTGGCGACCACCAGCGCCGTCGGCGGCTCCGGCAGCGCGAGCAGCGTGCTCAGCGCGAGCGCCCCGCCCGCCTGCGAGGACTGGCCGCACGCGACCAGCTCCTCCGACCAGGTCAAACCCGAGCGGCCGAGCCCGAGGCGATAGCCGAGGATGCGCTCCTCGCTGGTGCTCAGGCCCGCGGTGCCGCTGATCATGCCGATCCGCTGATGCCCGAGCGACGCCAGATGCGCGGTCAGCGCGGACGTCGATTGGATGTTCTCCGCGCCGACCTGGTCGACGTCGGTGCGGGTGGAGAGCCGGTCGATGAGTACGGTCGGGACGTCGAGCGAGACGAGTTCGCCGATCACCGATCCGTCGCCCGGCGACGGTGTGATCAGCAGTCCGTCGACCCGGCGCGAACGCAGGGTCCGCACGGTCTCACGTTCGGTGTCGACGGTGTCGTGCGTGTCCGCGAGCAGGACCGTGTACCCGGCCAGCGCGGCTTCGCGTTCGATCGCCTGGATCAGGACGGCGAAGTACGGGTTCGCGATGAGGGAGATCGCGACGCCGATCGACCGCGTCCCCCCGGTCACCAGTGAGCGGGCGATGGCGTCGCCGGTGTAGCCGGTCTGCTCGATCGCGCGGAGGACGGCCAGTTTGGTGTCCTCGGCCACCGCCCTCGTCCCGTTGACCACGTGGGACACGGTGGTGATCGAGACTCCCGCCAGTTCGGCGATGTCGCGTTGGGTGGGGCGGGACGAGCGAGACGGCGGCATGACCAATCCTCGGGAAGGCAGCTGGCAAGCGTTTGCGCAAACGCTTGCGAGCGAGCATAACCCTGTCTACCTTCCGGTCCATCACGGACAGCCTTGAATCGGAGGGCATCCCCCATGAGACAGCGACGTCTTGGGAAACAGAGCCTCTTGGCGCTCGCCATGGCCACACTCGCGGTGACCTCGGCCGGGTGCACCGTCGAGCGCCACTGGGGTGGCGGATCGAACGCGGGCGGCGGTGGCAAGGCCAAGGTCGGCCTGGTCACCAAGACCGACACCAACCCCTACTTCGTGGAACTGAGAGCGGCCGCCAAGGCCGCCGCCGAGGCGAACGGCGCGGAGTTCAGCGCGCTCGCCGGCCAGTTCGACGGCGACAACGACGGCCAGGTCAGGGCCATCGAGAACCTCATGCAGCAGGGTGCCAACACCATCCTGATCACGCCGAGTTCCTCGACCGGCGTCCTCGACGCCATCGATCGCGCCCGCAAGGCCGGGGTGCTGGTCATCGCGCTCGACACGGCGACCGAACCGGACACGGCCGTCGACGCCACCTTCGCCACGGACAACTTCGAGGCCGGACGCCAGCAAGGCGCGTACGTCAAGGCCGCGCTGGCGGGCAAGCCGCCGAAGCTGTTCATGGTGGACGGCACCGCCGGGTCCACAGTGGACACCCAGCGGCACACCGGGTTCCTCAAGGGCATCGGGCTGACCGACGCGTCACCGGAGATCAAGGGCAAGACCCCCGCGAACGGCGACCAGAGCCTCGCGCAGCAGGGCGTGGAGAACCTGCTGCAGCGCACCACCGACATCAACGCCGTCTACACGATGAACGAGCCGATGGGCCGCGGCACCTACGCCGCGCTCCAGGCCCGGGGCCTGGTGAACCAGATCGTGATGGGCTCGATCGACGGCGGCTGCGAAGGCGTCAAGAACGTGCGCGACGGCCAGTACGCCGCCACGGTCATGCAGTTCCCCAAGAAGATGGCCGAGCAAGGTGTCCTCGCCGCCGTCGAATACGCCAAGACCGGGAAGAAGCCGAGCGGGTTCGTCGACACCGGTTCCGCGGTGATCACGGACAAGCCGATTCCCGGTGTGGAGAGCCAGGACACCAAGTGGGGCCTCGAGAACTGCTGGGGGACGAAGTGACGACCGCAACCCTGAAAGGCAACGAACGCCCGTCCATCGGCGAGTTCTTCCTGCGCGCGCCCGCCGTCGGGCCCGCGCTGGCCCTGCTCGTCGCGATCGTGGTGTTCTCCCTTTCGACGGACACCTTCCTCGATCTCGACAACCTTTCCCTTGTGGTGCAACAGTCCCTGGTGGTCGGCACGCTCGCCCTCGGGCAGACGCTGATCATCCTGACCGCGGGTATCGACCTGGCCAACGCGGCCGCGATGGTGCTCGCGACGCTGATCATGGCGAAACTCGTGGTCGGCGGCGTCTCAGGGATCTGGGCGCTGCTGCTGGGCATCGTGGCGACGGTGGTGATCGGCATGGTCACGGGCTCGCTGGTCACCCGGATCAAACTGCCGCCGTTCATCGTCACGCTCGGTCTGCTGACCGTGCTCACCGCGGCCGCCAAACTGTTCGCGAGCGGGCAGGCCGTCCCGGTCGCCGACGAACTGCTCAAATGGCTCGGCACCCGCCGGTACCTGTTCGGCGGCATCCCGATCACCTACGGCATGACGCTGGCTTTGCTGATGTACCTGGGACTTTGGTACGCGCTCACGCGGACGCCGTGGGGCAAGCACGTCTACGCGGTCGGCAACGCGCCGGAATCCGCGCGGCTGTCCGGGATCAAGGTCAACCGCACGATCCTTTCGGTGTACATCGTCGCCGGCGTGATCGTCGGGATCGCCGCCTGGCAGGCGCTCGGCCGTGTGCCGAACGCCGACCCGAACGCCTTCCAGCTCGGCAACCTCGACTCCATCACCGCGGTGGTGCTCGGCGGCGCGAGCCTGTTCGGCGGCCGGGGTTCCGTGCTCGGCACGATGATGGGCGCGCTGGTCGTCGCGGTCCTGCGGTCCGGGCTGACCCAGCTCGGCGTGGACGCGCTCTACCAGGACGTCGCCACCGGTGCCCTGCTCATCGGCGCTGTCTGCGTCGACCGTTTCGCGAGGAGGCGGCAGTCATGACGACACCCACGTTGTCCGCGCAGGGCCTGGTCAAACGCTACGGCCGGGTCACCGCCATCGACGGCGCCGACTTCGAACTGTTCCCCGGTGAGGTGCTCGCCGTCGTCGGCGACAACGGCGCCGGGAAGTCGAGCCTGATCAAAGCCCTTTCGGGAGCGGTGATCCCGGACGCCGGAGAGATCAAAGTGGACGGTCAGACCGTCCACTTCAAGTCCCCTTTGGACGCTCGACACTACGGGATCGAGACGGTGTACCAGGATCTCGCCGTCGCGCCCGCGCTCGACATCGCGTCGAACATGTTCCTCGGCCGGGAAAAGCGGCGTAAGGATCTCTTCGGGCAGCTGTTCCGGAAGCTGGACACGGCGGCCATGCGGGCCGACGCGCAGCGGATCCTCGACGAGCTCGGCATCAACATCAAGTCCATCACGCAGCCGGTGGAGACGTTGTCCGGCGGACAGCGCCAGGGTGTCGCGGTCGCGCGGGCGGCGGCGTTCGGCACCAAGGCGGTGATCATGGACGAGCCCACCGCCGCGCTCGGCGTCGCCGAATCCGGCAAGGTGCTCGACCTGATCAACCGCATCCGCGAACGCGGCCTGCCGGTGGTGCTGATCAGCCACAACATGCCGCACGTGTTCGACATCGCCGACCGCATCCACGTGCACCGCCTCGGCAAGCGGGTCGCCGTGGTCTCGCCGAAGACGCACACGATGAACCAGGTCGTCGGCCTGCTCACGGGTGCGCTGAAGATCGGTGAGAACGGCGAGGTCGAAGAGGTCGCGTCGGCCGTTCACACGGGGCTGTAGTGAGAGTGCTGCTGGCGGGCCTGTGCACCGTCGACCAGGTTCAGCGCGTCGCCGAGATCCCGGCGCCGGGCGAGAAGGTGCGTTCGCTGTCGATGGACGTCGCCGCCGGGGGGCCGGCGACGAACGCGGCGGTGACCGTGGCCGCGCTCGGCGCCGGAGCGACGCTGCTGACGGTCGCCGGTGCGCACCCGCTGGCGGTACTCGCCCGAACGGACCTCGAAGCGCACGGCGTCGACCTGGTCGACCTCGACCCCGGACGGCCCGATCCGCCCGCGATCAGCGCCATCGTCGTCCGTGACTCCGACGGGGAACGCACCGTCGTCTCGCGCAACGCCCACTCCTCCACGCATTCAGTCCTCTCGATGCGGTCCTTGCACGCGCAACTACCGCATTCAGAGGACGAAATGCCCGGGTGCGTGCTCCTGGACGGACACCATCCGGAAGCGGCTCTGGAGGTCGCACGCTGGGCGAAGGAGCGCGCGATACCGGTGGTGCTCGACGCCGGGAGCTGGAAGCCGGTCTTTCCCGAACTGCTGCCCCTCGTCGACATCGCCGCGTGCTCGTCGCTGTACCGCGGGGACGACCCGCGCGAGCACGGCGTGCCCGTGGTGATCACGACCGCGGGCCCCGATCCGGTGCGCTGGTCGACGGCGGACGGATCCGGTGCCGTCCCCGTCCCTGTCACCCAGGCGCGTGACACGCTGGGCGCGGGCGACGTCTGGCACGGAGCTTTCGCGTACGCGGTCGCCCGGGACCAGGGGGACGTTCCGGGCTGGATCGCGTTCGCCAACGAGGTGGCCGCCGAACGGGTGCGGCATGAAGGACCGAGGTCGTGGACGGCCGCGGTCGCGAAGATGGGAGAAGGACAGTCATGACCGCCATGCCTCCGGTGTTCGAGGACTTGTTGAGCAGGGCCCAGGCGCTCGCGAAGCCGGGACAGCGCAGTGTGCTCGGCATCGTCGGCGCCCCCGCGTCCGGCAAGACGACACTGGCCTGGGGCCTGGCCAAGGCGCTGGGCACGAGGGCCGCGGTGGTCGGGATGGACGGTTTCCACCTGGCGCAGGTCGAACT
Organism: Amycolatopsis coloradensis; assembly: GCF_037997115.1. Lineage (NCBI taxonomy): Bacteria > Bacillati > Actinomycetota > Actinomycetes > Pseudonocardiales > Pseudonocardiaceae > Amycolatopsis > Amycolatopsis coloradensis. The sequence continues at coordinate 1,674,913 of NZ_CP150484.1, forward strand.
GCAGCGGCTCGGGCGGGTGGAGCGCAAGGGCGCCCCGGACACCTTCGACGCCGCCGGGTATGTGCACCTGCTGCGCAGGCTCGCCGAAGGCCGCGAGACGGTCTACGCGCCCGAGTTCCGCCGGGAGATCGAGGAGCCGATCGCCGGCGCCGTCGCGGTCACGCCGGACGTCCCGCTGGTCATCACCGAGGGCAACTACCTGCTCATGCAGGACGACCCGTGGAGTGGCGTGAAGCCGATCCTCGCCGAGTCGTGGTTCCTCGCGCCGGACGAACCCGAGCGCATCGAGCGGCTCGTCTCGCGGCACCGCCGCTACGGCCGTTCGCTGGTCGAAGCGCGTCGCCGCGCGCTCGGCTCCGACCAGCGCAACGCCGATCTGATCGCGTCCACCAGCGGCCGGGCCGACCTGGTCCTCGAGAACCTCCCGCTGGTCAACTTCGCCATATGAGTGGTGTTCTCGTCGTCACCGGCGGCAGCAAGGGGATCGGCGCGGCGGTCTGCGAACTGGCCGCCGCGCGCGGTTACGACGTCGTCGTCAACTACGCGGGTGACCCCGAAGCGGCCGAGGATGTCGCTTCGCGCGTCCGGAAACACGGCGTCCAGGCGATCACCCGGCGCGGTGACGTCGCGTCCGAAGACGACGTGGTGGCCCTGTTCGACGCCGCCGTCGAGCTCGGCCCGCTCGCCGGGCTGGTCGCGAACGCGGCCATCACCGGCAACACACCGGGCCGTTTCGACGAATACGACGTCGATGTCGTCCGTCGTGTCGTCGATGTCAACGTCACGGGAGTCTTCCTGTGCGTCCGCGAGGGCATCCGCCGGATGTCCACCCGGTACGGCGGTGACGGCGGCGCGATCGTGACGCTGTCCTCCACCGCCGCGCGGACCGGTTCGCCGGGGGAATGGGTCCACTACGCGGGCACCAAGGCGGCCGTCGAAACGATGACCTACGGCGTGGCGCAAGAAGTCGCGAAAGAATCCATCCGGGTCAACGCTGTCGCACCGGGCATGATCCACACGGGACTGCACGCCGCGGCGGGAATGCCCGATCGCATGGAGCGGATCGCGCCGACCATTCCGATGGGACGGGCGGGCGAGCCCGGCGAAGTCGCGGAAGCCGTGCTGTGGCTGCTTTNCATCGCGAAATCTGCGATGAAACGCCCCTTCATTGCAAGCCGGACTAGTGCTCGACGAGCTCGTCGAGCGCCTGGTCGTAGCTCAGCCGGACGTCGTGCTCGGCCTGGTCGCCGCCCAGCAGCTCCACCCGGCTGGTCGCGGGCGGGTAACCGCTGGCGATCACCGTGTAGGTCCCGGCGGGCAGGTCACTGACCGTGTAGTTGCCCTCCGCGTCGGTCCTCGCCACGGCGGCGACGCCACCCGAGGAGTCGAGCACGGTGATCCGCGCGTCCGGCACCACCCGGTCACCGTCGGTGCGGGCGACACCGCTCAGCAGGATCGTGCTGACCAGCTCGAAGTCGTGACGCAGCACCCCGGCTCCGGTGGCGGTCAGCGTCGCCGCGACCGGCCGGAACCAGCGGCCGCTGGCGACGAGCGTGTACCGCCCGCCCACAATGCCGGCGAACGAGTAGACGCCGTTCTCGTTCGTGTGCGTCCTGGCCACCTGGTTGCCGTTGTGGTCGATCAGGGTCAGCGCCGCACCCGCGACGTTCGTGGCGTCGTCCCGGCGGACATGCCCGCTGATCTGCGCGGATCCGGCCCGGTATGCCCCGTTCCCGTTGGTCATCGCGTGCTTGCCCACCTCGACGGGCGCGGTCACGACCGTCTTCTCGGACGCCGTTTCGACAGGCGCGTCGTCCTCTTCGAGGAGCGCTTCGCCGCCTTCGAGAGCCGAAGCCGCCGAAGGAGCCGAGCCGCCGAGAAGCGGGATCTCCTTCATGAACATCAGGACCAGCGTCGCCAGCAGCGCGACCGCGCCCGCCACGTAGAACACCGTGGTGATCGACTCGGTGAAGCCGATCAGCACCGGGGTCTTGATGGCCTCGGGCAGGTTCGCGATACCGCTCGTGTTCGTGGTGAGGTCGCCCAGTGCCGCGGCGCCTTCACCGGTCGGCGCGGTGCCGCCGAACGCCTTGGTGATGTTGCCCGGCAGGACGTTGAACAGGATCGTCAGGAACACCGCGACACCCGCGGTACCACCGATCTGCCGGAAGAACGTCGCCGAAGCGGTCGAGACGCCCATGTCGCTGCGCGGGCCCGCGTTCTGCACCGCGATGATCAGCGTCTGCATGCAGGCACCGAGGCCGAGCCCGATGATCGCGGCCGCGACCAGCGGGTGCCACAGCGCGCTGTTGTACTCGACCTGCGCGAAGAAGAACGCGCCTCCCGCGATCAGCAGCGTGCCGACCACCGGGAACACCTTGTAGCGGCCGGTCTTGCTGGTGATCTGGCCCGAGATGATCGAACCGCTCATGATGCCCGCCATCAGCGGGATCATCAGCAGCCCCGACTCGGTCGGCGAGAACTCCTGAACCACCTGCATGTACTGCGGGATCATCATGATCGCGCCGAACATCGCGACACCGACGATGACGCCGCCGATGATCGCGACCGTGAAGGTCGAGTTCTTGAACAGCCGCAGCGGGATCAGCGCCGCGTCCTTCATCAGCTTCTCGATGAAGATGAAGGCGACCACGCCGATGGCGCCGATGACGTAGCAGATGATCGCGTTCTGCGAGCCCCAGCCCCACTTGTTGCCCTGCTCGGCGACGATCAGGAACGGGACGACGGCGACGATGAGCGCGAGCCCGCCCCACCAGTCGATCTTGTGGTCGTGGCGCTGGTGCGGCACGTTGAGCACGCGGGCGACGACGAACAGCGCGACGATCGCGATCGGCACGTTGATCAGGAAGACCCAGCGCCAGCCGTCGATCTGGTAGCCGAAGACGGTGCCGAGCGTGTCGAAGTCGGCGAAGAACCCGCCGAGCACCGGGCCGAGCACGGTGGAGATACCGAACACGGCGAGGAAGTAACCCTGGTAGCGGGCACGTTCCCGCGGCGGAACGATGTCGCCCATGATCGTCATCGCCAGCGACATCAGGCCGCCGGCACCGAGGCCCTGGATCGCGCGGAACGCGGCGAGCTCGTACATCGACGTCGCGAAGGCCGAGGCGACCGAGCCGATCAGGAAGATCGAGATCGCGGCGATGTAGAACGGCTTGCGCCCGTAGATGTCGGACAGCTTGCCGTAGATCGGCGTGACGATCGTCGAGGTGATCAGGTAAGCCGTGGTGATCCAGGCCTGCAGGTCGAACCCGTTGAGGTCGTTCGCGATGCGGACGATCGAGGTGCCCACGATCGTCTGGTCGAGCGCGGCGAGGAACATGCCCGACATCAGGCCGATCAGGATCGTGACGATCTGACGGTGACTGAGCCGGGGACCGTCTTCTTCGACGGCTGGTGGACTTTCTACTGCGGAACTCATTGCTTCAGGCCCCCTTGGCCTTCGACGCCGACGCGGGATCGGCGAACTGTGGAGATGTTTTTTCGAGGTCGTCGTTCAGCCGGTGGAACAGCGAGTTGAGGGTTTTCCGGTCGTCGTCGGACCAGTCGCCGAGCACCTCGGCGAGCCACTGATTCCGCTGCTTGCGGTTCTCCTCGAACACCCGATGCCCTTCGGCGGTCGGTGCGAGCAGGCAGGCGCGGCCGTCTTCGGGGTCGGCCAGGCGCTCGACCAGCCCGTGCTGGACGAGAGAGCTCGACTGCCTGCTGATGGTCGAGATCTCGGAGTGCAGGAACTCGGCGAGTTTGCTGGTCCGCTGGGGTCCGACGTGGATGAGGCAGAAGAGGATCGCGTACGCGGCCCGCTCGATACCGTCCGGTCCCTGCTTGGACACCTGGGACTTCGCCCGGTTGACCAGGCGCACGAGCCGCACGAGCTCATGCCCGAGGGTGTCGGCCAGATCGAGGTCGGCGTTCGACCTGGTGCCGGGTGTCGTGGGTGTCATGGTGGTCTCTCTCGCCGGTTGCTTGGTCACTGCAACTAGTTGCCTAGAGCAAGGATGTTCCTCCCAAGGATGCTTCGCAAGGAGAAAGTGACGTTGTGTGTCGGATGACACTTTAGTTGCCGCATGCAAGCACATTTATTCGTGCATGTTTGTCCGGTTCGCCCTGAACTGCACTTTTGCTTTGATGGAGTCATGACCGACTCCGCGCTCTACGCGATCCTCGCCGCCCGCAACTTCGGCACCCTCGCCACTATCAAGCGGGACGGCAGGCCACAGCTGTCGACCGTCAATTACCTCTACGACGCGGACGCCGGCGCGATCCTGATCTCGATCACCGCACCGCGCGCCAAGACGAAGAACCTTCAGCGCGATCCGCGGGCGACGTTCCACGTGTCGACCGAGAGTGGCGACGGCTACGTCGTCGTCGAGGGGCCGGCGGTGCTCACGCCGACCGCCGCTTCGCGCGACGACGCGACCGTCGACGCGCTGGTGGACCACTACCGGCGGGCCAGGGGTGAGCATCCGGACTGGGACGAGTTCCGTGACGCCATGGTCGCCGACCGGCGCGTTCTGCTCACCATCCCGATCGAGCGCGTCTACGGGCTGCGGATGTAGGCCCCCTGCGTTTCGTCCTCTGAATGCGGTCGTTGCACGCGCAAGGACCGCATTCTGAGGACGAAACGCGTCAGCGCTGGATGCGGGCCTTGATCTCGTCGATCCGGTCGAGCAGGGGGCTCGCGTCGTCCCGGCCGAGCGCCGCCCGCAGGTAGAGGCCGTCGCCCACCAGGATGATCAGTTCGGCGGTCAGCGGGTCGTCGACGTGCTCGCTGATCAGGTCGTGGATCTTCTGGTTGTAGACCTGGGCGACCTCGGCGACCCGCGGTTCGTTGAGCATGATCCGGATCGTCGCCATGGTCGTGCGGTGCAACGGCTTGCGCTGGGTCACGTCGGTGATGGCGGTGCGCAGGTACCAGGAAACGACGCCTTCCGGCGCCTTCTGCGCCTCTTCGAGATCCGCCTCCGACAACGTGGCGAGACGTTCCATCAGGCCGTCCACCAGGGCTTCCTTCGAGCCGAAGTGGTAGAGCAGGCCACCCTTCGAGACGTCCGCGTGCGCGGCGACGGCGTCGAGGGTGACCCCGCCGGGGCCTTGCTCGATGAGGATCTCCTCGTAGGAGTCGAGGATGCGTTCCTTCGCGGTGGGCTTCGCCATATCAGTTGACTATACCGTCTGGACGGTTTACCTTCGGATGAGGCGGTAACTGTACCGTCCAGACGGTTTAGCTCAAGGAGAGTGCGCCATGGCGAGGCGCAAGCAGTGGTGGGCGTTGGCGGTACTGGTGCTTCCGGTGCTGCTGATCAGCGTGGACATGACGGTGCTCGGGTTCGCGCTGCCGTTCCTGTCCGAGGATCTGGCGCCCACCGGTCCGGAGCAGTTGTGGATCGTCGACATCTACTCGTTCATGCTGGCCGGCCTGCTGGTCCTGATGGGCACGCTCGGTGACCGCATCGGCCGTCGCAAGCTGCTGCTCATGGGCGCCGCGGCCTTCGGCGCCGCATCGGTGCTCGCGGCCTTTTCGACCAGCGCGTTCATGCTGATCATCGCCAGGGCGCTGCTCGGCGTGGGTGGCGCGACGCTGATGCCGTCGACGCTGTCGCTGATCCGCAGTATCTTCGTCGACCCGAAACAGCGCCGGATCGCGATCGCCGTGTGGAGTGCCGGGTTCTCCGGCGGGATGGCGGTCGGGCCGGTGCTCGGCGGCTGGCTGCTGGAGCACTTCTGGTGGGGTTCGGTCTTCCTCATCAACGTCCCGGTGATGGTGGTGCTGCTGATCGTCGGACCGTTCGTGCTGCCGGAGGCGCGTGACCCGAAGCCGGGCCGCTTCGACCCGCTGTCGGCGCTGCTGTCGCTGGCCGCGATGCTGCCGGTGGTCTACGGCATCAAGCTGGTCGCCGAACACGGCTTCACCTGGAAGGCCGCGGTCAGCGTCGTGATCGGGCTCGCGCTCGGTGTCGTGTTCGTCCGCAGGCAGAACAGCCTCGACGAGCCGATGCTCGACCTGAAGCTGTTCTCGAACCGGGCCTTCAGCGGCTCCGTCGTGACGAACATGCTCGGCGTGTTCGCCATGGTCGGCCTGCTGTTCCTGGTGCCGCAGTACCTGCAGCTGGTGCTCGGGTTGACCCCGGTCGTCGCCGCGCTGTGGATGCTCCCGGCGACGATCGCCGGTGTCGCCGGAGCGCTCCTCGCGGCGTGGCTCGCGAAGCGGATCCGGGTATCGCTGCTGGTCAGCGGTGGTCTCCTGGTCGCGGCGGTCGGCTTCCTCGCGCTGACCCAGGTGTCGTCCGGCGGCGGGCTCGCGTACGTGGTGGTGTCGTTCACGCTGCTCGGCGGCGGTGTCGCCCTCGCGGAGACGCTGACGAACGACCTGGTCATCTCGGCCGCCCCGGCCGAACGCGCCGGAGCCGCTTCGGCGATCTCCGAGACCGGGTTCGAGCTGGGCGGGGCGCTCGGCACGGCCATCCTCGGCAGCGTCGCGACCGCGGTCTACCGGTCCGGCCTGCCGGAGGGGACGGCCGAATCCGCCCGGGACACGCTTGGCGGCGCCGTCGCGACGGCGCAGCAGCTCGACCCTGCCGCGGGGCAGGCGCTCCTGGAATCGGCTCGCGAAGCCTTCACCCAGGGGGTGCACGTTACCGCGTGGGCGGGGGTGGCCGTGCTCGTCTATACAGGTGTTCAGGCCTTCGTCCTGCTCGATCGGAAAAAAATTTCCGCAGTGCGGATCTAATCGAGCTTACGATGGGGGCATGAGCAACCATGCCCTGGTCACCCGGCTCCGCGAGCGTCTCGGCGACGCCGCGGTGCTCACCGACGCCGACGTCACGGACGCCTACTCGCGCGACATGATGCCGCTGGCCGACAGCGGCAAACCTCTCGCGGTGGTGCTGCCGTCCGATGTGGAGGGTGTGCAGGCCGTGGTCAAGGCCTGTGCGGAGTTCGAGGTGCCCATCGTGCCCCGCGGCGCCGGCAGTGGTCTGTCCGGCGCCGCGAACGCGATCGACGGCTGTGTCGTGCTGGTGCTGACCAAACTCGACCGGATCGTCGAGATCGACGAAGGCAACCGGCTCGCCGTCGTGCAGCCCGGCGTGGTGAACCTCGATTTCCGCAACGCGGTGGAGAAGCACGGCCTGTTCTATCCGCCGGACCCGTCCAGCTACGACTGGTGCACCATCGGCGGGAACCTGTCCACCAACGCCGGCGGACTGTGCTGTGTGAAGTACGGCGTCACCACGGATTCCGTGCTGGGACTGGAAGTCGTGCTCGCCGACGGCTCCGTGCTGAAGACCGGGCGCCGCACGGTGAAGGGGGTCGCGGGCTACGACCTCGCACGGCTCTTCGTCGGGAGTGAGGGCACGCTCGGCGTGATCACGCAGGCGACCGTCGCGCTGAAACCGTTGCCACAGCTGCCCGCCACGCTCGTCGCCGCCTTCAACAGCACGGAGGCCGCGGGCGAGGCGGTCGCGCGAGTCGTGCGTGAGGGACTGGTGCCGTCGCTCATGGAGATCATGGACGCGACGTCCATCAAGGCGGCCGAGGCCTACCTCAAGACCGACCTCGGCACGAGTTCGGACTGCAAGGCCTTGCTGCTCGCGCAATCCGACTCCGGCGGCGAGGTCGCCCGCCGGGAACTCGCGGCGCTGGAACAGATCTGTGTCGACTGCGGCGCGGATCTGGCCTACGCCACCGAAGATCTCGAAGAGGGCAAGATGCTGCTGCAGGCGCGGCGGGTCGTGCTCACCGCGCTGGAGATGTACGGCGTCTGGCTGACCGACGACGTCTGTGTGCCGCGCACGCGCATCGCCGAGCTGATCGCCGGCTGCGAGCGGATCAGCGAAGAGGTCGGGTTGCGGATCGCCGTCGTCGGCCACGCCGGTGACGGCAACATGCACCCGACGATCGTCTACGCGCCCGACTCCGAGGAGGAGTTCGCCCGCGCGCGGACGGCCTTCGACGCGATCCTCGACGTCAGCCTGTCGCTGGGCGGGACGGTCACCGGCGAGCACGGCATCGGCCGGATCAAACGCGAGTGGCTCGCGAAGGAGATCGGCGAGGTCGGCATCCGCGTGCACCGGCAGATCAAGCAGGCACTGGACCCGGGGAACCTCTTCAACCCGGGCTCGATGTTCTCCCTCTGACCCTCGTGAGTGGTTGAGGGGTAAGGGCAAAAGGGTGTCGGCTCACCAACGCGTAGTGAAGGCCTCCTTCCCTACCTTCAGAGTAAGGAAGGAGGCCTTCACTACCGCCTGGGCCGATCTCTCGCGCTCTCCATCTCCGCTGAGGTTGCGAAAGGTGGGGTGAAGGCTCCCTTCGCCGCATCAGATGCGGCGAAGGGAGCCTTCGGCCCTGAGGGCGTGCTCGGGGCTGTCGGTCCCGCCGCCGTCCCGCCCAAGTACATGAAGGCCCCCTTCCTTGCGCTAGACAGANGAGCATTCGGCCAAGTAGCGGTTAGCGTGCGATTCTGACAGGCGATAGCCCTTCCTTGCGCTAGACGCAAGGAAGGGGGCCTTCATGTACTTCGCGTAAGGGGTCAGTCGCGCACGCGCGGGATCTGCTGCGTGATGTCCTCGGCGGTGTCGGCGACGAGGCCGGTCGCGGTGTCCGCGTGCTTCTTCTCGCGGCGGGCCTTGAGGTACTCGATCACGATCGGCACCACCGACACCAGCACGATCAGGATGAAGATCGCGTCGATGTTGTCTCGGATGAACGGGATGTCGCCGAGCAGGTGGCCGAGCGCGGTGATCCCGGCGGCCCACAGGATGCCGCCGATGACGGTGTAGGTGAAGTACTTCTTCGGGTCCATCTTGCCGATCCCGGCGATCCAGGTGATGAACGTCCGCACGAACGGCACGAACCGCGCCAGCACGACCGCCTTCGGCCCGTGTTTCTCCAGGAAGGCGTGGGTCTGGTCGACGTACTTCTTGTTGAAGAACTTCGAATCCGGTTTGCGGAACAGCCAGGGGCCGACCTTCCAGCCGAGTCCGTAGCCGAGCATGTTGCCGAGCAGTGCGGCGACGGTGACCAGAACGCAGACCAGCCACAGCGGGGCTTGGATCTTGTCCCCGGCGATGAGCAGGCCCGCGGTGAACAGGAGGGAGTCACCGGGCAGCACCGGGAAGATGCTGCTCTCGATGAAGATGATCAAGCAGAGAATGGTGATGACCGGGACGGTCAGCCCGTCGAGCAGGTGGATCGGGTCCAGCCACTCCGGCAGGAGGCCCATCGTCGTCACGTTGTTCTGCGCCAGGATCACACCAAAACGGTACAGGGTGACGCTGAGTGCCTTGACCCGGCGGGAGAGGGCGGCTCAGATCAGCGTGAGCAGCCCGATCACCGAGCCGGCGGCGAGCCCCAGCAGGACAGCCAGCAGCAACACCCAGTACGCGGGCAGAGGCGGGCTGCTCGGCGAAGGTGCCGGAGGCGGGGTCGGACGCTCCGCCAGCCTGGCCGTTTCCGCGTCCTCCAGCGCGACGCGCTCCCGTTCGAGCGAGCCGGCGCCGGCACCGGACAGCAGCCCGTACTGCAGCGGCAGCTCGTGTTCTCCAGGAGCCCCGGAGTTACTCTCGGTGTCCGTTTCGGCCTGTTTGTCCGCAGTCGTCTCGGAGACCCGCTCCGCCGAAGGGGCGAAGACGGCTTGAGCGCGCAGGGCGTCGGTTAGGAGCTTCTCCGGGTCCTTGGGCTCGCTCATCCAGGACTCCTTTCGCCGCTACCCGTCGCTGACCGACACGCCGCCTTCGACCGCCCCGCTCAGCGGGGCCGTGGCGCTCAATGTAGCCGCAGCGTCGTCCTTGACCCACTCGCCCTGACGAAGCACCTTGACCGGCCGCAGGTCGCGGTCGAGCACGACGAGGTCGGCCGCGAGCCCGGCGCGCAGCGAGCCGGTCCGGTCGGCGATGCCGAGCAGTTCGGCGGGGCGCCCGGAGGTCGCACGGACGGCGTCGAGCAGGTCGATGCCCGCCCCGCGGACCAGGTTGCGGAAGGCCGCGTCCATGGTCAGCGTGCTGCCCGCCAGCGAACCGTTGCCCGCCAGAGTGGCGACACCGTCACGGACGTCGACCTCGAGGCGGCCGAGGATGTAGCTGCCGTCCGCGGCGTCGGTGGCCGACATGGCGTCGGTGATGAGCACCGTCCGGCCCTTGCCCGCGTGGTGCGCGGCCAGCCGCAGCACGGTCGGGTGCACGTGGACGAGGTCGCAGATCAGCTCGACGGTGATGCGCTCGTCGTCGAGGAGCGCGCCGATCGGGCCGGGTTCGCGGTGGTGGAGAGGCCGCATGGCGTTGAAGAGGTGCGTCGCGACGGAGGCGCCCGCGTCGATCGCGGGGAGGATCTGGTCCTCGACGCCGTCGGTGTGCCCGATGGCGGCGATGACGCCCGATTCGGCCAGTTGCCGGACCGCCTTGATCCCGCCGTGCAGTTCGGGGGCGAGGGTGACCATCCGGATGTCGCCGCGGCCGGCGCCGAGTAGCGCGTTGACCGTCGCCGTGTCCGGCTCGATCAGCGTCGCCGGGTCGTGCGCTCCGCACCGCGCCTTCGAGATGAAGGGTCCTTCAAGGTGAATTCCGGCAAGTTCACCCTCTTGGACCAGCTCACGCAGGGCCGCGATCTGGTCCCTGAGCACCGGGACGGGGTCCGAGACCAGACTGCCGAGCATGGTCGTGGTCCCGTGCCGCCGATGCGCGCGGACCGCGCGGAGCAGCTCCTCGGGGTTCGCGCTGGAGAACGACCCGCCCCCGCCGCCGTGGCAGTGGGTGTCGACGAAGCCGGGCACGACCAGGCACCCGTCGACGTCCACGCGGTCGATGTCCGGGGGTGTCCCGGAACCGATTTGGACGATCTTGCCGCCGGCGATAGCCAGCCAGCCGTCGTCGAGTACACGGTCCGGGGCGACGACCCGGCCGCCCACGATCACGAAATCTCCGGCGCCTCTCACGCCCCCCAGCATATATTGGTCTGGACCAAGCATGGCGGCACAACCCAGCGGTCGAGATGAAGGCCGGGCATCAGTTCGGTGACTGCATCGCTTTCTGCAGTGCCTCCAGCGCCCGGCTGGCGGTTGACTTAACGGTACCTTTCGAGATCCCCGCGGCCTCGGAGATTTCGGCCTCACTCAGCCCACCGTAGTAACGGAGGACCAAAACCTCGCGCTGGCGAGGGGGCAGTTTGGACAAAGCGCTCACCACGGCCTGATGTTCACTCGACAGCATGGCGAGGCTTTCGGCCGAACGCGCGTTGACGGCGTGCGGTGCGACGTACTCGCGGGCGGTCTTGCGGCGACGCAGCACACTGCGTGATCCATTGACCACGGCGGTGCGCAGGTATCCGACGGCCGCGGCGGCGTCACGCAGGCGTCCCCAGTTGCGGTGCAGCCCGGTGAAGGCCTCCTGGACGACGTCCTCGGCGGTCGCGGGTTCGTCCACGAGCAGGATGGCCAGCCGGACGAGCCGCATCCGGTGCTGGCGATAGAGATCCTCAAGGGTCAGCGGTGCCGCAGGCGGCGGTGGCGTGACCGGTCCGTCCATGGTGCGCAAGTGGCCGAGGGTCGCCTCGACACTGCGTTCCGCATTGCCCTCGAGCATGTACCCCTACCTGTTCATTTACCCCTTTGAAGCACAACCTGTGCGTGGCGCTCGATCAGCGTATCGGGTGGGGCGGGAGTCCTGCCTGATCGGATCCTGAGAAGCTGGGGGCGTCTGTTGGAGCGACCTTGGAGATGTCGATGGCCTGGTTCCTGGTGGAGATCACGTACGTGCAGGAGAAGCTGGCGGACGTGCGCCCCCGGCACCGGGAATTCCTTTCCCGCCTCGCCGACCAGGGCGTCGTCGCGCTCGGTGGCCCGCTGGGCGACGGCTCCGGCGGGATCTCGATGTACCAGGCGGCGGACGAGGCTGCGTTGATGGAGATCATCGACCAGGATCCGTACCACCTCGAAGGTGTCGTCGCGGAGCGGACGGTGCGCGAGTTCAAACCGGTGATCGGCGCCTGGATCCCCTGACGGCTCAGAGATCGAGGGTGACCGGCTCGCGTTCGACGCAGACCCGGACGCGGTCGCCGGTCACCGTCGGCAGTTCGCACGTCCCGCAGAACCCCTGACGGCACGAATACGCGATACCGGGCACGGTTTCGCGCAGGACGTCGAGCGTCGTCCGGTCGGCGGGCACGTCCAAAATCCTGCCGCTGCGGGCCAGTTCGACGCGGAACGGCTTGCCGCCGACGATCGGCGGAGTCGAGAACCGTTCGAAGAACACCGGCCCCGAAGCACGCAGTGCCGCGTCCGTGCGGACGCCGACGATCATCGGAACCGGGCCGCAGCAGTAGATCGGCGCGCCTTCCGGGGCGCCTTCGAGAAGTTCGGCGCCCGAAGCGGGAATCCCGTAGTCCGTGTCCGGACGAATCCAGACACGATCCCCGAATTCGGATAACTCCTCCTGGAACGGCATCGAGGCTTCGTCGCGCCCGGTGTAGACCAGCCGCCAGTCCGCGCCCGCCGCGGCGGCTTGCCGCACCATCGGCAGGATCGGCGTGATCCCGATACCGCCCGCGATGAACAGGTACGCCGGGCTCGCGACGAACGGGAACGCGTTGCGCGGGCCGCGCGCCGTGATCCGGGCGCCCTTCTTCAACGCGTGCACCGCCGTCGACCCCTCGCCGAGCAGGCGGACACCGACGCGGTAGGCCGAGCGGTCGTCCGGATCGCCGCACAGGGAGTACTGACGGACCAGCCCCGGCCGTGGCGAAAGGTCGATGTGCGCGCCGGGCCGCCATCGCGGCAGCGGTTCGCCGCGTTCGTGCACCAGCCGCAGGCCGGCGACGCCGTCGGCTTCGGTACGGACCTCGTCGACGACCAGCGGGAGATCACGGTCGACGGCGACCACCGGCGGCCGACGGCGGCCGCTCACCCCGCTGAGCCTGCGGTACAGCGCGACGACACCGGTCAGGGCCGCCATCGCGCGGTCGGTCCGCCCGCTGCCGTCGAGCCGCAGCGGCCGGGTCGGCGGCGTCACTGGGGTTCGTCGGCGGCCAGCGCGGCCGGCGAACTCGCGAGGTACGCGACGGCCTGATCGGTATTGCCCGTTTCCGTCGGGTGGTAGGACTTCCGGAAGTACGGCCGGATCTCGCGCCGCAACTGCTTGCCCGACGGCAGGAGCCCGAGCTTCGCCACGCGCAGATAGGTCCGGAAACTCGTCTTGCCTGGCCGCGTCGGGTCGTTCTTCATGAGGAACCTGGTGCCCCGCAGGAAAACCCAGGCGAGCACCGGCGTCACCACGAGCATGCTGCGCACGCGGCGGGTGTAGCGGCCGTCGAGGTGCATGAACAGATCGAAGGCGACCGAGCGGTGCTCGACCTCTTCGGCACCGTGCCAGCGCAGGAGGTCCAGCATCGTCGGGTCGGCGCCCGCTTTGTCGAGCGCTTCGGCGTCGAGGATCCACTGGCCGAGGAAAGCGGTGTAGTGCTCGATCGCGGCGATTACGGCGAGCCGTTCGATCAGCCATTCCTCGCGCCGCTTGGCGGAAAGCTCGCGGTCGCCGAGGAGACGGCGGAACATCCACTCCATCTGCGCGATGTACGGCCGGACGTGGACGCCCGCCGCTTCGAGGTGTTCGGCGGCGCCGTCGTGCGCCTCGGCGTGCATGGCCTCCTGGCCGATGAAGCCGAGGACGTCCTCCTTGAGGCGCTCGTCGCGGATCAGCGGTACGGCCTGCTTGAACACCTCGACGAACCAGCGTTCGCCCTCCGGCAGCGCCAGATGCAGCACGTTGATCGTATGCGTCGCCTGCGGTTCGCCCGGGATCCAGTGCATCGGCAACGACGCCCAGTCGAACTCGACGTCGCGCGCGTGCAGGACGATCTGCTCGTGGTCCGTCACGACGACCTCCCGCTGAGTTCGTAGTCACTCGGGTCGACTTTGCGGGTTTCGAGCCAGTAGCGCCAGGTGAAGCCCGGCCAGATCGTCCGGTTGACGCCTTTCGCGTCGAGGTACCAGCTCTTGCAGCCGCCCTGGGTCCACACACCCTTGACGAGTTTGTCCTGGATCTCTTGCTGGAACTTCTCCTGCACACCGGCGCGGACGTCGAGCGCGGCGGCGCCACGCGAATCGGCGAGCTGGATCGCGTCGACGACGTACCGCGCCTGGGACTCGATCATGAAGACCACGGAGTTGTGGCCCAGCGCGGTGTTCGGGCCGAGGAGGAAGAACAGGTTCGGGAAGCCGGAAACGGTGATGCCCTTGTGCGTGTGCATCCCCTCGGTGGCCCATTCCTTGGCGAGGTCGCGGCCGTCGATCCCGGTGATGTCCAGGTATTCCAAGGCATCCGTGACCTTGAAACCGGTGCCGTAGATGATCGCGTCGACCTCGTGCTCGACGCCGTTCCCGTCGACGACACTGCGCGCCTTGACCTCGCGCACGCCTTCGGTGTTGACGTCCACATTGGACCGGTTGATCGCCGGGTAGTAGTCGTTGGAGATCAGCACCCGCTTGCAGCCCATGGTGTAGTCCGGGGTGACCTTCTTGCGCAGCTTCGGATCCTTGATGGCCTTGCCGATGTGGCGCTTCGCGATCACCTCGCCCGCCTTCATGATCGCGGGATGGCCGTTGAAGCCGACGGCGCGCACTTCGAGGAACCAGTAGAGCGCGTTGCGGTAGAGCCTTTGCACGCCGGGAATCCGGCGGAACGCGGTCTTGGCCCAGCCCGGCATGGCGTGGTCGGGCTTCGGCATGATCCACGGCGGCGTGCGCTGGAACAGGGTCAGCTCGTCGACCTCGGGGGCGATCTTCGGGACGAACTGGATCGCACTGGCGCCGGTGCCGACCACGGCGACCTTCTTGCCGCGCAGGTCGTACTCGTGGTTCCACTGCGCGGAATGCCAGGTCTGGCCCTTGAACTTCTCGATGCCGGGCAGCTCGGGCACCTGCGGGATGTGCAGGCCGCCGACGCCCGAGATCAGGAACTGGGCCTCGAACTCACCCGACTTCGTGTGCACGTGCCAGCGGCGCTTGGTGTCGTCCCAGGTGGCGCCGGTGAGCTCGACCCCGAAGCGGATCTTGCGCCGCAGCCGGTACTTGTCGGTGACATCCTTCAGGTACTGGAAGATCTCCGGGGCGGGCGAGAACGATCGCGACCAGTCCGGGTTCTGCTCGTACGAGAACGAGTACATGTGGGACTGCACGTCGCAGGCGCAGCCGGGGTACGAGTTGTCGCGCCACGTACCGCCGACTTCGTCCGCCTTCTCCAGGATCACGTAGTCGGAGATCCCGGCTTTTTCGAGCTGGATGGCCTGGCCGAGCCCGGAAAAACCGGTGCCCACGATCACGACCTTGAATCGCTCGGTCATCTGGCAATCCTCCACTTCGAGGCGTTCGTGCCCAGATGACGTTACCTCAAGTAACAGTTACTTGCTAGTACTACCTACCCGTCAGTATGTGCCGCCGAGCTTCGTGTGGTCCCAGCTCACGATCTTCGTCGGTCGGAAAATCAGCCCGATCCGCTTCGGGGCCTGCTTGCCGATGAAGCCCGTGAGCTCGTCCGGAACGGGATCGCCCGGCTTCGCACCCGCGTATCGCTGCATGAGCTGGATACCCATCTGGGTGACCACGGCCGTATCGGTGATGACCTCGACATCGGCTTCTAGCGAGACCCCGCGCAGCTTCTCGTAGCTTTCGCCGTCCTCGATCAGCACGGTGGCGCGCGGGTCGCGCTCCAGGTTCTTCGCCTTCTGGGAGGTGCCGTAGGTCCAGGTCGCCACGCCGGACTCGTGCGGGTAGTACCAGAGTGGCGCCAGATGTGGGCGGCCGTTCGGGCCGATCGTCGCGACGTTGATGACCTTCTGCTCGTCGAGGTAGGCGGCGAGTTCGTCCGGTGACATGCGGATCTGGTCGCGACGGGACATACGTCAGCCCTTTCGTGTGGCGGCCCGGCCTGCCTGACCGGTCACTGAAGATTCGTACGCGCCGCGCTCCTTGATGTCCATGAGCGCGGCGGCGTCGGCCTTCTTGATCCGGCTCTTGGCGCCGATCTCGATGATCGGCGGCAGGAACGCGCGGATCAGCTTCAGGCCGCCGACCCAGCGGGGCACGTGCACGGTGCGGGCACGCTTGTTGACCCCGGCCTGGAGGTGGTCGAGCGCGACGGACAGCGGGTAGGTCTTGCCGAGCAGGCCGGGCATGCCGGCGCGGAGCTTGCCGAAGACCGGGTGCTGGTCGGCGCTCTCGACGAGGTCGGTGCGGATCCAGGTCGGGTGCGCGACGCCGACCTTCACGCCGAGGTGGGCGACTTCGGCGCGGAAGCTGTTGCAGAACGCCTCGACGCCGGCCTTCGCGGCGGCGTAGTTGGCCATGCCCGGGGCGTGCGTGATCGCGGCCAGCGAGGAGATCGCGAGCAGGTAACCCTTGCGGTCGATGACATGCGGAAGGGTGACGCGGAAGGTGCGCCAGACGCCGAGGAGGTCGACCTCGATGACCTTCTCGAAGGCGGCCGGATCCACCGACCGGACGAAACCGGAGGTCGCGATGCCGGCGTTCGCGATGACGATGTCGATCCCGCCGAAGTGTTCGACGACGCCCGTGGTCGCGCGTTCGAGGTCGTCCCAGCTGGTGACGTCGGCTTCCCAGGCGTGGGCGCTGGGGCCGATCTTGTCGGCGACCGCCTGCTGTTCCTTGGCTTCGATGCCGACCAGTGCGACCTTCGCGCCCTGCGCGGCCAGGCGCTCGGCGAGTCCCGCGCCGATGCCCCTCGCGGCGCCGGTGATCAGGACGACCTTGCCGTTCACGCTGTTCTTGGCCACGTTGCCTCCTCGTCCGAGCCCTAAGGCTTTCGGACGGTACCTCAACCTACCCGGAGTAAGCTACCCGCAAGTAAGTCCGCGTTCCGTCCTCTGGATGCGGTAGTTCGTGGTGCCAACTACCGCATCCAGAGGACGAAATGCGGGGGGTGTCAGCGCGAGGCGGAGGTGAGGGCGTCGATCTCGCCGGGGGTAAGCGAGAGGTCGACGGCGGGCAGGAGGTCGTTCAGCTGCTCGACCGAGCGGCCGCTCGCGATGGGCGCGGTGACGGTCGGCCGCGCGAACAGCCAGGCGAGGGAAACGGCGGCGACCGGGACGCCGCGACCTCGTCGAGCGCCGAGAGCACCCGCTCGCCGCGTTCGTCCAAATAGGACGAAGCGCGGGCGGCGCGCGGACTGTCGCCGAGGTCGTCCTTCGACCGGTACTTCCCGGCGAGAAAACCCTTGGCCAGCGAGAAATACGGCAACGTGGTCAGACCTTCGCGCTCGACCGTCGGCGCCAGGTCCCGCTCGTAGTCCCGCGCGACGAGGTTGTAGTGCGGTTGCAGCGCGACGAACTTCGACAGCCCCTCGCGGTCCGAAATGGACAGTGCCTCGCTCAGCCGTTCGGCCGAGTAGTTCGACGCCGCGATGTAACGGACCTTGCCCGCGCGCACGAGCGCGTCGAAGGCGCGCAGCGTCTCCTCGATCGGGGTGTCCGGATCGTCGATGTGCGCGTAGTAGAGGTCGATGTGATCGGTCCGGAGCCGTCGGAGCGAGTCTTCGGCCGCCGCCGCGATGTTCGCCGCCGACAGGCCCTTCCGCTCCTCCCACATCCCGGTCTTGGTCGCGATGACGACGTCGTCGCGGCGGCCGCGCTTGGTCAGCCGGTCGCCGATGATCGTCTCGGAGCCGCCTGCCGAATAGAGGTCGGCCGTGTCGATGAAGTTGCCGCCCGCCGCCGTGTAGGCGTCGAGGACGGCGAAGGACCGCTGCTCGCCCGCGGTCCAGCCGAAGACGTTCCCGCCGAGGTTGATCCCACGGACGTCGAGGTCGGTGTTCCCGAGTTTCGCCATACCCCGAACTTGAGGGAAGACATCGCCCGCTCGCGGTGTTGCCTCGGTACATGGGAATCGAACTCGGCAGGATCGGCATCTGGCAGCACGAAAGCGTGTTCACCCCCGGACTCGCGCGCGAGCTGGAGGAACTCGGATACGGCGCCATCTGGCTCGGCGGATCGCCCGCGGGTGACCTCGCGAAGGCGGAGGAACTCCTCGACGCGACGAAGACGATCAAGGTGGCCACCGGCATCGTCAACATCTGGAAGGACGACGCGGCCACGGTCGCGGAGTCCTACAAGCGCATCGAGGCGAAACACCCGGGCCGCTTCCTGCTCGGTGTCGGCGCCGGGCACCGCGAGCACACCGCGGAGTTCAAGAAGCCGTACACGGCGCTGGTCGAGTACCTCGACGCGCTCGACGCCGCCGGAGTGCCCGTCGAAGGCCGCGCGCTCGCCGCGCTCGGCCCGAAGGTGATCAAACTCGCAGGGGAACGCACGGCGGGCGCTCACCCGTACCTGATGACGCCCGAGCACACGCGCCAGGCGCGGGAAATCCTCGGGGAGGGGCCGCTGCTCGCGCCCGAGCAGAAGGTCGTCCTCGAGACCGATCCGGCGAAGGCTCGCGAGATCGGGCGGGGCACCGTCAAGTTCTACCTCGGCCTCGTCAACTACACGAACTCCCTGCGTAAACTCGGTTTCACCGACGAGGACCTGGCGGGCGAGGGCAGTGACAAGCTGGTCGACGCGCTGGCCGTGCACGGCGACGCCGAGACGGTCGCCCGCGGCGTCACCGCGCATATCGAAGCCGGGGCGGACCACGTCAACATCCAGGTACTGAACCAAGACCCCCTGCCGGTCTACCGGGCGCTCGCCGCGGTCCTCCTCTGACGCGACGGCTGTAGGCACCTCCCGGCCGACCTCGTACGATGCGGCCGAGAGGTGCACCAGCCTGCTTCGAGAAGGAGTAAACGATGCCCATCGCCACCCCCGAGGTCTACGCGGAGATGCTCGACCGGGCGAAGGCGAACGAATTCGCCTACCCGGCCATCAACGTGACCTCGTCGGAGACCCTGAATGCCGCCATCCGCGGGTTCGCCGAGGCGGAGAGCGACGGGATCATCCAGTTCTCCACCGGCGGCGCCGAGTTCGCGTCCGGCCAGAAGGTCAAGGACATGGTGACCGGTTCGGTCGCGCTCGCCGAGTTCGCCCAGGTCGTCGCGGCCAAGTACGACGTGAACGTCGCGCTGCACACCGACCACTGCCCGAAGGACAAGCTCGACGGCTTCGTCCGCCCGCTGATCGAGATCTCGGCCGAGCGGGTCAAGAACGGCCAGCACCCGCTGTTCCAGAGCCACATGTGGGACGGTTCCGCGATCGACCTCGACGAGAACCTCGAGATCGCGCAGGAGCTGCTCGCCAAGGCCGCGGCCGCGAACATCATCCTCGAGGTCGAGATCGGCGTCGTCGGCGGCGAGGAAGACGGAGTCGAAGCCGAGATCAACGAGAAGCTGTACACCGCCGAGGGCGACTTCCTGAAGACGATCGACGCGCTCGGCTCCGGCGAGAACGGCCGCTACCTGCTGGCCGCGACCTTCGGCAACGTGCACGGCGTCTACAAGCCCGGCAACGTGAAGCTGCGCCCGGACGTGCTCAAGGGCGGCCAGGAGGCGGCGGCGAAGAAGCTCGGCCTCGCTGCCGGTTCGAAGCCGTTCGAGCTGGTCTTCCACGGTGGTTCCGGCTCGCTGCCGGAGGAGATCCGCGAGGCGGTGTCGTACGGCGTCGTGAAGATGAACGTCGACACCGACACGCAGTACGCCTTCACCCGGCCCATCGCGGACCACTTCTTCAAGAACTACGACGGCGTCCTGAAGATCGACGGCGAGGTCGGCAACAAGAAGGTCTACGACCCGCGTAGCTACCTGAAGGCCGCCGAAGCCGGCATGGCCGCGCGCGTCGTCGAGGCCGCTCAGTCGCTGGGCTCCGCGGGCAAGAAGCTCTGACCAGTACGCATTTAGTCCTCTAAATGCGGAAGTACGTGAAGGCCCCCTTCGCTGCGCTAGGCGCAATGAAGGCCGGCACACCTTTTTCTTCACACCGATGAACCTGAACCGCTCCGATANCTTCCGATCTGCTGCGCTAGGCGCAATGAAGGGGGCCTTCACGTACTCAGAGCCTCAGGCGGCCGGGAGCGTCGTCTTCTCGCGGCGCTTCTCCAGCAGCGAGTTCATCGCCCGCGTCCCCGGACCGGCGGCGGCCCACAGCACGCCGACCCCGGCCAGGCAGACCGCGGCCGTCCAGTAGGCCACCGGCGGCGCAGACTCCGTCTGCGCGTCACCGAGGATCCACGGCCGGAACTGCGACTGCACCCACAGCATCCCGTAGCCGAACGCCGTCACCAGCAGCGCGCCCGCGCCCGCCGTCAGCAGTGGATGGCCGCGGCCGATGCGGAACGCCAGGTCGACGGCGAGGCCGACGGCGAGCAGGTAGAACGGCACGACCGAGACCGGGAAGCCCATCCCGAGCAGCAGCGGCCACATCACCAGCCGGTAGGCGAGGTAGGCGGCGGCGACCGTCGTCCCGGCCCAGCGGAAGCCGGTGGTGTGCCGCGCCAGCGCGAAGATCAGCGCCATCACGCCGATACCCCACAGCGGGTAGACCCAGTCGTCGATCGGCATCGTGAAGTACTCGACGGCCACCCGGTCGACCGGATGCCCGATCTGGTTGGCGGCGAAGTTCAGCAGCTCGGGCTCGGCCTCGGGCGTGCCGCGCTCCCAGGCGCGCAGGCCGAGGATGCCGTACTCCTGCTGACCGTTCGGGAAGAACGTGTTCTCCAGGAAGAACGCCCACAGTCCGATCAGGACACCGGTGCGCAGACGGCCGGGCTTCGCGTACTTCAGCCAGCCCATGATCACTCCGGCCTGCATGATGCCCGTTCCGATGTAGAGCATCATGTGCGACGGGCTCCACGCGGTCAGGTCGAGACCGTTGACGCGGTGGTTGATGACGTCCAGCGGCGCCGCGATGAGGAACACCACGAGCCCGACCTGCATCAGCCGCAGGGACCGCCGGTCGGCGCCCATCCCGGTGTAGCTGTGGATCGCCACCAGCACCATGATGATCACCGTGCCGACGGTGTTGATCAGGTGCGGCGGGGCGAGGTCGTCGCGCAGCCACATGAAATGCCACGACATGTCCCACGACGAGCCGACCAGCTTGAAGGCGAACGCCGCCAGCCACATCGAGTAGCAGAAGTTCAGCACCCAGTCCGGCGTCGCCTGGCCCGGCGCGCCGCGGTGCCAGTGGAGCTTGAAGAACAGCCTCGTCTTCGCGATCGGGCTGCGGGGGATGACAC
Source organism: Amycolatopsis coloradensis (assembly GCF_037997115.1). Lineage (NCBI taxonomy): Bacteria > Bacillati > Actinomycetota > Actinomycetes > Pseudonocardiales > Pseudonocardiaceae > Amycolatopsis > Amycolatopsis coloradensis. The sequence goes on from NZ_CP150484.1 coordinate 1,696,100, forward strand.
CCGGCGAAAGGTCCCCGGTCACTTCTGTCGCCTTTGTCATGCGGGCCATCTTCCCTGCTCCAGATCACGGGATGAGCATTTGGGGTCGAAAATCGGGGTTCACCCGTAGGGGTGGCTGATTTGCGGTCGGCGTGCGAAGCAGGGCAAGGTGTGCCGCCATGATGCCGAAACGACTCGTCGCGGCGGTCCTCGTCGCCGCTCTGGTGCTGGCCGGTGGGGGCATTCTCGGGAGCCTGTTCTTCTAGTCACACGAGGTGGGCACAATGGCCCGTATGACGAACCTCCTCGGCCCCCAGCCGACGCATCTCCCCGAGCACACCGCCGCGCAGGCGGCGCTGGACGCCGGGACCGATCCGGCCGCCGTCGCCGCCGAGCACCCCGACTACAGCGAGGCGTGGGCCGCCCTCGCCGAGAAGGCGCTCGAAGCCGGCGAGACCGTCGCCGCGTACGCGTACGCCCGCACCGGCTACCACCGCGGCCTCGACCAGCTTCGCCGCGCGGGCTGGAAGGGACACGGTCCGGTGCCGTGGTCGCACCGCCCGAACCAGGGTTTCCTGCGTTCCCTCGCGGTCCTCGGCAAGGCCGCCGGCAAGATCGGCGAGACCGAGGAGTACGACCGCTGCCGGACCTTCCTCAGCGACTCGGATCCCGCCGCCGCGGAAGCCACCGGCCTCAAGTAGCGCGCTATGAAAGGCCTCTTCCTTGCAAAATTTGCAAGGAAGAGGCCTTTCATAGCACTCGGTGAGCCCTAGAACAGCCCGCAGTTCCCCACGGCCGGCAGCCCCGCGAAGCGTCCTTCAAGCCAAGCGAAAGCCTCCGGGAAAGCCCGAATCGCCCCGCCGACGTGCGTCGGAACCAGCGAAGTCGAGAACTGCACCTTCGCGCCCTTCGCGCACCACGAGCGCGCCATGGTCCGTCCCTGCGCGTAGGGGACGATGTCGTCGAGTGCACTGTGGACGACCAGCGTCGGCGCGCCCGGCTTCCGTGCTCCGATGAGCTGCTCGCCGACTCGCGTCTTGTACGGCTCTTCGCCGAGGTACGCGGTCAGCGGCCTTCCGTCCTTCGTCAGGTCCTTCGACTGCGTGAAGGCGTGTCCGAAGATCGCGTCCCCGGTGCACTCCTGCTTGACCTTCTCGAACGCTTCGGCGCCCTTCGCGTTCAGCAGGGAGGGAATGTTCAGCTCCGGGTACGCCGCGTCCATGCTGACCAGCGTGAATCCGAGGAACCCGAAGGCGTAGTGCCCGTCGATGTTCTTGCCGACCTCGGCCAGATCGGCCGGGACGGCGCCCGCGTACGAGCCCTTCAGCTTGAGTTCGGGCGCGTACGACGGCTGGAGTTCGGCGGCCGACGCCGACGCCCCGCCGCCCTGCGAGTAGCCCGCGGTCGCGACCGGGCCGTTGTCCGGCAGGTTCGCTTCGGGGAGGCGCTGTGCCGCGCGGATCGAGTCGAGGACGGCGTTGCCCTCGGCCACGCGGTTGACGTACGTGTGGACACCCGGGGTGCCGAGGCCCTCGTAGTCGGTGACGACGACGCCGTAGCCGCGAAGCAGCAGCCCGGCGATGAAGGGGCCTTCGTACTCCATGCCCGCAGCGAGGGCTTTCGACGGCGCGCACTGGTCACCGACGCCCTGCGTCCCGGCCGCGTAGCCGATGACCGGTCGTTCGCCCGCGCCGGTCCACGCCTTCTTCGGGGTGAGGACGGTGCCGGTCACGGCGTTGGCCTTGCCGTGGGTGTCGGTGCTGCGGTACATGATCCGCCGCACGTCCGCGTCGGCCTTGATGAGTTTCACGGGATCGACGTAGAAGGTGGACGGCTCGTGCCGGATGATGTCGCCGGGAGCACCCGCGGGCAGCGGCGACGGGGGATCGTAGAAGGACGGGGCGGCCGTGGCCTGCGGTGCCCCGAAGGTCAGCAGGGCCGCGATGGTGGCCGCTGAGACGGCGGCGGAAACACCGCGCCGGGATCCTGGACGCATGCTTGCTCCTCGTTGAGCACAAACATTTTCGACAGATGTGTCGAAAAAGAGAGTCAGTGAGGTGGCGCACAATGTCAAGCCCGGCGCCGCGAGGGAGACCCCGCAAACTCCCGATCGGCGAGCAACGCGCGCGGGTGCTGAGTTCGGCCGCCGGTGTCTTCGCGGTGCACGGCGCGCAGGCCGCGACGATCGAGCAGATCGCCCGGCGCGCGGGGGTGTCCCGCCAGGCCGTCTACGAGCAGTTCGGCGATCGCACGACGTTGTTCACGCAGGTCGTCGCGGATATCGAGGAACGGGCCTTCGAGGCGATCGGCGCACCCGCCCTGGACCTCTCTCAGCCCGAGCTGCGGTCCTGGGCGCGCGCCAACTACGCCAACATGTTCGCCTTCGTCGCGGCGAACCCCGACGCGTTCCCCGTCCTGCGCGAGGCGGAGCGCATGGGCGACCCGGCCCTCACCCGGCTGCGGGAACGGCTCGCCGGCGTCTACACCGAGGCGAGCAGGCAGCGCTGGGCCCGGCACGGCGTCGACTCCGGCCGCGCGGACAAGGCGCTGGTCACGCTGTTCTTCGCGATGACCGAGGCGCTCGTCCAGGCGAGCTGGGACGGTGAGCCGCCCGACGCGGACGCGCTCATCGACCTGCTCACCGAATTCACCGTCGGCGGCGTCGTCCGTCTTCGAACCGAGGCCGCCGACGTGATGGAAAGACTCCGTTAGGCCGCGACGGCCTCCAGAGGCATTCCAGCCACGTCGGCGACCGACGCCAGATCCGGGGACGAGACCACGCGGTTGCGGCCGTTGCGTTTGGCCGCGTAGACCGACGCGTCGGCGGAGGCCATGACCTCGTCGATCGTCCGGCCGTCGAGCGGGTACGTCGCGACGCCGACCGACGCCGTCCGCTGTTCGATGACCACGGGGTTGCCCTCGTTGTCCTGGGTCTTGATGACCATTTCGCTGATCCGCTGCCGGATGCGCTCGGCGACCGCGACGGACTCGTGCTTCGAAGACGAGGTCAGGAGCACGACGAATTCCTCACCGCCGAAGCGGCCGGCGAGGTCCTGCGTCCGCGTTTCGGCCTTGACCAGCGCCGCGACCCCCTTGAGCACGTCGTCGCCCGCGAGGTGGCCGTACGTGTCGTTGATGCTCTTGAAGTGGTCGAGGTCGATCATCAGCGCGCCGAACTGGCCGTTCTCGCGCTCGGCGCGGGCGACCTCGCGGATGGCGCCCTGCTGCCAGGTCGTCGCGTTGAGCAGCTGGGTCTTCTGATCGGTGGTCGCGAGCTCTTCCAGCTGCTTGATCAGCACCGAACGCTGCAGCACGTACAGCGGCAGGAAGATCAGCAGGACGAGCGCGGGCTGGTACGGAAGGGCCGCGATGACCAGGCCGCCGAGGCACACCGTGGAGAGTTCGAGGATGTTGTCGTCCCAGGTGCCGAGGCAGTTGGGGACGGAAGCCTTGCCGGGGGCGGCCAGATAGAGCCCGATCCCCGTGAGAGCGGTGTTGACGACGAAGAAGGCGAGGCCCGCGAAGCAGATCGAAGAGACCGTCACCGAAGGGTCACCCACGAGCTGCACGGCCCCCCAGCCGGCGAACGCGGACATCGTCATGGTTGTGGCGTTCGCCACAGTCCGATGGGGATTCACGTGACGAATACCCGACCAGCTGCGGAAACCGAGGTGAAGATAGATCACCGCGACGAGAAGCGCGGAGAGCTGCGGCGGCAGGATGAACGCGCCGGGGAAGACCCAGACCGACGTCATGCTGACGTGCGGGGTGATGCTCAGACTGCGCCGCTGGTGCTCGATCCGCCGGGTCGCCTCGGCCTGCACGATCGCCAGTGCCGCGAGCAGCAGGCAGGTCATGACCTGCGACGTTTCGACCGCGACGGTCATGGTGAAGATCCCGGTCAGCGCGAGCATCGCCGCGACCGTCAGCCCCGTGAAGGTGATCCAGTTCGTGGGCCGCTTCCAAAGCTCCCACGCCGTTACCGTGAGAGCCGAACGATGTCCAGCGCGTTCCTCCGATGTGATCATCTTTCCCCCTGACTGTTGCGTCATTCTCCGAAACCCCCTACTCACCGACAGCTTCCACTGACTTGCGGGCTGTCGACAAGCTCCCTAGGTGTGTACTTTTCTCTGAGAGACCGAGGGAAAGGTGCCAGCGATGGCCGGTAAGGAGCAGTGACACGGGGCGCCAGCCGTACGGCTGCGCAGGATTGACCACGCGTGGAGCACCTCAATGTTCCGCGCGTGCGTCGTCATGCTCGATCCACTTTTCCGGGGCCGCCCTGAGTGTCTTCCCCCAGGCCATCGCCAGCGGAACGGTCAGCAGCAAGCCGGCAAGACCGAAGAAGCCGACCGTCGACTGCGCGCCGGTCTGGTCGGCTAGGATGCCGCCGATCAGCGGGCTCACACCCATGGTCGTGGTCAGTCCGGTGTTCGACAGGCCCATCACCTGAGCGCGGCTTTCGTCGGGGACCGCGAGGGTCAGCGACGCCGTCGCCTGCATGAGCGCGACCGTGCCCAGCCCGCCGGACACGACGAACAGCGCGATCGACGCCCACGGCCCCGGCTGCAGGAAGCACAGCAGCAGCGGGATCGCCGTCAGCGCGGAAAGCGGCCCGATCAGTTTCGGTCTGACGTGTGCCGGCACCCAGCGCGAGTAGATGAACGCGCCGATCACGCTGCCGATCGGGTCGGCGGCCAGCAGCAGGCCGATGACCTCGGGGCCTCCGCCGGACGAGGCGACGTAAGGCGCCGCGATGCCCTCGTACACCGGCAGCAGGCCCATCAGCCAGGTGAACAGCAGCAGCGAACGCAACCCTGAGCTGGCGAAGACGATCTTCCCGCCCGAACCGATCGAGGCGAAGAACGACTTGCGCTTCTCGCCGGACGCAGCGGCCGGGCGCGACGCCAGTCCGAACCGGACGAACAGCGCCGAGACCACGAAGGTGACCGCGTCCAGCGCGAGGGCGATATGGGGTTCCAGCGCGGTCAGCAGGAGACCGCCGCCGGCGAATCCCGCCAGCTGTGCCGATTGGACGGTCATGCTGCGGATCGCCATGCCGACGACGAACCGGTCGCCTTCGAGGATCTGCGGCAGCAGAGCCAGCTGGGCCGCCTTGAACGGCGGATTCAGCAGCGAGACGGCGCCGACGAGGACACACAGGACCCAGAACGGCAGTACCGGCACCGCGACCAGCGCGATCAGCAGCGCTCGCAGCAGATCGACGGTCACCATCACCGTTCGCCGGGGGAAGCGGTCGGCGAATCCGGTGAGGAAGATGCCGCCGAGCAGCGACGGGGCGTAGGTCAACGCGTAGGTGAGACCGGTCAGGGTCGCGGAACGGGTTTCGGTGAAGACGAGGACGGAGAGGGCGACCCTGGCGAGTTGATCACCGAAGATCGAGAAAAGCTCGGCGAACCAGAGCGAACGGAACTCGGCTACACCGAACACCTCTCGGTAAGTGACCCGTCCGGCCGAAGCCATGCTGCCCCCAATAGGGTCCTTATTACGCGACAAACTCGTGACCGAGAGTAACGCGGTCACGAGCTCGTCACGAAGCGTCATTCGTTCACGTAAGTGTCTCCTGACTGTTGGTGATTGGCTAGGTTCTTTCGCCGGGTTTCTGGAGTTGGAGATCTTTTTCGTGGACGCACGGCCGTTCGCGAAGATGTCCCGGTGACCGGTCCCTCGGCTCGGACCTGCGGCTTTCGGTTGTTTTGGGTCTTTCGCCGGAAAAACCGCGCAGGGGCCGCTTCACCCGGCGCGGGGATACGACGCGCCGTGCGTCCCTCGGGCACCTCTGTGTTCGCACAATGCGCGAAGGTATTTCGACTCCGCTCCGCGACCCTCAGGCCCATCAGCCGGTACCGAAGTCCCCTCCCCCGAATGGATGATCGATCGGCCATTCGGTGCAGTGGCGGCTCAGCCGTCGACCGCGAGCACCTCGCGGGCCGAAGCCGCCTTCGCAGCGTCGCGTTTGGCGACCTCTTCGCACACGATGGGGATGACGTGACGGCCGAAGTCGACCGTGTCGCCGAGCATGTCGTAACCGCGCGCGGAGAGGATGTCGACGCCGAGGTCGTAGTAGTCGAGCAGGGCCTGCGCGACGGTTTCGGGCGTGCCGACCAGCGCGTTGGAGTTCCCGGCGCCGCCGGTCGCGGCCGCGGTGGGGGTCCACAGTGCCCGGTCGAACCGTTCCCCTTCGGCGGCCACGGCGAGGAGCCGCTGCGAGCCGGTGTTCTCCGGGGCGGTGAGCGAATGCCGCCGCGTCAGCTGCCTGCCTCCGCTCGTGTGGGCCTTGATGGCGTCGACCGTGCGATACGCCTTCTCCCAGGCGAGTTCCTCGGTCGGCGCGATGATCGGGCGGAAGGCGACCTGGATCCGCGGGACGTCGGTCCGCCCGGCGGCCTTCGCCGCGGCCTTGACGGACTCGATCTGCTCGGCGGTCTGTGCGAGAGGCTCACCCCAGAGGCAGAAGATGTCCGCCTCCGCCCCGCCCGCCGCGTACGCCGCCGGGGACGACCCGCCGAACGACACATCGGGGCGTGGCTGTTGCACAGGACGGACGTCGAGGACGAAGTCGGCGAAGCGGTAGTGCTCGCCTTCGTGGTCGAAGGGCACTTCGGATATCCAAGCCTTCTTCACGATCTGGATGTACTCGCGTGTGCGTGAGTAGCGCTCGTCCTTGGTGAGGTAGTCGCCTTCGCGCTGCTGTTCGTGGTCGCTGCCGCCGGTGATGAAGTGCACCGTGAGCTTTCCGTCCGAAAGCTGGTCCAGCGTGGCGAACGTCTTCGCCGCGAAGGTCGGGTACGAGACGTTCGGCCGGTGCGCCAACAGGATCTGGAGCTTGTCGAGCTTCGACGCGACGTACGCGGCCGCCTGCGCCGGGTCCGGCCCGCTGGAGCCGTACGCGAACAGCACCCGGTCCCAGCCGAAGTCCTCGTGCGCCCGTGCGAGGCGCAGCGTGTAGTCCTTGTCGAAGACGCCACCCGATCGCGGATGGGTCTCCGAACCGTCGTTGGTGCCTCCGATACCCAGGAATTCGACCGGCATCGCGCGTTCCTCTCGTCCGTGTCCCCCTGCTCGACGAGTACGCGCCGGTTCTTCGCCGTGGCAACGGGTTCCGCTCCGTGAGAACCCGCACGCCGCCCGGAATCCCGGCGTAGCTTCGGCTTCGTGAGTACCGCAGACCTTCCCTACGTGCTCGCGGTGGTCGGCGCCGGTCCACGTGGGGTGGGCGTGCTCGAACGGCTCGGCGCCAACGCCGCCGAACTGCTCGGCGGTCGGCGGCTGGTGGTACATCTCGTCGATCCCTTCCCCGCCGGGGCGGGACGGGTCTGGCGCTATGAACAGTCGCCGTTGCTGCGGATGAACTCCATGCCCGAGGACGTCACGGTGTTCACCGACGAGACCGTGCGGATCGACGGCCCGATCAGGCCGGGCCCGTCACTGATCGAGTGGGCGCGGCTGGTCCGCTCGGGCGGGCTCGACACCCGAATCGACGACAGCCTGCGCGCCGAACTCGAGGCACTGCGAAGCGATCACTTCCCGACGCGGCGGCTGCAGAGCGCGTATCTCGCCTGGTTCCACCGCAAGGTGCGCGCCGAACTCCCGGCCGGGATCGAGGTCGTCGAGCACCGGACCCGCGCGGTGCGGCTCGAAGACGGCGAGCCGCAGTCGCTCTGGCTGGAAGGCCGCGCGGAACCCCTGGAGGTGGACGCGGTCCTGTTCACCGTCGGGCACCTCGACGCCGAACCGGACGAACGGGAAGCCGCGCTCGCGGACTTCGCCGTCCGCCACGACCTCGCCTACTATCCGGCCGGTTACACCGCCGACGTCGACTATTCGGCGATCGGGGCGGGGGAAACCGTGCTGGTGCGTGGATTCGGCCTCGCGTTCGTCGATCTGATGCTGCTGCTGACCGAAGGCCGCGGTGGCCGGTTCGAAGAGCAGGCGTGCGGCGGGTTGAAGTACCACCCCAGCGGCGCCGAGCCCGTGCTGCACGTCGGTTCGCGGCGCGGCGTGCCCTATCACGCGAAGATCGGCTACCGGCTGCGCGGGAAACCCGTGCGGCTGCCCAAGTTCTTCGACGCCTGCGCCATCGGACGGCTTTGCGCCGCACCCGGCCGGATCGACTTCCGCCGCGACGTCTGGCCGCTGATCTCGAAAGAGATCGCGTGGGCCTACTACAGCGAACTGTTCACCGCCCATCCCGAGCGGGTGCGCATGGATTTCGCCGTCTTCGCCGACGCTTTCGCGGACGCCGCACCCGGCGAACTCGACGCGCTGGTGACGCGCGCGGTCCCGGCGCCGGACGACCGGCTGGACCTGGATCGTCTCGACCGGCCCATGGCGGGCAAGGACTTCGGCACCGCGGAGGAGTACGGCAAGGAACTGCGCGAGTACGTCGAAGCCGACTTGAGCCGGCGGGCGGACCCCGAGTACAGCGCGGATCTCGGGGCGTTCACGGCACTGCTGTCCGTGATGGGCCAGCTTCCCGCGCTGGTGCGGACCGGACGGCTCGACGCGGTTTCACAACTGTCCGATTTGGACGGTTGGTTCCTCGGCTTCTTCTCCTGTTTCGCGAGCGGCCCGCCTCCGCGGCGGCTCGAAGAACTGCTCGCCCTTCAGGAGGCAGGCCTCGTTTCCTTCCTGGGCGCCGAAACGCGTGTGTCGGCGGATGAGGAACGCGGGGTCTTCGTCGCTTCCGGCGCGAGCTTCCCCGGCGAGACCGAGGCGCGGACGCTCGTCGAGGCGCGGCTGCCCGAGCCGAGCGTCACCAGGGCATCCGATGTCCTTTTGCGACGGTTGCACGCCGGCGGCGCGCTCGGTGAGGAGACCGTGCTCGACCCGGTGACCGGTGACCGGCTGCTCGCCGGGCGTATCCACACCCGTGTCTCCGACGGCCGGATGCTCGACGGTGCCGGCCGCCCGCATCCCCGTCGGTTCGCGCTCGGGCCGCATACGTCCGCGCGGTCGGCCGGGGCGTTCACCCGGCCGCGGACGAACGCGCTCCCGTTCCGGCAGAACGACATCGTGGCGAGGGAGATCCTGAGGATGATCACCTAGCGCGCGAACTCCTCCAGCTGCCCGACGACCTCCGACGGCGCGGGCATGGTGGCGATCTCGTGACGGGCCCTCGCCGCCACCTCGCGCACGCGGGCGTCGTCGAGGAGGGTCTTGGCCCTCTCCTCGACGGCGTCCGCGGTGACCTGGTCCCCGGTCAGCGCCCGGCCGGCGTTGGCCGCCTCCAGCACCTCGGCATTGACGAACTGGTCCGCGCCCTGCGGCAGCCTTTCCCCGACCCGTGGCTGGGATCACGCGAGATCGCCGTTCCATCACGTGAGTTCCGAAACCCCCTCCGGCGAGTAGTACGCCGAAAGGGGATCGGTGCAGCGGGGGTCAGCCGTTGAACTTTCCCAGACCCGCGAGGGCAGTTCCTTCCGCACGATCGGGATCACGTCGGCGGCGAAGAGCTCCAGTACCTCTCGTGCCTCCCCGGATTCCAGGCCGTCGACCGAGACCGCCTGCACCTCGTGCCCGAACGACACGTGGTAGTCGCCGATCTTGTCGATCACCTGTTCCGGGCTGCCGACCAGCGCGGAGCCCTTGGCGATCTTGTCCTCCAATGTGGTGAACTCCGACTTGTTGTGCTGATACGCGGGTGTCTTCATCAGCGCCTCGAAGTACGGCCGATAACCGTCCAGTGCCTCCTGCGAGGTTTTGGCGACGTAGAGCCCGCCCGCGCCCGAACCCACGAGCGCGTCCGCCGGGTCGTGACCGTACTCGGCCCACCGCCGCCGGTAGTGGTCGATCAGGTCGGCGTACTTCTTCTTGGGATGGAAGCCGTTCGCGGTGAACAGCGGGTCGCCGAACTTCGCGGCCAGCTCGGTCGACTCGGTGCTCGACGCGCTCCCGTGCCAGATCCGCGGCCGTGCGTGGAACGGCCGCGGTTGCGTCGTGACGTCGGTCAGCGGAGCGCGGAACTCGCCCTCCCACGTCACGCCCTCCTCCAGGAACAGCCTGCGCAGCAGGACGAACTTCTCCGCCTGGTACTCCCACTGCCGGTCCTCTTCGAGACCGAACAGCGGGAAATGCCGGGGATCGTTTCCCTTCCCGATCATGAGATCCAGCCGTCCGCGGGAAAGCTGGTCGAGCGTCGCGTAGTCCTCGGCGACGCGGACCGGGTCCAGCACGCTGATCACGGTCAGTGTGGTCAGCAGCCGGACGCGCCGGGTGTGTTCGGCCACCGCGGCCAGGATCACCGGCGGCGCCGACGAGAGAAACGGTTCACCGTGCCGCTCGCCGACGCCGTACGCGTCGAATCAGCGAATCGACCAGCTGGCGGCCGACGTTGAGCGAAGCGTTGGTGCCGACCTGTTGCGGGTCGACGCAGTCCGGGCTCGACGAGATCCCGAGGCGCAGCGTGCCTCCGGGCTTGGGCGGCCCCGCGTCGACACCCGTCGAGCCGCCCGCGGACGAGCAGGCGGTGGCGAAAAGTGCGGTGAGCGCGAGTAAGGAAGTGGCGGCGGGACGGGACACCGGGTGGCCTCCAGCGGGAACGGGGAGGGCGCTTTTGCTTGCGCCTGCCCGATTCACGCTAATCACGCTCTTGAGGCCCGCCCACATGCTGAGCTCGGCTCCCAGCCCGCGAAACGTCCCACCTTTCCGCTTGACAGCCCTGAAGGTCCGTGAAGGCCTCCTTCCCTACCCTGAAGGTAGTGAAGGAGGCCTTCACGGTCAGAGCAGGTTCAGCAGCGGTTGAGCATGTCCGTCAGCGCGGTCTTCTCCGCCGACTTGATGCTCAGCTTGTACTTGTACTTCACCGTGGTCCACATCTTCGCGTAGGTGCACCAGTAGCCGACGGTCGGCGGCTTCCAGGCGTCCGGCGACTTGTCGCCCTTCTCCTGGTTGACGTTGTCGGTGACGGCGATCAGCTGCGGCGCGCTGAGGTCGTTCGCGAACGCCTGCCGCTGCGCGGTGGTCCACGACGACGCCCCGGTGCGCCACGCGGCGGCCAGCGGGACGACGTGGTCGATGTCCACATCGGACGCCGCGCGCCAGGTGGCGCCGTCGTACGGGCTGAACCAGCTGCCGGAGACGGCGGCGCAACTGCTGTCCTGCTGCACGTTCGTGCCGTCCCGCTTCAGCACGACCTCGCGGGTGTTGCAGCTGTTGCCCTGGTCGGACCAGTGCGGGAACTTGTCGCGGCTGTACCCGGTCGACGAACCGTCCGGCTTGACGGTCAGTGCGGCGAGCTGGGTCTTGGCGGTGTCCGCCGACGGGATGCCCGGGGGTGTCGCTTCGGCGACGCCGACCACGCCCGCCGAGACGATCGCCGAGACGGCGAGAACGGTGAAGGAGCGACGAACAGCAAGCGCAGTTGGCATATTGCTGCCTCCGTGTCAGGTTTGGGGACCTGGTCACCTTGCGGTACGGATATGGCCCACGCAACACCATCGGATGACACTCTGCTGGCTATTCGTGAACGGAGGGTGTCACGAGCAGGTCGGACAGGGTGTCCGCCGCCGAAAAATCTTCGGAAAGTCCAGCTGATGGTTCTGAGCCGAACGGGCTAGTCCAGCCCGCGGACCAGCCTGAGGTCCTCGGTGTGCCGGTACCAGGTCCACCGGCTCATGGCGCGGGGATGGGCGACGCCGTCGATGCTCGGCCGGGTCGGGATGCAGCCGAGCTGGAACGCCCGCGCGTAATGCGTCGAAGGCCGTTTGAACAGCGTCCCCTTGGTCACCCGGACCATCAGCCCTGGGCCGCTCGTGTCCGGCTCGACCTCGACCGAGCGCGCGGGCCCGCGCAGGACGGTGTGCTCGTCGCAGTAGGCCACCCCGCGGATCATCCCGATCACCCCGCGCCCGACCAGCACCCCGCCGGTGTCGTCGCGGATCAGCGGCACCGGGTCGACCTCGCCACGCAGGGCGAGCGAGAGGGCGCGCAGCGGCTGCGTCGGCAGGCTCCAGATACGGGCGACGTCGGAGTTCGGCGACGACGGCACGAAGCCGAGCGACACGCCCGAGAGCTGTTCTTTTCGTAACAGCCGCAGCGCGACCGCCGCGAGGTCGGCGTCGGTGCCCGCGACCACGAGATGATCGTGTTCCCCCAGCAAGGGGTCGATATCCGCCTTGCCGGGGCGGCTCGGGACGTGCACCATTTCGACGTCGTCGATCTCCGGGAGTGTGGGCTCGCCCTCCGGACAGACCACCACTATTCCGCGCACCCGAAGGCCCTCCGTTACGCTCATGCACCGGCATTTACCAGCGCCAAACCACAAGTCGCCGAACACCTGGAGTGTCACATGCCGGCCATCGTGCTGATCGGGGCCCAATGGGGGGACGAGGGCAAGGGCAAGGCCACCGACCTGCTCGGCGACCGCGTCCAGTGGATCGTGCGTTACCAAGGCGGTAACAACGCGGGCCACACCGTAGTCCTTCCCGACGGGCAGAACTTCGCCCTCCACCTCATCCCGTCCGGGATCCTCACCCCGGGCGTCACCAACGTCATCGGCAACGGCGTCGTCATCGACCCGGGCGTGCTGCTCGACGAACTCGCCGGGCTGGAAGAACGCGACGTCGACACCAGCAAGCTGCTGATCTCCGCCGACGCGCACTTGATCATGCCGTACCACGTCGCGATCGATAAGGTCACCGAGCGTTACCTCGGCAGCCGCAAGATCGGCACCACCGGCCGCGGCATCGGCCCCTGCTACCAGGACAAGATCGCCCGCGTCGGCGTCCGCGTGCAGGACCTGCTCGACGAGAAGATCTTCCGGCAGAAGGTCGAGTCGGCACTGGAGTTCAAGAACCAGGTGCTGGTCAAGGTCTACAACCGCAAGGCGCTCGACGCGAACCAGGTCGCCGACGAGGTGCTGGCCGCGGGCGAGAAGTTCGCGCACCGCATCGCCGACACGCGCCTGCAGCTCAACCAGGCCCTCGAACGTGGCGAGACCGTGCTGCTCGAAGGCTCGCAGGGCACCCTGCTCGACGTCGACCACGGCACCTACCCGTTCGTGACGTCGTCGAACCCGACCTCCGGCGGCGCGAGCGCGGGTTCGGGCATCGGCCCCGGCAAGATCGACACCGTGCTGGGCATCCTCAAGGCCTACACCACGCGTGTCGGCTCCGGCCCGTTCCCGACCGAGCTGGACGACGAGTCCGGCGAGTACCTGCGCAAACAGGGCGGCGAGTTCGGCGTCACCACCGGCCGCTCGCGGCGCACCGGCTGGTTCGACGCGGTCATCGCGCGCTACGCGGTGCGGGTCAACGGCATCACCGACTACTTCCTCACCAAGCTGGACGTGCTGTCCGGCCTGGAGAAGGTGCCGGTGTGCGTCGGCTACGAGGTCGACGGCTCCCGGACGTACGACATGCCGATGACGCAGACCGACGTGCACCACGCGCTGCCGATCTACGAAGAGCTGCCGGGCTGGTTCGAGGACATTTCGGGCTGCCGCACCTTCGAAGAGCTGCCGGCGAACGCGCGGGCCTACGTCGAGCGGCTCGAAGAGCTGTCGGGCGCGCGGATCTCGGCGATCGGCGTCGGTCCGGGCCGCGAGCAGACGATCGTGCGGCACGAGTTCGTCTGACCCCCTTGCGGCTCAGGCGAGCGAGATCTTCACCGTGAGCCGCGACGTCTCGCCGGCCAGAGTTTCCCCAATGTGGCATCAGGGACGTTCAACGTCTCCAATGCCACATTGGGGACAGGGGCACCGGCCGAGTTCCCGGGCCGAAGCTCCCCCTCGGCTCGCCGAGCCACTTTCGCAACAGCTCCGTTCCATGGCGGCTCAGGCGAGCGAGGTCTTCACCGGCGTCGGGTTCCGGAACAGGTCCAGCACCGGGCAGTGTTCGTCCACCTGCCGCTTCAGGTCCTCGTAGACCTCCGCGCCCGCGGGCCCGCTCAGCTCGACCGAAACGCGCACGTCACCGAAGCCGGGGCGAGTCTCCGAGAACCCGAAGAACCCGTGCAGGTCGATGTCGCCGTCCACGGTCACCTTCACGCCTTCGAGCGGCACACCGAGCTTCGCCGCCCAGAACTGATAGGTGATCACCTGGCACGAGCCCAGCGCGGCGAGCGCGTATTCGACCGGGTTCGCCGCGGTGTCGGTGCCGCCGAGCGCGGCGGGCTCGTCGACGGCGAACGAGTGGTCGCGCACCCGCACGTCGACCCGCGTCGCGGTTCCGGGGGTCAGCGCGTTGGCGACGCTGAACGAGACGGCGGCGTTGCGCGGGTCGGCGTCGACGGCGGTCTTGGTTCCTTCGATGACATCGGTCAGCGACATCGGGTCTCTCCAAAATCGAGGTGTCGGACGCCGCCCAGGGTGGGCCAAGACCGGGATCCGCGCGCGTGATCCCACCTGGTGAACGGCGAAATATCCGTTAGGCAGCATGGTTAGCGTTGACCATGACCATCGGAGTGGCACTCCCGTCCGGGGACACCACGGACGCCGTCAACATCGTCGACGAACTCATCACGCAGACCCGGCAGGCCGCCGACGCGGGCCTGACGTCCGTCTGGTTCTCGCAGCAGATGGAGCACGACGCGATCACCGTCGCCGCCCTCGCGGGGCGCGCGGTCCCGGGAATCACCGTCGGGACCGGCGTCGTCCCGATCTACCCGCGACATCCGTTGCTGATCACCGGTCTCGCGCAGACGGCACAGGCCGCCACCGGCGGCCGATTCGTCCTCGGCCTCGGAACCGGCGCGAAGAACTGGCTCGAACCGGCGTACGGCATCGAGTACCCGTCGCCGATCAAGCACCTTCGCGAGTACCTCACGATCCTTCGGCAAGTGCTCGACGGCGGCGAAGTCGATTTCCACGGCGAGACGGTCCGGGCGCACGCCAAGGGCTTCGCGGCTTCGCTGTCTGTCGCGGGGTCTTCGGGCATCCCGGTGATCATCGCGGCGATGGGACGGCAGGCGCTGCGAGTCACCGGCGAACTCGCCGACGGCACGATCCCCTTCCTCGCCGGGCCGAAAGCCCTTTCCGGGCTCATCGTCCCGGAGATCACCAAGGCCGCCGCCGGCCGACCGGCGCCGCGGATCATCGCGATGGTCCCGGTCGTCGTGACCGACGATCCCGGCGCCGTCCGCGCCCAGGTCGACCGGCAATACGCCTTCTTCCGCGACATCCCTTCCTATCGCGCGATCTTCGACGCCCAGGGCGTGGATTCCGCCGGTGAGCTGGTGATCGCCGGGGACGAGGAGACCGTCGCGGCCGAGATCCGGCGGTACTTCGACGCCGGGGCGACCGAGGTCGTCGCGACGCAGAGCGGCATCCGGAACGCGGAAGAGCGGCTTCGCACCTGGAGCGTCCTCGGAGACCTCGTCCAGCGCTGACTCACATCCGGAGGCCCAGTGGCCTTGCTCACAGCGTTCGTATTGTGCATACTCGTGCGCATAGCGAACACAGCTGGAGGTCCCCAATGTCCCCTGCCGCGGCCCGTTCGTGGGTGGTCCCACTCGCCTGGACGGCGGTACTGCTCGACGGATTCGACCTGGTCGTCCTGGGCACGGTGCTGCCCGCGCTGCTCCGCGACCACGTCTGGGGCCTGACACCCGGCACGGCGTCGGTGATCTCGACGTTCGGCCTGATCGGCATGATGATCGGCGCGATGGCGATCGGCACGATCACCGACCTCATCGGCCGTCGCAAGGCGCTGATCATCGCGGTCGCGGCCTTCTCGGCGTTCACCGCGCTCTGCGCGATCTCGCCGTCGGCGTTCGTCTTCGGTCTGCTGCGTTTCCTCGCCGGGCTGGGTCTCGGCGGCTGTCTGCCGACGGCGATCGCACTGGTCACCGAGTACGCCCGCAAGGGGAAGGGGGGCAGCGCGACCACCACGGTGATGACCGGCTACCACGTCGGCGCGGTGCTCACGGCCCTGCTCGGCATCTGGCTGATCCAGCCGCTCGGCTGGCGCGCGATGTTCGTGGCCGGCGCGCTGCCCGCCCTCGTGCTGGTACCGCTGATGATCAAGTACCTGCCGGAATCCGAGTCGTTCGAGCGGGCGCGGGAGACGCAGGAGAAGTCGGCGACACAGGTTGTCGGCGGGCTGTTCCGCGGTGGGTTCCTGCGCGCCACCATCGCGTTCTGGGTGACGTCGTTCATGGGGCTGCTGCTGGTCTACGGGCTCAACACCTGGCTGCCGGAGATCATGCGCCAGGCCGGGTATCCGCTGGGCGCGGCGCTCGGGCTGCTGCTCACGCTGAACCTCGGCGGCGTCGTCGGCCTGCTCGTCGCGGGCCGGGTGGCGGACAAGGCCGGCGTGCGGCCGACGGTGATCTTCTGGTTCCTCGGGGCGGCGGTGTTCCTGGCCCTGCTGAGCGTGAAGCTGCCCGCTGTCGGCCTGTACGTGGCCGTGTTCCTCACCGGCGGTTTCGTGTTCAGCGCGCAGGTGCTCGTGTACGCCTACATCGGCAAGACGTACCCGGACGTCATGCGTGCCACCGGGATCGGCTGGGCGGCCGGTGTCGGCCGCGTCGGCGCGATCTGCGGCCCGATCCTCGGCGGCGCGCTGCTGACTGCCGGAATCGCTTACCCGTGGGGTTTCTACGCCTTCGCCGGAGTCGGGGCGCTGGGAGCGGCCGCGGTGACCGTAGTCCGCGCCGGCCGCTCCCGGGAGGAGACCGCTACCCCAGTTCCTTGAGTTCCTTTTCCACCGCGGCGAGTTCTTCCTCGGAGCCCTGCACCTTCGGGCCTGTGAACCACTTGCGCGCCGAGGCGAACCACCACACCGCCGCACCACCGAGTACGACAAGGAAGGCGATAGGCGTGTAGTTGAAACTGTCGATGGTGATCGGTGATCCCTGCGGAAGCATGAACAGCACGAAGATGAAGCACACCCAGACGGTCGCGACGGTCCCGACGAGCTTCCCCCAGCGGCCGAGGTTCCACGGTCCGGGTTCGAAGTCGTCGCCCTTGCGCACCCGCAGGAACACCGGGATCACATAGGCCACGTAAAGGCCGACGACGGCGATCGAGGTCACCGCCGCGTAGGCGGTCGCGCTCCACAGGTACGGCAGGGCGAGCAGGAGCGCGCCGCCCGCGGCCAGCCACACCGCGTTGGTCGGAGTCTGGGTGCGCTTGTTGATGCGGTGCCAGAACTTGGAACCCGGGATCGCGCCGTCGCGAGCGAAGGCGTAGATCATCCGCGAGTTCGCGGTCACCGACGCCATTCCGCAGAACAGCTGTGCGCCGATGCAGATCAGCAACAGGAACTTGCCGGTTGTCGCGCCGGTCGCGTCGATGAAGATCTGCGCGGGCGGCACCCCGGTTTCGGAGCCGACGGCGCCCTCGTAGTTTTGGATGGCGAAGGTGAGGCCGATCAGCAGGATCCAGCCGGCGACCAGGGAGACGAGGATCGAGTTGATGATCCCGCGAGGTCCGGCCTTCGCCGCGTTCTTGGTCTCCTCGGTCATATGGGCCGAGGCGTCGTATCCGGTGAGTGTGTACTGCGCGAGCAGGAGGCCCAGTAAGAAGACGTAGACAGGCGACGCCCAGCCGGTGTTGTTCACGAACTCGCCGAAGACGAACGACGCGTCCTGGTGTTTCTCGGGAACGATGATCAGCACCCCGACGATCACCAGCACACCCGCGAGATGCCACCACACGCTGATGCTGTTCAGCAGCGCGACGATCTTGACGCCGAAGGTGTTCAACAGTCCGTGGATCACGAGGATGATCGCCAGCAGCAGGATCGTGTGGCCCGGCGTCGCCTCGAAGCCGAACTGCAGGTCGAGAAAGGCGTTGAGGAACAGCGCCGCGCCGAAGTCGATCCCCGCGGTGACGGCGATCTGCCCGATGAGGTTGAACCAGCCGGTGAACCATGACCACGCCGCGCCGTTGCGCGGGGCGAGCTTCGCCGCCCAGTAGTAGAGGCCGCCCGCGGTCGGGTAGCTGGAGCAGACCTCGGCCATGCCCAGCCCGACCAGGATGACGAAGAGGCCGACCAGCGGCCAGCCCCAGATCATCGCGGCGGGCCCGCCGGTCTTCATGCCGAATCCGTAGAGGGTCAGGCAGCCGGAGAGGATCGAGATGATCGTGAAGGAGACGGCGAAGTTGGAGAAGGCCGACATCGTGCGCCGGAGCTCCTGCGCGTAGCCGAGTTGGTGGAGCCGGGCACTGTCTTCGTCGGCGGGTTCTGCGGCCTGCTTGTCAGAGACATCCATCGGGCACCCACTTAAAAGGTATGCGGACAGACCATTGAGATCCGCCGAAATTAGGCCCGTCGACCTGCGCATGTCAAGGTCCCGTCAAGAAACCCGTCCTCAGCTGTCAGGAAAGGGTCGTTCAGGACGGATTTCGTCCTGAA